>RXJW01000076.1 GCA_003963005.1 Burkholderiales bacterium
TCCGGCTCAGGCGCCCAGTGCTCAGTCACGGGCTTCAAACTTCTACCCAGAGGCCGCTCGGGCTACCCGAGCCGGTCCGAGTCTTGAAGATACAAGGCGCAGGGGCGCCGGTCCCGGCCGCTGCCGCCCCCGGGGCGCCCGTGCCCGGGGCCGGCCCTGGCCCGCCCGGGGCCATGCCGGCATCGTCCATCGGCCCTTCCCGGAGGGCCTGTCGCCCCGCGGTCCGCAATGCCGGCTGCCGCGCCGTCCTGCGCCGGGCGCCGCCCGGCACCCCCCCGTGCCTCACGGCGCGGCGCGAGGTAACATGCGCGCGGCGACGCCCGTGCGGGCGACCGCCTGCCGGGGCCGCACTGGGCCCGCCCGCCGGCCGGAACGGTCCGGCGTCACTGACGCGAGCGAAGGGGAAGCCAGGTGTCTGACTACGAGGCCGTGGAGACGGTCGTGAAGTCGTTTGTCGCGGGGTTGCACGAGGGCGACGTCGACCGCGTGCAGGCGCAGTTCGCGAAGGACGCCGTGGTCAATGGCTACTACGAGGGCGAGTGCATCCGCCAGGACCTGCACGGCTACATCGGTGTCGTGAAGCGCAACCCGCCCCCCGCGCTGCTCGACGAGGAGGTCGACATGCACCTCACCGCCGTGGAGGTCTCCGGGAGCGTCGCCATGGTGCGCGTGTGCTACCTCTACGAGGCGCTCTTCTACACCGACCATCTCTCGCTGCTGAAGATCGACGGCGGGTGGAAGATCGTCAGCCGCCTCTTCCACCACGACTGAGCCTCAGCGTTCCGCCTGCAGCGCCAGCGCCACTTCCTGCGCCGCGTATTCCCCCGATTGCAGCGCTCCCTCGATATAGCCGGTCCAGGCTTCCGCCGCCTCGGTGCCGGCAAAGTGCACGCGCCCGTGTGGCGCGCGCAGCGCACGCCCGAGCTCGGTCAGCGCGCCCGGGGCGGGCAGGCCGACATAGCAGCCTTCGCTCCAGGGGTCGGCAATCCAGTCGTGGTCGATGTAGTCCACCGGGTTGGCCGCCTCCGGGCCGAAGGCCGCCACCAGCGACTCGATCACCGCGCGCCGGCGACCGTCGGGATTGCCGCTCCAGCGCAGCGCCTCGGGGCCGTCGAAGAAGCCCACGAGGATGCCGCAGGAACCGTCCGCCGGCGAATGGTCGAACACCGGCGAGAAGGGCGCGCTGTCGCTGACGAACTCGCCCGAGAGGCCCTGCTCGCGCCAGAAGGGACGCTCGTAGGCGACCAGGCACTTGATCACCGAGCCCATGGGCATGCGTTCGCCGAGCTTGTCGCGCGCGGTGTGGGCGGGGTCGCCACCGATGCGGCGCGCCATCGACGGCGCCATGGCGACGATGACGCGGCGCGCGCGCAGTTCGCCCTTGCCATGGCTCACGGTGACGCCGCTGTCGGACTGCACGATGCGCTGCACCGGCGCCTCCAGCAGCACCGGGGTGCGGAGTTGCGCCGCGAGCCAGGTGGTGAGCTGGTGCATGCCGCCCTGCACGGTCGCGGCCTGGGCGCCGCCCTCGGCTGACACCAGGTAGTCGAAATTGCGGTTGGCGGCGATGTAGCTCAGGAAGTGCAGCATGGACAGCTGCCCCGGGCGCGCGCAGAACACCGCGCGCACGCCGATGTCGAAGATGGCCCGGGAGCCCGGCGAGCGCAGCCAGCGCCGTTCCCAGGTGGAGAGCGTCTCGGCGTCCAGGTGCGCCACCGGCGAATCCCAGGGACGCGCCGGGTCGACCTTGCGCTGCAGGTGGCGCAGCGACCAGAGCGCAAGCTGCATTTCCACCAGCGCGCGCGGCGACACCGGCGGGATCAGTCCGCTGTAGGTCCTGGTCACGCCCATGACCTGCAGCACCTTGCGGCCCTCGCCGTACTGCGGCACCAGGGTGGTGCCGGCCTCGCGCGCCAGGCGCTCGAGGCGCTCGTGCCCCACGCCCACCCACTGCCCGCCGGTATCGATGGTGACGCCGTTGAGCGTGCCCGGGCGCGAGCGGCCGCCGACGCGGTCGCGCGCCTCCAGCACCTGCACGCGCAGTCCGCGCCTTTCCAGTTCACGGGCGGCACAGAGGCCGGCAAAGCCGGCGCCGATGATGGCGACATCGACCATCGTGTCGTCGTTCTTGCGGTTCATGGGGTCAGGTCGTCCGGAAGGTGTTCTTCGTGGGTGTGCAGGGTGTGCTGGAGGGCGCGCACGCCGAGCGCGAGGCGGCGTGCGCAGGCAGCGGTGTCGCCGGTGGCGAGCCATTGCAGGATGAGGCCGTCCATGAGGGCGACGCAGGTGCCGGCGACCTCGTGCAGGCGCTCCGAGGGCAGCGGCGCGGCATGCTCGAGCGCGTTGGCCACCGCCAGCACGTAGCCGCGGTACTGGGCGCGGGCAATGGCCTCGCCGCCCGGGAGGGCCAGCGCGTGCAGGGTGAGCTCGTACTGGGCGCGCTGCAGCGCCGGGGTGTCCAGCACATGGGCCCAGTAAGCGCCGGCCAGCGCCTCCAGCACCGTGGCCGGGTCGCGGGCCCCGGCCAGCGGCGCGTGGGCGAGGGCGTCGCGCACGCCGGCGTGGATGTGCTCGAGCACGGCGAGCAGCAGGCCATCCTTGCTGTCGAATTCGTAGCCGACCATGGCGGCGGTCAGCCCCGCCTCCTCGGCGACGGCGCGCGTGGTAAGGCCGGCGATGCCGTCGCGCAGCGCCACGGCCACGGCGGCGTCGCAGAGGCGACGGCGACGCTCGGCCGCGGCCGCGGGGTCGACGGGACGGCCGCGGCGGGAGGGGGAGTCGGGCATGGGCAGGATTAGTTAATCGAATGATTAATTATACGCCGGCGGGCGGTGGCGGCAAGCCGCCCCGTCGCCGACGGATGGGCCGGGAGAGCTTGCCGCGACCCGCGCCGGGGGCGGGGCCCTCTTCCGGCCAGCGTCGGCCGGGGCAGGCGCCGGTACTGCCCCGGCCCTCCCGCCTCAATGCGCCGGCTTCAGCAGCGAGCCGCAGAACAGCGCGATCACCCCCAGCCCCAGCAGGTAGCTGCTGATCAGCCAGGGATCGCCGCCGCCGGCCTTGAGCAGGGCGGTGGCCACCAGTGGCGCGGCGCCGCCGGCCACGGCGCCGGCGAGCTGCACCGACACCGAGATGCCGCTGTAGCGCAGCTCCGGCGGAAACTGCGCGGAGAACAGCGCCGACTGCGGCGCATACACCAGCGGGAAAACGCCACCGATGGCGAGCACCATGGCCAGCACCAGCAGCGCCGGCGACTTCGTGGCGAGCAGGGCGAAGAAGGCGAAGCCGCCGGCGCAGATCAGCGCGGCACCGGCCAGGAACACCCGGCGCGCGCCCACGCGGTCGCAGGCCCAGCCGGCGAGCGGGATGGTGAACAGCGACACCACGGCGCCGATGACGATGGCATCGAGCGCGGCGGCCCGGGCCAGGCCGAGCTGCTGCGTGACGTAGGTCAGCGAGAAGGTGACCACGGTGTAGAACCAGGTCGTCTCCGCCATGCGCGCGCCGGCGGCGGTGAGCACCACGCGCGGGTGGTGGCGGATCACCTCCAGTACGGGCATCTCGACCTGGCGGCCGTGCTCGCGCATGGCCTCGAAGGCGGGCGACTCCTGCACCCGGAAGCGGATGAAGGCGCCGACCGCGAGCAGCGCCACGGAGGCGATGAAGGGCAGGCGCCAGCCCCAGGACAGCAGGTCCTCTTCCGGCAGCTGCGACACCGCGGCCATGGCCAGCGAGGACAGGATGAGCCCGGCGCCCACGCCCGCCTGCGGCAGCGAGCCGAAGAAGGCGCGACGGCCCTCCGGCGCGTGCTCCACCGCCATCAGCGCGGCGCCGCCCCATTCGCCGCCCACCGCCATCCCCTGCAGGAAGCGCATCAGCACGAGCAGCAGCGCGGCCCAGTAGCCGATGCTCTCGTAGGTCGGGATGAGGCCGATCAGCGTGGTGGGAATGCCCATCAGCAGCAGCGTCGCCAGCAGCATGCTCTTGCGCCCGACGCGGTCGCCGTAGTGGCCGAACACGACCGCGCCGAGCGGGCGCGCCAGGAAGCCCACGGCATAGGTGCCGAAGGCGGCGAGGGTGCCGGTGAGCGGGTCGAAGGCGGGGAAGAAGAGCTTGTTGAAGATCAGGGCGGCGGCGGTGCCGTAGAGGAAAAAGTCGTACCACTCGATGGTGGTGCCGACCATGCTGGCAACGCCGGCGACCACGTGCTGGCGGGAGGGCTGGGCCATGGGGCGTCCTGCGCGGTTGTTGTTGTCGTTTGTCCCGTTTCTACCGTGGCGCGACGGGCGCGCGCAATGGGCGGACGCCCTGTGCAGTTGCGGTGGGGCTGGCGTCGGGCATGGATTGCAGTGCCTGGTCCTCCGCACTCAGCGGGGCGGACAGCAGCAGGCTGAGCCGCCGCACGCGTGCGAAGGCCCCGGCAGCGGCGCGGGCGCTGAGCGGGGGGTCTTCAGCGATCGGACAGCCGTCGTCATCCGGCCGCGTCGCAGCAGGCGATCGGGCCGTCATGCCGCCCGTGGGCCCGGCGGATCGGTCGCCTGCGGCGCGTGCTGCGCGCAACGTCGCCCCTGCGCCCGTCACGTCCGGGGCGGTGGGGCAGGCCGCACGCATCAGCGTCCTGCGTTCGTGCCGGAGCCGGACGCCGCGTCCGAGCCGGCCGGCGCCGTGCCGCCGGGCTTGAGCTTCCAGTCCGTCTCACCCTGGCGTGCCGACTCGGCCTGCTCCTCGGCATGCATGGCCGCCGACGGCGAGATGGGGTCGCTGGCCGGGAAGGTTTGCTCCAGCGCATCGTCCAGCAGCTCCTGATAGGTCGGCACCTTGTCGCTGTCCTTGCTGGCCTTGCCTTCCAGACGCTGGTCCTCGCGTTCCTGGGCTTTCGGGTCCTTCATGCCGTTCTCCTCATGACGAGTCCCGAGCCGCGGCAAGCCGCGTGCCGCGCCGGCTTTGCTGCGGCGCGGCAAGAGCTGCCGGATTCGTTACCAAGCGCACGCCCGCACATGCCGCTGCCCCATGAGCGAGGGGGCCTGCAGAGCGGCATGGGGCACACCGGCTGCCGGCCGTTCTGCGGGTTTACGTCAACAACAAGCGCTCGTAGCCCGCGCCGCTGCGCCTGTACCGGGTGGCGGTCGTCCCGCACCTGACTGACACCGACCAATGGAGGTCCTTCCCATGCAACTGTCCACCCTCGTCAAGTCCGCCGTCGCTGCGGCCGCCACCGTCGCCGCGTTGGGCGCCCACGCTGCCATCAGCCTGGACACCGATGCCGGCTTCGAAGTCACCGCGTACAAGCGCACCGCGTTCAGCGACACCTATGACTTCAACTTCACCGGCGGCCCGTCCGCGCTGGTGACGTTCTCGCTGTTCGGCGGCAACATCAACTGGGACGCCACCTCCGCGCTGACCATCACCGACAGCGTCTCCTCCCACACCTACACGGCGGCCGGCATCCCGCTGTTCGACCAGACGCTGACGCTGAACGGCCCGTTCTCCTTCACCCTGACCGGCAACCCGGTGGTCAAGGGCGGCTACACGCTCAACGTGGAAGCCACCACGGCCGCCGTGCCGGAGCCCGAAACCTATGCCCTGCTGCTCGCCGGGCTGGGTGCGGTCGGCTTCGTCGCCGCGCGCCGCAAGGGTCAGTGATCGCGCGGTCCGTGATCGCGCAGTCCGTGATCGCGCCTTGAGAGGCAGCCGGCCATCCCGGCCGGCGCATCCTTCCCCGGCTCGCCTCGGCCGGGGCATCGCAGCGGGCGCCCGGGCGGTTCAGCCGGGCGCCCGCTGAGCGTTCAGCCCGCGGCGCGTGCGCTGTGTGCGCCGTCGGCGGGTCCGCGATGCGCCGCAGGCGGCCGCAGGCGGCTCACGAAGGCTTCGAGCTGGGTCACCAGGTCCGCCTGCTGCAGCAGCTTCTCGCGCCAGCGCAGCGCCACCTGCCGGGCCGCAGCTTGCAAGAAGGTCGGCAAAGCAGCCGACCAGTCTGCCGACAGTCGGGCAGATTGACCGGCCACCGCATTCCAGCCCGCCCAGGCCGTGCGCCACGCTTGCGCCTGGCTGGCCTCCACGCCGTCCAGCAGCCGGGCGAGAAAGGCGGCGAGCTTCGCCTCGTGCGCGCCGTCGTCCTGCCGGTAGATGTGCCATAGAAAAGGCCGGCCGGCCCACATGGCCCGCACGAACGAATCCTCGCCGCGCACCAGGTTCAGGTCCGCCGCCCAGAGCAGCCGGTCGTAATCGGCCTGGCTGAGCCAGGGCAGAGCCTGCACCTGCAGGCCGGCCGGCGCAGGCAGGGTCTTCAACGCCTCTTCGACGCGGGTCGTAGCCGGCCCGGGCGTGGTGAGCAGCCGCACAGAGGCCGGCGCGTGGGCTTGCCCTTGTTCCCGGTCGTGCATCCGGTCGTCCACCCGGCCGGGCTCCATCGCGTGCACCAGCCCGCGCAACAGTGCCGTCACCGGCGCATGGTCATAGCAAAACAGCGTCACCAACCGTTCGCCGGGGCGTCGGTCGATGCCGCGGGCCGCCAGCCAGGCCGACGCGTCGAACGAGGCTTGCGCCGCCATCAGCCCCGGCTCGCGCAGCAGCCCGCCGGTGCGGTCGGTGAAGCCTGGGTAGAAGAAGTGCTTGGTCAGCCCGCGCCCCGGCCCGCTCATCACCGGCGAGGGCAGGCCGTGGCTGCGCTCCACGTAGTCCTCGGCGCTGAGGTATTCCAGGTTGATCCACGCCGGAGGCTGCGGCCGCTGCATCTGCGCGACGAAGCGCGCCGGGGGATCGCAGCCGAAGGCCTCGATCACCACGTCGCCCGCAGCGGGCAGGGCGGTCTCCTCGTCGGGCCAGTGGCACACCTCCACGCCCGGCTCGCCCTGCGGCGCCATCCAGGCCAGCGCCCGCGCATCGTCCACCCACAGCCGCACCCGGTGTCCGCGCCCGGCCAGATCGGCCGCCAGCCGCCAGCACACGCCCAGGTCGCCGTGGTTGTCGATGACCCGGCAGAAGACGTCCCACAGCAGCGCTTGCATCGGCGGATTATCTTGGGCCGCCCCATATGCGGCCCGGCGTCGTCCCCGCGCCCGGCCGGTCGACGCACCACGCCTGCGGCTCGCGCCGGGGCCACGGCGAGCACCCTTGCCGCGGGCGCGCCCGCCATCCCCGACGAAAATCCGGCCATGCCCCGTGACCCGTCCCAGCAGGCGAGCGCTGCGTCAACCGCCTCTGTATCTCCTGCACCTCCTGCTCCCAACAACCCGCCCACCGCAGCAGCTGTCCCGGTCGACGCCTCAGGGCAGGCGGCTGAGCCGGCTGGCGAGGCCGCTGCGGCTCGCGCGGACCGCGACCCCCACGCCGTCATCTGGCAGCGCCTGCTCGACGAGGTCTCGCGCCTGCCGCAGCTGCCGGGCGTCTACCGCTACTTCGACGCGGCGGGCGAGCCGCTCTACGTCGGCAAGGCGCGCAACCTGAAGAAGCGCGTCTCCAGCTACTTCCAGAAGAACCACGGCGGCACGCGCATCGGCGTGATGGTGGGCCGCATCCACCGCATCGACACGACGGTGGTGCGAACCGAAGCCGAGGCGCTGCTGCTGGAGAACAACCTCATCAAGACGCTCAATCCGCGGTTCAACATCCTGTTCCGCGACGACAAGAGCTATCCGTATCTCAAGATCGCCTCGCACACCTATCCGCGCGTGGCCTACTACCGCGGCGCCACCGACCGCAAGCACCGCTACTTCGGCCCCTATCCCAATGCCTGGGCCGTCAAGGAGACCATCCAGCTGCTGCAGAAGGTCTTCCAGCTGCGCACCTGCGAGGACACGGTCTTCAACCACCGCACCCGGCCCTGCCTGCTCTACCAGATCAAGCGCTGCTCCGGGCCCTGCGTCGGCATCGTCAGCCCGGACGACTACGCGGCCAGCGTGCGCGATGCCGAGCGCTTCCTGCTCGGCGAGCAGCAGGAGGTGATGGACGGCCTGCAGGCGCGCATGATGGCCCACGCCGAGCGGCTGGAGTTCGAGAAGGCGGCCGAGATCCGCAACCAGCTCAGCGCCCTGTCGCGCGTGCTGCACCAGCAGGCGGTGGAGGCCCACGACGACCGCGATGTCGACATCCTGGCCGTCAAACTGCAGGGCGGCCGCGCCTGCGTCAACCTGGCCATGGTGCGCGGCGGCCGCCACCTGGGGGACAGGGCGCACTTCCCCACGCGCGTGCAGGAAGAGATCGACGCCGAATCTCTGGACGAAGCCGATGCCGCCTCGCCCGAGCAGCGCGTGCTGGAGGCTTTCATGGCCCAGCACTACCTGGGCGGCGGCGTGCCGGGCATCCTCATCCTCAGCCAGCCGGTGGAGCCGGCCCTCATCGAAGCGCTGAGCGAGCAGACCGGCCACAAGGTGGTGGCCATCACCCAGCCGCGCGAGCAGCGCCGCATCTGGCTGGACATGGCGATCAAGGGCGCCGACATCGCCCTGGCCCGGCTGCTCAGCGAGGAGGGCTCGCAGCGCGAACGCACGCGCGCGCTGGCCGACGTGCTGGACCTGGACCCGGACCGGCTGGACGACCTGCGCATCGAGTGCTTCGACATCAGCCACACCGCAGGCGAGGCCACCCAGGCCTCGTGCGTGGTCTTCCAGGGCCACAAGATGCAGTCGTCGCAATACCGCCGCTACAACATCGAGGGCATCACGCCCGGCGACGACTACGCCGCCATGCGCCAGGTGCTGCTGCGCCGCTACGGCAAGCTGGCCGAGGCCGCGCGCACGGCCGAGCCCACCGATGCGGTGGATGGCGTGGCGCCCAAGGCGTCCACCCACCGGCTGCCCGACGTGGTGCTGATCGACGGCGGCAAGGGCCAGGTCAGCGTCGCCCGCGAGGTGTTCGAGGAGCTCGGCCTGCACCTGGGGCTGATCGTCGGCGTGGAGAAGGGCGAAGGCCGCAAGGTCGGTCTGGAAGAACTCGTCTTCGCCGACGGCCGGCCCAAGGCCACGCTGGACCCGACGTCTGCCGCGCTGATGCTCGTGGCCCAGATCCGCGACGAAGCGCACCGCTTCGCCATCACCGGCATGCGCGCCAAGCGGGCCAGCGTGCGCACCGGCAGCAGCTCATTGGAAGAGATCGCCGGCGTCGGCCCCAAGAAGCGCGCCCGGCTGCTGCAGCGCTTCGGCGGCGTGCGCGGCGTGGCTGCGGCCAGCGTGGAGGAGCTCTGCAGCGTCGAGGGCATCTCGCGCGATCTGGCCGAGGAGATCTACCGCGCGCTGCACTGAGCGGCATCGCGCCGTCCCTTCCTCGCCCGTCGAGCCCGTGCCAGGCATCGGCTCATCGCGACGGGCACCGATGAAGGGTCGATGCACCGCGTGCATCATCCTGCCCATGTCACCGCAGACCCGCACCCCCATTCGCAAGCCAGCCGCCCCGTCCGCTTCCTCGATCCGCTGGGCGGGCGCCGCATCGGCCGCGCTGGCAGCGCTGGCGCTTGTCGCCTGCGCTCCACTGGGCCGCTCCAACGACGGCGCGCAAGGGGCGGCGACCGGCACGTCGGCTGGGGCCACTTCCGTGGCGCTGCCGTCACCGGTTGCCGCGCGCAGTTGGGCGCAGTTCAAGCTGCAGGCGGCCCAGCGCATCATGGCGGCCAGCCCGGGGCAGACCTACACCGGCACGCCGCCCGAGGTGCTGCTGGCCGTGCCGGTGCTGGAGGTCGAGCTGCATGCCGACGGCAGCATCAAGCGCATCGACGTGCTGCGCCAGCCGCGTCAGGCGACCGAGACCGTGCCGATGGCCATGGCGGCGGTGCGCCGAGCGGCGCCCTATGGCGACGTCAGCCGCCTGCCCAGGCCCTGGCGCTTCACCGAGACCTTCCTCTTCGATGATCAGCGGCGCTTCCTCGTCCGCACCCTGGCGCCGTGAGGCTCGGCAGGCCAGGCGGGCCATCGAAGGCAGCCACGCCGTGCGTTGACGAGGCCTGGCGCGCGGCGCGTCGGACGTGGCTTGCGCTGACACACGGGTCCTGCGGCCGGGCGCTACGATCGGCGGCCGCTGCACTGGAATCCTGATGTTCTTCAATCTGCCCACGCTGCTGACCTGGGCGCGCATCGTCGCCATCCCGCTCATCGTCGGCATCTACGCGCTCGACCTGCCGGCCGCGCATGCCAACCTGATCGCCACGGTGCTCTTCATCGTGGTGGCCTTCACCGACTGGCTGGACGGCTGGCTGGCGCGTCGGCTGAATCAGACCTCGTCCTTCGGAGCCTTCCTGGATCCGGTCGCCGACAAGTTCCTCGTCTGCGCCTCCCTGCTCATCCTCGTGCAGCTGGGGCGGGTCCACGCCATCCTCGCGCTCATCATCGTCGGGCGCGAGATCGCCATCTCGGCCCTGCGTGAATGGATGGCGCAGATCGGCGCGTCGGCCAGCGTGGCGGTCCACATGCTCGGCAAGGTGAAGACGGCCGCGCAGATGGTCGCGATCACCTTCTTGCTGTATGACGGCCGGCTGGCCGACCTGATCGACACGCGCGCCTGGGGCACGGTGCTGCTGCTCATTGCCGCCGTGCTGACCATCTGGTCGATGGTGTACTACCTGCAGCGGGCGCTGCCCGCCATCCGGCGCTCGGCCGCGGGCCGGTGAGCCGCCCGACATAGAATCCCCGCCGCATCGCGCCGGGCAGCTCCGCGCCCGTGCGGCCGTCGACCGGCCGCTGGCGCCCACACCGCCCGCGGCGCGCCGTCCCTGCGCTGTCCGTGCGCTGTTCCTGTCTTCCAAGCTGCAACCGCGCTGCCCGCGCGGCGTCTCACGAGGGCCCTTACGTGAACAAGTCCGAGCTCATCGAACACATCGCCAAGCAAGCCGACATCTCCAAGGCCGCCGCCGCCCGCGCGCTGGAGGCCGTGATCGGCGGCGTGAAGGTCACGCTCAAGAAAGGCGGCACCGTGTCGCTGGTCGGCTTCGGCACGTTCGCCGTCACCAAGCGCGCGGCGCGCACCGGTCGCAACCCGCGCACCGGCGACCCGGTCAAGATCCGGTCGGCCAAGATCCCGAAGTTCCGCCCTGGCAAGGCCCTGAAGGACGCGCTGAACTGAAAACCGAACGCAGGTTGCACGCGTCCATCTGGCACGTCGCAGCTTGTTGCTCCCTCCCCGGTCATCCCGGGTGCTTAGCTCAGCTGGTAGAGCGGCGCCCTTACAAGGCGTAGGTCGGCGGTTCGATCCCGTCAGCACCCACCATCCGGCCCCGGCCGTCGTCTGCAACGGCGCCTGGGCCCCGCCCGGCACACGGGCATCACCCAGGCAAGGCGAACCGCGGTTCGCCTTCGCTACTTCTGAGCCAAGCGCCGGCCCCTCGCGGCGCGTGTGAGGTCTCCCGATGTTCGCTTTCGTGCGCAACAACACCCGCGTGCTGCAGATCATCCTGCTGGCGCTCATCGTCCCGTCGTTCGTCGTCGTCGGCGTTCAGGGCTTCACGCAGTTCCGCAACAAGGACAAGGGCGTGGCGCACGTGGATGGCCGGCCCATCACGCAGGCCGAGTTCGACAACGCGCTGCGGCAACAAGCCGAACTCATGCGCCAGCAGATGCCGGGACTCAGTGCCGCGTTCTTCGACACCCCGCAGTTCAAGCGACGCGTGCTCGACGATCTGGTGCGGCAGCACGTCATCGCCCAGGCCGCGCAGGACCAGCGTCTGGTCACGCCCGATGCACGCCTGGCACGGCTCATCGTGTCCGATCCGCAGGTGGCCCCTTTCCTGCGGCCGGACGGCAAGTGGAACACCGACCTGCTTGCCGCCCAGGGCCGAGACCCCGTCAGCATCGAAGGGCTGCTGCGCCAGCAGTACTCGCTGCGCCAGGTGCTGTCCGGCGTAGCCGACACGGCCTTCGTGCCGCAGGCGTCCAGCCGCGTCGCGCTCGATGCGGTGTTCCAGCGCCGCGAAGTGCAGGTCGCCCGCTTCGACGCGGCCAGTTTCGCCGCCCAGGTGCAGCCCACGGATGCCCAGCTGCGCGCCTACTACGACGCTCCGCAGAACGCAGCCCAGTTCCAGGCCCCTGAGCAGGCCAAGGTGGAGTACCTGGTCCTTGACCTCGCGAGCATCAAGGCCCGCCTGAAGCTCCCCATCGAGGAGGTCAGGGCCTACTACGAGCAGAACGCCACTCGCTTCACCACACCCGAGGAGCGCCGCGCCCGGCACATCCTCGTGAAGGTCGAGGCCGGTGCCAACGCCCAGGCCAAGCAGGCCGCCCGGGCCAAGGCCGAAGCCTTGCTCGCCCAGGTTCGCAAGCAGCCGGAGCAGTTCGCCGACATCGCCCGCAAGCAATCGGACGACGTGGGCTCGGCGGCCAACGGCGGCGACCTGGACTACTTCGGCCGCGGCGCCATGGCCAAGCCTTTCGAAGACGCGGCGTTCGCCCTCAAGGCTGGCCAGATCAGCGACCTCGTGGAGACCGAGTTCGGCTTCCACATCATCCAGGTGACCGACGTCCGCGGAGGCCAGCGCCAGCCGTTCGAGGCCGTGCAGGCGCAGATCGAAGACGAGCTGCGCACGCAGCAGGCGCAGCGCCAGTACGCCGAGGCAGCCGAGCGTTTCACCAACCTCGTCTACGAGCAGGCCGACAGCCTCAAGCCCGCTGCCGACGAACTCCAGCTCACCGTGCGACGCGCCGATGCGGTGACGCGCCGACCCGGTGCGGGCGTACCGCCCGAGCTGGCGCAGCCCCGGCTGCTGGATCTGCTGTTCGCTCGTGACTCGGTGCAGAGCAAGCGCAACACCGAGGCGGTGGAAACCGGACCGAACCAACTGGTCTCGGCCCGCATCGTCGAATACCGCCCAGCCCGCAAGCTGCCGTTCGACGACGTGAAGTCCCAGGTCCGCGACCGCGTGGTCGCCGTCCAGGCCGCACAGCTTGCCAAGCAGGAAGCCGAGCGCCGTGTCACGGCGTGGAAGTCCGCCCCGGATCAGGCGCGCATGGACGCGCCGCTGCTGCTCTCGCACGGGATGCCCAGCGACTTGCCGCGCCCCATCGCCCAGGCCGCGCTGCGGACTCCGGTGGACAAGCTGCCCGCGTGGGCCACCGTGGACCTGGGCAACAACCAAGGTTGGGCCGTGGTGCGCATCAACAAGGTGCTGCCGTCCGACGTCAGTGAAGACAACGCCCGCGAGGCCGGTCAGCAATTCGGCCAACTCTGGGCTGCAGCCGAAACGCAGGCCTATCTCGCCACGCTGAAGTCGCGCTACAAGGCCAAGACCGACCCAGCCACCGAGTCCGCCCTGGCCGCCAGCGCGCCGCCTGTAGCCTCTGCACCTTGACACTCGATAAGCTTGCCGGCCGCCAGCACATTCGGGCTATAATCGTCGGCTTCTGAGGTGGCTGTAGCTCAGTTGGTAGAGTCCCAGATTGTGATTCTGGTCGTCGTGGGTTCGAGTCCCATCAGCCACCCCATCCCAGCGTTTCATCAGGTCCCATGCCGGACCGAACTTCCCGCTAAATCAACGACTTAGACAGTCGCTTGAGTCAGGAAGGCTCCTGCCGTCCCACGGCAGCGCAGCGAAGTTGGGGGAACATCTGGGGGAACAAATGGCGTGTTCGCAGCCATTTGATGTTTTGTTCCCCCATGCTCACCGACAAGCAGTGCAAGAACGCGAGTTGCGACGCGGGTAGGCCCCGCGTGCGCCTGGCCGATTCCGGCGGTCTGTACCTGGAGGTCTCGCCCTCTGGGTCCAAGCGCTGGTTCTGGAAGTACCGGTTCGACGGGAAGGAGAAGCGCCTTGCCCTCGGGGGCTATCCAGATCTGGGTCTGAAGGAGGCCAGGGTCGCACGTGATGATGCGCGCAAGCAACATCAGTCGGGCGCAGATCCGGTGCTCACGCGGCAGGTGGAGCGCCTCAGTTCCCGGTTCGACGCCAACGCCAGCTTCGAGGTGACCGCGCGTGAGTTCCACGCGACCAAGAAGGTCGGCTGGAGCGATCACTACGCCAAGCGCTGGATGGAGCGCCTCGAGAAGGACATCTTCCCCTGGCTCGGCAAGCTTCCGCTCTCCCAGATCGGCGCACCGATGCTGCTGCAGACGCTGCGGCGCGTCGAGGCACGTGGCACGCGCGAACTGCCTCACTCGCTGCTGGAAGCCTGCGGGCAGGTATTTCGATACGGCGTTGCCACCGGACGTTGTGAACGCAGCCCCGCTTCGGATCTGCGCGGCGCACTGAAGCCGGTGCTGACGAGGCACGTCTCGGCGATCGTCGAACCGGATCAGGTGGGCGACTTGATGCGCGCGATCGACGGCTACCACGGTCACCCCGTCACCCGGGCGGCACTGCTTCTGTCGGCACTGCTCTTCCAGCGGCCAGGGAACATCCGGCAGATGGAGTGGGCCGAGCTGGATCTCGAGGCAAGGATGTGGGCGATACCCTCCGCCAAGATGAAGAGGACAAAGCGGGAGAAGATCAACGGAAGGCCGCATCTGGTTCCGCTCGCCACCCAGGCTGTTGACGCTCTGAAGGACCTGATGCCGCTGACCGGCCGAGGGCGATACGTGTTTCCGTCCCTGATCAGTGCCAAGCGGCCGATGAGCGAGAACACGGTCCGCGTTGCCCTGCGCCGGCTAGGCTTCGACAACGAGACGATGACTCCGCATGGATTCCGGGCGATGGCCCGTACCGTGATGGTGGAGCGGCTCAACGTGGCGCCGGACGTGATCGAGGCCCAGCTGGCACATGGGAAGTCCGGTCCGCTGGGCGCTGCCTACGACAGGGCGGAGTTCATCGAGCAGCGGCGCGAGATGATGAAGGCTTGGGCGGACTATTTGGACGAACTCAAGACCAAGCCACTGGGCAGACCTCGCGAGAAGGATCGGACAGCAGACGGGATGCATCGAACAGAAGGTCGCGCCACCTGTGTGAAGTCGCCTGCGTCAGCTGCGTAGCGGCTTCGGTCCCGGAACAGCCTGTAGCCGCTTTTCGCGATGACGTAGTTCACACTGTGCGTGGAATTGACGTTTGTGAGGAGACCATGAGACGCCTCCTTCTCTTGTTGGTCGTTGCTGCGTTTGCAGCAGTCGGCTGGACGTCTGGGGCTGACAGCGGAGTGGGGACGCAGGTCGTGCTGGCAGGCGTTGCTGCACTGTTTGGGATCGCAATAGGTGGTGCGCTGTTCCGGCGCAAGGCGCGAGCGACCCGAAACGATGTCGATACTGGTCACGACATTCCTGGGATGGGAACGTCTACGGCCGATATCGCAGCCAACTACTGGCGGGACAGGGGTCACCCGCCCCTCATGAAGCCACCATCGCCGCCGCCGGATCAGCACATCCACGATCCGGACCGGCTGGCCTGACTACCTTCGCTTCAGCAGGTCCTTCACTGCGTCGGCAGCGCCCTCGGCGGACTCCTTGGCATCTGCAGCTACTTGCTTGGCGGCACGCTTGAGCAGTGATTGCCCTGCGACCAAGGTTCCATCCTCACTTCGCCCCGCGTCGGCAGCCGAGTTCAATGCGCCGCTCTGTTGCTCAACGCCTTCGCGGATCGCCTGGCCGCGCCGTGAAACTGCGTCACGGACTGTGCCGGGCACACTCGGTGGAGGTACAGCGACAGATGGCAGACCGGGCTGGCGAGCGACTGCAGCATCGCCAGTGCGCTTCACGCTCTCGATATCTTGGCCCTCGGCTAGCTGAATGGCCTGCCGCGCATGTTGCGTCCTGAGGGACTCAAATGACAGCGGCACGGCAGTACCGTCAGAGAGGGTCCGGTTCGGTC
Organism: Burkholderiales bacterium; assembly: GCA_003963005.1. Classification (GTDB taxonomy): domain Bacteria; phylum Pseudomonadota; class Gammaproteobacteria; order Burkholderiales; family Burkholderiaceae_C; genus Pelomonas. The sequence goes on from RXJW01000076.1 coordinate 15,707, forward strand.
CGAGTGACTGCCTGGCAAGCTCGGCCTCCATCAGGGCACGGGCGGCGGCACTCGTGCCACCGTACTGCTCGGCGTACCGTGTGAACATGGCGAGGTTGTGCGGGTCCTGGGCAATGTCGAGCGCGATCACCTCACCCCGTTCATAGGCTGCGCTCACGCGCTCCGCATAGGCGCTCCGATCTGAGAGACCGGCCTCGGCGCGCGAACTTCGGGTAGAGCTCGAGTTCAAGCGTGAAGACAGTTCACGTGCCTCGCGGGCGTCAGATGCGACAACTGACGCGAAGCTCGAGTCGCGGGACACTCGGTCGCCGAACTGCTTGAACTCGGCCAACTGCTCCGAGGTCAAGGCGCCCAGTACCCTCTGCTGGTCTGCCGAAAGCCCCGCCAGGTATCCCTTCTCCGCGTTGGCAGTTGCTCGAGCGCCGGCAACTGGTGTAGAGAAACCGAGATGACCAGCGGCGCCGAAGGCGATTCGTGCGACTTGCGACTGGCTCATCCCCGTGCTGTCGGCGACGCTCCGCGTGATCTGGTCCAGCCGGTTCAGCGTCTGCCCCAACTGTTCGAAGCTGCTGGATGTCGACCCCGTGCTGCTCCGCGATGACTTCAGCTTTGCCAAGCCCTTGGTGAAAGCCTCGGACAGCACCGCCGAGCGTTCGGTGCTGGCGGCGACCGCCTCGCTGCGGGCTGCGTCGACCTGGCGGCTGGCGTCCTGCACGTCCTGCTCGCTCACGCGCATCGATACGACCCGGGACGCGTAGCCCTGGTTGCGCAGCAGGCTGACGGCGGTCCGGCCGGTCAGCATGTTCGACGAGAAGGTGTTGCCGCTGATGTCGTTCTGCCAGTTGCTCATGAACGCGGACGTCCGGTTCGGCGTGAGACGGATCTGGTCCATCGAGACATTGCCCATGCTCAGATTGCCCGCGGCGGCACCTGCCGTGGCGCCGGCCACCATCGACTGCAGGCCTGAGAGACCGCCCACCAGCGCGGTGCCAAAGGTCTCCATCCGCTTGAGCGCGGCCCAGGCGATGAACGGGATGCTGATGGCGAGGTAGCCGACAACGGCCTCGCCGGAGATCGCCCGGGAGTAGATCGTCGATGCCGTCTGCAGCGACAGAGCCTTGGCGCCGCTGCCAAGGTCGGCTGCTGCCGCGAGGTCGTAGGCGGCATAGATGGATGCCATGTAGTTGAGCACGGCGTACAGCGGTGGCCAAAGCTGGATCCAGATCAGCACCGCGGCGTAGCCCTTGAAGGCCAGCATGGTCTCGCGCCCGCTGGTCAGCAGCATCAGCAGGACGAGAAGGGGGAACAGCGCGTAGGTGATGGCCTCGATCACGTTGCGGAACACCGGCAGCGCCTGCTCGGCGACCTTGCCTGCGTTCAGCCAGGCCGCGTTCTGCTGCGCCACGGACTGCGCCCGCCCGACGGCCAGCACCATGGCCGCCGGGTCGTTCACCTTCTGACCGATGATGTTGCTGGTGTCGTTGATCGCATTCAGCACTGCGTTCTGGCGGATCAGGTCGGCCGCCGTCGCGGCCGCGGTCGCGATGCTGTTCTTCAGGTAGGCCTGCTGGATTTGCCCGGCAATGGCGGCATTGGCGGCCGCAGCCGGCAGCGTCGGATTCAGCTGGAAGGCGAGCTTGCCCTGGATGCGGGTCAGCTGCGCCGGGAGCCGGCCGTTGAGGTTCGTGTAGGCGTTCGGGCAGGTGTCGACGGTGATCGAGCCGCCGGCGCTGGTCAGGGTCGTGAAGCGGGCCGGGTTGGGCGATGCCATCAGCGCCCACACGTCGTCCGAGCTGGAGAATGTGCCCGGATCGACCGTGCCGTCGATCAGGTCGTACATCGTGCAGTTGTGGATGAAGTTGACCAGATCCGTGCGGAAGTTCGGATCCTGGAAGGCGACGCCGCCTGTCTCCCGGATGAGGCGGTTGCCGAACATCAGGCCGTTCTTCTCGTAGCTCAGTTCGCTCGGAAGGGCGCCGACACCCGGGATGACCTGGAAGGCCGTCTCGAACAGGCCCGTGAGCGTGTGCCCGACCGTACTGGTGACACTGCCGAGAAAGGCCACGCCGAAGGGGACGTTGGCCACCACCTTGACGGCGGATCCGCCGGTCTTGTCGACGACGCCCACGGTCACCCGCGGCACGATGAGGACGGAGAACACCAGCAGCACCGTGGCCAGCCACTTCCAGCCCTGCAGCTTCTCGGGCGCGAAGGCGTAGGCCACCAGCGCCGCGATGAACCCGCAGAAGGCCACGGCGGCGACCGCCGCCATGTAGTCGCCAGAGCCGTGGATGGTTGCCGCAGCGTTGAAGATGCCGAACAGGCTGTCGGCGTTCTGGTAGGCGTAGATCTCCCACATGCGTCGCTCCAGGGGGAGCGTGGATCCTGAAGCGATGTGACGATGGCGTCGGCCAGGAACGACCTCAAAAGCACGGGGATATCGGCACTAAGGTGAACGACGGACTCCCGCCGGGGCTGGCCCACCCCAACCGGCTGCACCCGGTGGAGGGCCATCTTCTTGCACCCACAAGCCCGACCGAAGGGCGATGGCGAGTGCAGGGCGATGCTGGGACGGTAGAGGTCCCCATCGAGTCCTCTGCATGCCGTGCACGCCGCCCGCCAGCCCGGTTCCTTACCCGGCTTGGCCAGCCGGCTCCACTACGAACGCCACCGACCGGAGCAGACCACGCTGTACCGCCTGGTCCAGCAGCATGCGGCCAGCTTCATCGCCCACACCGAGGCCAGCACGGACGCCGAGTTGCCGCGGTTCATCAAGGACGAGTTCGACGCCTTCCTCGAGTGCGGCATCCTGGCGCATGGATTCCTGCGGCTACGCTGCGGCGAGTGCGGCCACGACAAGCTGCTGGCCTTCAGCTGCAAGCGCCGGGGATTCTGCCCCTCTTGCGGCGCCCGGCGCATGTCGCAGACCGCTGCGCACCTGGTCGACCACGTCATCCCGCACGTGCCGGTGCGGCAATGGGTGCTGTCGCTGCCGATCCCGCTGCGCGTGCTGCTGGCCGCGCAGCCGGAACTGGTCACGCCGGTGCTGCAGGTGGTGCAGCGCGTGGTCACGCGACATCTGCTGCGGCAGGCGGGGCTCAAGGCTGACGAAGGTCACGGCGGCGCCGTCACGCTGATCCAGCGCTTTGGCTCGGCCGCCAACCTCAACATCCACCTGCACTGTCTGGTACTGGACGGGGTGTACTGCTGCGACGCCGATGGTTCGCCGGCCTTCATTGAGGCGGATGCGCCCACCGACGACGAATTGCACGCGCTGCTGCAGACCGTCATCGCCCGGCTGATGAAGATGCTCACGCGCCGGGGCGTGCTGGTCGAAGACATGGGCCAGACCTACCTGGCCGAGCCGGATGCCGACGGCGAGGAGGCGCGCACGCTGCGGCCGCTGCAGGCCGCGGCCATCACCTACCGAATCGCCTTCGGGCCGCGCGCCGGGCAGAAGGTGCTGACCCTGAGAGGCGCGATGCCGCGCGAGGACTCGGCCCGCCAGCCGCTGTGCGCCGACATCGACGGATTCAGCCTGCACGCCGCGGTGCGGGTCGAAGCCCATGACCGCAAGCGGCTGGAACAGCTGTGCCGCTACATCACCCGGCCGGCGCTTTCCGACGAACGGGTGCAGGTCAATGCCGCCGGGCAGGTCGAGCTGAAGCTGAAGACACCGTGGCGCGACGGCACGACGCATCTGGTCTTGAGCCCGCTGGAGTTCATGCAGCGGCTTGCGGCGCTGGTTCCCCGGCCGCGTCTGCATCTCATCAGGTTCCACGGCGTGCTGGCGCCCAACGCCAAGCTGCGGTCCCTGGTGGTGCCGCAAGGGCCCGAGGTGGAGGAACGGGCCACCGCAGCCGTTGCCGCCAGCGAATGCGTGGTCCAGACCGAGACTAACCCGGACCGGCCGGACCGACCGCACCGAATTGCTTGGGCGCGGCTACTCAAGCGCGTGTTCGACATCGACATGCAGCACTGCCCCAACTGCGGCGCCGGGGAGCTCAAGATCATCGCGGCCATCCTGGAGCGACCGGTGATCGAGAAGATCCTGACCCACCTGGGACTGGATCCGCAGCCGCCGCCCAGAGGCCGAGCGCGCGAGGCGCGGCAAGACTGAAGCCGCCTGAGCCGCGTCGACCGTCCCGGACACCGTACACATCACAAAGGGCTGCGCAGCCTGGCGCCAGTGGCCGGTGGCGCTGCGCCCGCGTGCGGACTGGATGGCGGAAAACACAGGGTCAACCCCGAGATCAAGGCCCAACGAGCGCGAGGCGAGCCGTCAGGGCGGGCCGAATCCAGACAAGGCAACGGCCCAGGCGCCAGTTCCAAGCCATCCAGGCAGGCATCGGCTGCCCACCCAGGGCTGAGTCGGGCTTTCCAGGCTTTTCACAGACCAGACCGTTTGAAATTCCTATGCG
>RXJW01000056.1 GCA_003963005.1 Burkholderiales bacterium
ACTGTCCCGACTCGGCTGTCTGCAGTGGCACGCTGAGTAACCCGCGCATCTCAGCCTGTCCGGGCTGTGGACTTACACCACGCGCTGGGACATCACCGTGGTCCACGTCTGGAAGGCCAGTGCATGCGGCGAATCACGGTTGCCGCGACGGAGGCATCATGCTGCCTTGTCGGGTCGCCGCAACGAGGCTAGCTGGCTTCACGGGGGGCGTTTTCTTACAAGGAGTGCGGAATGGGATTTTCAGCCAGTGATGTGGTGCCGCTTGCGCATGCATGTGCCAATCTATCGGACTTGGCGGACCAAGCTGACGCTGGCGCCGAGAGGATCATCAGCAAGCATGGAGAGCGCTACGTGGCCTTGATTGGTGTAGCCCGGCTGGACTACTACCACCAGCTCGAACGCGAACGCATACACCTGCTTCTCCTCGATGATGTCAAGCAAGGGCTCGCTGATGTTGAGTCAGGCAGAACCCAAGCCGCAGATTTCGCTATTGCCCAGCTTCAGAAGCGACGTGCCCGTCGCTGAGACCTGCTCAATTCCACTTCTTTGGAATCTTCAAAGTTGCGCTGGCTAGCGCCTCGACTTCGTAGCGAAATGAACCACCCCGGGGGGTGAACTGACCCCCAAAAGTGGGAAACACTTCAAGGTGCCTTTGGCGGCAGTCCATCGAACCTCAGCTACGAGCTTATTGAACCGAACCGATGGCCCGAACCGAGCGGGTGCGCAGTGCTCAAAGCCGAAGTTCACCGAGTCACGGCAATAGGCTGATCTCGATCGTTCGACCATGGAGAACCCAGTGACTGCTGTTGCCAGAAGCGGTCGCACGAAGTGCAGCGGCCCGGCTAGCAGCTTTTTCCCTGGAATCGGCCGTTGGGCCTGGCGTTGGCATTCGGACCGGTCGATTGGCCGATGTTGCGTCACGCGGCCTTCGCAGACTGACCCGGAGCGCTCCCCGCACCGACTGGGGCGAGCACGAGCCAGAACCTGGAGCCAAAACTCTGAGCGCGTCTGCGCGCCCCCCCCCATCTGCCGGTCCAGCGCCGCAGTCTGTTCACCCCGTCATGAGATTCGCGACCAGCTTGCGCAAGATCGACAAGGCGGGTGGCTCCGCACGGCGAGCCAGCGTGACCACGCCGAACCGAGCGGTCGCGTTCAACGCGGGCTTGAGGGCCAGCTCCACCAGGTCCGGCGCTGCCGCACGGATGGCAATCAATACGGCGTCGCTGTCCTGGGCGACCTGCACGAGGCTGGAAATCTCTCCACAGCGCAAGGTCACGCAGGTCCCCGGGTGGGCTTCTGAGCCGTAGCGCTCGACAAGCGTGCGCGCCACCTCGTCGCTCAGGGGCGTGGAGGCGATGGGAAACCGGCGCACAGCCGCGAAGCGGACCGGCCCTTTGGCCTGGGTCAGCGGATGCCCCTCACGCACCATGAAGGCGCCGTGCATCTCCACGACGTGACTGACCTGCAGGTCGGGGGCGGGCAGCAATGCGCGAGCATCCACCACCAGCGCATCAAGCTCGCGCTCCCGCAGTCCGGTGACGAGCTTGTCGGTGTCGCCGCGCGTGACGTCGACGTGCACCTTGGGGTGCGACTGCGCCATGGTGCGCAGCAGCGGCGTCATGAGCATGGCGCCCGGGCCGGCCCCCAGCCCGACGCGAATGGCACCCGTCTGGCCGGCTTCCATCTGCCGCCCGCTCGTCACGAGATCGTCGGCATCCGCCACGAGTTGCCGCGCGCGCTGTAGGGCTTCCGCGCCGAAGGGGGTCAGCACGCTGCGCCGGCCGATGCGGTCGAACAGCGGCTGTCCCAGTTCCTCTTCCAGCGCGCGGATGCTGCGGCTGAGCGCCGGTTGGGTCAGGAACAGCGCCTGGGCAGAACGCGTGAAGGAGCCGGTCTCCGCCAATGAAATCAGGTGTCTCAGCTGGACCAGGGTCATCGGGATTACCTGGGTAATGCATTCAATGAACTCATCATAGGTGCTTCAAGAATGCATTGGACGTGCGGTATTCGGGCTTCTACATTGCTTCCACACGCCGCGGCATCCGGCCCGGCGCGCACCCGGAGAGCCCATGTCTGCCGATGCTGCCTTCACCGCCCAGGACGCGTCTGCGGCCCCCACCGTGCCGACTGCGCCGACCGCAGAGTCCGCCTATCTGGTCCAGAAGCTGATGGCGCAGGTGGGCGAGTTCATCAGCCTGCGGCGCGAGATCCACAGCGAGCCGGAACTGGCTTTCGAGGAGCACCGCACGGCGGCGCTGGTGGCCGACAAGCTTGAAGCCTGGGGTTATGACGTGGAGCGGGGTGTCGGCGGCACCGGTGTCGTGGGCCGCCTCGTGCGCGGCGCCGGCACCCGGCGGCTGGGTCTGCGGGCCGACATGGATGCGCTGCCCATCCAGGAGGCCTCGGGCGCTGCCTGGTCCAGCCGCCGGCCCGGGCTGATGCACGCCTGCGGCCATGACGGCCACACGGCGATGCTGCTGGCGGCCGCGCGGCGTCTCGCGGAGGCGGGGCGCTTCAGCGGCACGCTCCACGTCATCTTCCAGCCGGCCGAAGAGGGCGGCGGGGGCGCCTTGCGCATGATGGAAGACGGCCTCTTCGACCGCTACCCCTGCGACGCCGTGTTCGCCATGCACAACATGCCCGGCCTGCCGCAAGGCCACCTGGCCTTCCGCGAGGGCGCGGCGATGGCATCCAGCGACTACGCGACCATCACGCTGACAGGCACCGGCGGGCACGGCGCCATGCCTCACAAGGCGGTCGATCCCATCGTGGCCGCCGCCAGCCTCGTGATGGCGCTGCAGACCATCGTCTCGCGCAACGTCGACCCGCAGGCCATGGCGGTCGTGACCGTCGGCGCCCTGCACGCCGGCCAGGCCAACAACGTCATCCCGGCCACGGCGACGCTGGAGTTGAGCGTGCGCGCGCTGGACCGAGACGTCCGCGCGCTGCTGGAGCAGCGCATCCAGGCATTGGTGCGGGCCCAGGCCGAGAGCTTCGGCGTGCAGGCCGCGATCGACTGGCGGCCAGGCTATGCAGTCCTCGTGAACTCCCCCACCGAGACCGAGTTCGCCCGGCAGGTCGGCCTGGCCTTGCGCGGCGCTGCCGGGGTCACGCGGCAGGCGCCGGCACTGTCCGGGAGCGAGGATTTCGCCTTCATGCTGGAGCGCGTCCCGGGCAGCTACCTGCTGATCGGCAATGGCGATGGCAGCAGCCCGGGCGCCTGCATGGTGCACAACCCGGGCTACGACTTCAACGACGACAACATCGCCATCGGCGCGGCCTACTGGACGCTGCTGGCCGAGACCTTCCTGACTGACTGAACGCACGCCGCACCCGCATCCCCACGGCTGCTGCGGTCGTGGCGGTGCTCCGAGATCGCAGCATCCACCGGGCCCGCGCCCGAGCGAGACTTGCCATGAATCCATCCGCCACCCATCCCCTGCCGATGACCTCCCCCCGCGCTCCCGCTGCCGCTGCCCGCGCCACGCCTGGCGCCGCCGTCCCCAAGCGGGTGGTGGCGGCCACGGTCGCCGGCAATGCGCTGGAGTTCTACGACTTCGTCACCTACGCCTTCTTTGCCGTCTACATCGGCAAGACCTTCTTCCCCGCGGCCACGCCGCTGGGCAGCCTGCTGCTGTCGGTGGCGGTGTTCGGTGTGGGCTTCTTTGCGCGCCCCGTCGGTGGCGTGCTGATCGGCGCGTTCGCCGACCGGGCCGGCCGGCGCCCCGCGATGCTGCTGACCATCGTGCTGATCACGCTGGGTACTCTGGGCCTGGCGCTGACCCCGTCCTACGAGAGCATCGGCATCGCCGCGCCCATCATCGTGGTCGTCGCGCGGCTGATCCAGGGGCTGGCCCTCGGCGGTGAAGTGGGGCCGTCGAGCGCCTTCCTGATCGAATCGGCCCCGGCGGGGCGGCGCGGCCTGTACGCCAGCTGGCAGCTCGCCAGCCAGGGCGCGGCGGGGCTCGTGGCGGGCGTCATCGGCCTTGCGCTCACGCAGGCCCTCACGCCGGCCGAGATGCTGGCCTGGGGCTGGCGCGTGCCCTTCGCCGTCGGGCTGCTGCTGGTGCCGCTGGCGCTCTACCTGCGCCATGCCATGCCCGAGACCCTGCATGCGGCGCCCACCCAACCGCTGAACAGCGGCGTCACGGGCCTCAAGCGCAAGAGCCGGCTTATCGGGCTGGCGGTGCTTGTCATCATCGGCGGCACGGTGTCGACCTACGTCGGCAACTTCATGACCACGTATGCGATCACGACGCTGAAGATGTCGCCCAGCGTGGCGATGGGCGCGACGGTTGTCGTCGGCCTGATGACGCTGGTGTTCTCGCTCGTCGGCGGTTGGCTGTGCGACAAGTTCGGCCGCCGGCCGACGATGTTCTGGCCGCGCGTGGCGGCCGCCGTGGTCACGGTGCCGGCCTTCCTGCTGCTGATCGCCAACCCCACGGCCGTGACCCTGTTCGCCGTGTCGGCGGTGCTGGCGGCGCTCACGGCGGTCAGCGCGTCGGCGTCGCTCGTCGCCATCCCCGAACTGCTGCCGCGCGGCATCCGCGCCACCGGCATGTCCATCGCCTACGCGGTGGGTGTGTCGCTGTTTGGCGGCACGACGCAGTTCGTCATCACCTGGCTCATCGGTGTGACGGGCAACCCGGCAGCACCGGCCTGGTACGTGGCCGCGACCAGTGTGATCACGGCCCTGGCCATGCTGGCGATGCCTGAGAGCCGCGACCACGCGCTGGAGGACTGATCCGCCGGCATACTCGACCCCATGGCAGGAGAGTGCCGGCCCCCGGGCCGGCCACCGAAGGCGCAATCTCCCATGAACGCTCAGGTCCAACACTGCACATCACCATCGCCGTCTGGAGAGCCGTCACGCCCGTGACGCACCGAAGGAGCAAGGCCGCGGGACCAACCCGTCGCCGAAACTCTCAGGTACCAAGGACAGGGGGAGCGGCAAGTCGCCAGGCACAGCCTGGCGAATGCAACGCTTTTGGAGCTCTCCCATGAAAGTCATCGTCCTTGGCGCCGGCCTGCTCGGCGTCACCTCCGCCTACTTCCTGCGCCAGCAGGGTCACGACGTCACCGTCGTCGACCGTCAGGCCACCCCCGCTGCCGAGACCAGCTTCGCCAACGGCGGGCAGATCTCGGTCAGCCATGCCGAACCCTGGGCCAACCCGAGCGCGCCGCTGAAGGTGCTGAAGTGGCTGGGGCAGGAGGATGCGCCGCTGCTGTTCCGCCTGCGCGCCGACATGCGGCAGTGGCTGTGGGGGCTGCAGTTCCTGCGCGAGTGCACGCCGGCGCGCACGCGGCACAACATCGAGCAGATCGTGCGGTTGGGCACGTACAGCCGCGCCGTGCTGCAGTCGCTGCGTCGCGACCGTGGCCTGGCCTATGACCAGCGCACGCAGGGCATCCTGCACTTCTACACGAGCCAGCAGGAGTTCGACGCCGCCGAAGCGCCCGCAGCGCAGATGCGCGAGCTGGGCTGCGACCGCCGCGTGATCTCGGCCGACGAGGCCGTGAAGCTCGAACCCGCACTGCGCCACATCCGCCCGCAGCTGGCCGGCGCCACCTACACCGCCGAAGACGAATCGGGTGACGCCAACCAGTTCGCGCGCGAACTCGCCGCCTGCTGCGAGGCAGACGGCGTGAGCTTCCGGATGAGCCACACGCTGACCGCGCTGCGCGAGGCCAGCGGTCGCATCGACCATGCCGAGGTGGTCGATGCCGAAGGCCGCTACCGGCAGCTGCGCGCCGATGCCTTCGTGCTGGCCATGGGCAGTTTCAGCCCCCTCATTGCGGCGCCCCTGGGCATCCGCCTGCCGATCTACCCGGCCAAGGGCTACTCGGTGACGATGCCGGTGCGCGACCCCGAGATGGCCCACCAGGTGTCGCTGACGGACGACGAGTTCAAGCTTGTGTTCTCGCGCCTGGGCGACCGCCTGCGCATCGCCGGGACGGCGGAGTTGAACGGCTACGACCGTCATCTCAATGCCGAGCGTTGCCAGGCCATCGTGCGTCGCGTCGAGGCGCTGTTCCCCGGTGCGGGCGATGTCAGCCAGGCGCAGTTCTGGAGCGGGCTGCGGCCCGCCACGCCGTCCAACGTGCCCCTGATCGGGCGCTCGCGGCTGCCCAACCTGTTCCTGAACACCGGCCACGGCACGCTCGGCTGGACACACTGCTGCGGCTCGGGCAAGAGCCTGGCGCACATCGTGAGCGGCAAGGCGCCGGAGGTGGACTTCGCCTTCACCGGCGTGACACCCAGCCGCATGTCGAGGTCTGGCGTGCGCGTCGCGGCCTGAGGACGCGCGCCGACGCGGCGGCGTGGCGAGGTTCGATGCCCGCAGGGTATCGAACCAGTCTCAAGCTGTCTTGGACGCCGGCGCGCGCGCTCCCTACGATGCCATCCGATGTCGCGTTGGACGACACCTGCCGCGCTACCTGCGCGACAGCATGCCAGGAGACAAACCATGATCGACAAACGGGTCGCGTCTGCGGCGGCGGCGCTGGCTGACGTGCGCGATGGCGCCACCGTGATGATCGGCGGCTTCGGCACCGCCGGACTGCCCAACGAGCTGACCGAGGCGCTCATCGACGGGGGCGCGCGCGACCTCGTCATCGTCAACAACAACGCGGGCAATGGCGACACGGGCCTGGCTGCGTTGCTGGCGGCGGGCCGGGTGCGCAAGATCATCTGCTCCTTCCCGCGCCAGGCCGACAGCCATCACTTCGATGCGCTGTACCGCGCCGGCCGCATCGAGCTGGAGCTGGTGCCGCAGGGCAACCTCGCCGAGCGCATTCGCGCCGCGGGCGCGGGCATCGGTGGCTTCTTCACGCCCACCGGCTACGGCACGGCGCTGGCCGCAGGCAAGGAGACGCGCGAGATCGACGGCCGGATGTACGTGCTCGAGTCTCCCATCTACGCTGACTTCGCCCTCATCAAGGCCGAGCGTGGCGACCGCTGGGGCAACCTCACCTACCGCATGACCGCCCGCAACTTCGGCCCCATCATGGCCATGGCCGCGAAGACGACAGTCGCCACCGTGCACGAGATCGCAGAGCTCGGCAGCCTGGACCCGGAGGCCGTCGTCACGCCCGGCCTCTTCGTGCAGCGTCTCGTGCAGGTGCCCCGCGTCGTGACGCAAGCCGGCGGCTTCAAGCAAGCTGCGTGAGAACCCAACGATGAACGACCTGCTCAAGACCGTGCGCCGCTGGACGCGCGACGAGATGGCGGCCCGCGTCGCCGCCGACATTCCCGACGGTGCCGTGGTCAACCTCGGCATTGGCCTGCCGACGGCAGTGGCCAACCACCTGGGCGCAGACAAGGAAGTGGTGCTCCACTCCGAGAACGGCGTCATCGGCATGGGCCCGGCGCCAGCGCCGGGTGAGGAGGACTACGACCTCATCAACGCCGGCAAACAACCGGTGACGCTGCTGCCCGGCGGCTGCTTCTTCCACCATGCCGACAGCTTCGCGATGATGCGCGGCGGCCACCTCGACTACTGTGTGCTGGGCGCCTTCCAGGTGTCGGCTGCGGGCGACCTCGCCAACTGGCACACCGGCGCGCCCGACGCCATCCCCGCCGTGGGCGGCGCGATGGACCTGGCCATCGGCGCGAAGAAGACCTTCGTCATGATGGACTACCTCACCAAGGCCGGCGAAGCCAAGCTGGTGCCGGCCTGCACCTACCCGCTGACCGGCATGGCCTGCGTGAGCCGCGTCTACAGCGACCTGGCCCTGATCGAGCTGACGCCGCAAGGGCCGGTGGTGGTGGAGCTGGCCCCGGGCCTGAGCCTCGTCACGCTGCAAGCCCTGACTCCTGGCGTGCGCCTGCTTGCCGCCGACACCCTGAAGGAAGCCGCATGACCCGCCACGCCTACATTTGCGACGCGCTGCGCACGCCCTTCGGGCGCTACGGCGGCAGCCTCTCCGGCGTGCGCGCCGACGACCTCGGCGCCGTGCCGCTGCGCGCGCTGATGGCCCGCCATCCGCAGCTCGATTGGGAAGCCGTCACCGATGTGATCTACGGCTGCGCCAACCAGGCCGGCGAGGACAACCGCAACGTGGCGCGCATGTCGGCGCTACTGGCCGGCCTGCCGATCGCCGTGCCGGGCTCGACGGTCAACCGGCTGTGCGGTTCGGGCATGGACGCGGTCGGCAGCGCTGCCCGTGCGATCAAGAGCGGCGAGGCAGTCCTCATGATCGCTGGCGGCGTGGAGAGCATGAGCCGCGCGCCCTTCGTCATGCCAAAGGCCGAGAGCGCCTTCAGCCGCGCCAACGCCGTCTACGACACCACCATCGGCTGGCGCTTCGTCAACAAGCTCATGAGGGCCCAGTACGGTGTGGACGCGATGCCCGAGACGGCGGAGAACGTGGCCACCGACTTCCGCATCAGCCGCGAAGACCAGGACCTGATGGCCCTGGCCTCGCAGCGCAAGGCCGTCGCGGCGCAGCAGGCCGGCGTGTTCGACAGCGAGATCACGCCCGTCACCGTGCCGCAGAAGAAGGGCGAGGCCGTGCTCGTGTCCAAGGACGAGCATCCGCGCGACACCTCCCTGGAGGCCCTGGCCAAGCTCAAGCCCGTGGTGCGGCCTGACGGCACCGTCACCGCCGGCAATGCCTCCGGCGTGAACGACGGCGCCTGCGCGCTGCTGCTGGCGGACGAAGCAAGCGCCGCGCGGCAGGGCCTCACGCCGCGCGCCCGCGTCGTGGCCATGGCCACGGCCGGCGTGGCGCCGCGCATCATGGGCATCGGCCCGGCGCCGGCCTCGCTCAAGGTGCTGGCCCAGGCCGGCCTCACGCTGGATCAGATGGACGTCATCGAGCTGAACGAGGCCTTTGCGGCGCAGGGCCTGGCCGTGCTGCGCCAGCTTGGCATGCGAGACGACGACCCGCGTGTGAACCCCAATGGGGGCGCGATTGCGCTCGGGCACCCGCTGGGTGCCAGTGGTGCGCGGCTCGTCATGACCGCGGTGAACCAGCTTCACCGTGCAGGCGGCCGCTACGCCCTGTGCACGATGTGCATCGGCGTCGGCCAGGGCATCGCGCTCATCGTGGAGCGCGTGTGACCGCATCGACCCTGCATCACGAGTTGCTGCTGCCCACGGGCGGCGAGGCGTCCGGGCTCACGCTGATGCTCAGCCACGCGCTGGGCTGTGACCTGCGCATGTGGGACGGCCTGACTGCCCACCTGCGCGGCCAGGGTCACCGCGTGCTGCGCTACGACCAGCGCGGCCACGGCCGCAGCGCAGCACTGCCCGGGCCTTACACGATGGCGATGCTGGCGGACGACGCCGCAGCGCTCATCGACCGGCTCGGCGTCGGCCCGGTCGTGTGGGTGGGCCTGTCGATGGGTGGCATGGTGGGCCAGGAGCTGGGCCTGCGCCATCTGCGTTCGGTGCGCGCCCTGGCGCTGGCGAACACGACCTCAGGCTATCCGCCCGAGGCGCAGGCCGGCTGGGCGCAGCGCATCGAGGGCATCCGCCAGGGCGGGCTGGAGGCGGTGGTGGACGGTGCGCTGCAGCGCTGGTTCCACGAGGGCTTTCGCGCCGTGCACCCGGGCACCGTCGCGCTGTGGCGCGAGCGCGTGCTCGCCTGCGATGCGGCCGGCTATATCGCCTGCTGCGAGGCCATCAGCCAGGTCGACACGACGCGCCGCCTGCCGGCCATCGCCGTGCCGACGCTGGTCATCGCGGGTGAGCTGGATGCCGGCACACCGCCGGCCATGGCCGAGCGCATCGCCGCGGCCGTGCCAAGCGCCAAGCTGGTCGTGCTGCACGAGGCCTCGCATCTGAGCGTGCTGGAGCAGCCGGCTGCGTTCGCGGCCACGCTGGACGCCTGGCTGGCCGAGTTGCCTCGGGCCTGACCGTGCTCGCCGCCCTGCGCCGCGACGCCTCGCTGTCGGCCATCGCCGCCGGTTTCCTGGCGGTGCTGATCTCCTACGCGGGGCCGCTGGTGATCGTGTTCCAGGCGGCCCAGGCTGCCCAGGTGTCGCCGGAGATGACTGCGTCATGGGTCTGGGCCATCTCGGTCGGCGCCGGCCTGAGCGGCATCGTGCTGAGCCTGTGGCTGAAGGCGCCCGTCATCACCGCCTGGTCTGCGCCGGGCACAGCGCTCCTCATCACGCTGTTCCCGGGCCTATCACTGAACGAGGCTGTCGGCGCCTACCTGACTGCCGCCGTGCTCATCGGCGTCATCGGGCTGACCGGCAGCTTCGACCGCCTGATGAGGCACCTGCCGCCGGCCATCGCCAGCGGCATGCTCGCGGGCATCCTGTTCCAGTTCGGCGCGCGCGCCTTCAAGGCCGTCGAGGCCGCACCGGTGCTGGGCCTGGGGATGTTGGCGGGCTACCTCGCTTTCAAGCGGCTGTGGCCGCGCTATCACGTCGTCGCCGTGCTGGCCCTGGGCCTGGTGCTGACGGCCGCCCTCGGGCAGTGGCCCGGGCACGCGTTCACCTGGCAGCTGACCGTGCCGCAGTTGATCACGCCGGCCTGGTCCTGGGCGTCGACGTTGAGCCTGGCGCTGCCGCTGGTGCTCGTGAGCCTGTCGGGGCAGTTCCTGCCGGGCATGGCCATTCTGCGCACTGCGGGCTATTCAACCCAGGCGCGGCCCATCCTCGTCGTCACCAGCCTCGGCGCGGTGCTGACGGCGCCGTTTGGCGGCATCACGACCGTGCTCGCGGCCATCACAGCCGCGCTGTGCACCGGGCGGGAGGCCCATGCCGACCCGTCTCGACGCTACGTGGCCGGGGTGGCCAACGGCGTGTTCTACCTGGTCGCAGGCAGCCTGGGCGGCAGCCTCATTGCGCTCTTCCTCGCCTTGCCACCCGCGCTGGTGGCGGTGCTTGCGGGCCTGGCGCTGCTGGGCGCCATCGGGGCAAATCTCACGGCCCTCGTGCAGGACGCCGCACACCGCGAGGCTGGCCTGATTACCTTTCTGGCGACCGCCTCGGGCCTGAACTTCCTCGGCCTGGCGTCGGCCTTCTGGGGCGTGGTGTTCGGCGGCGCGGCCTATGTGCTGCTCAAGCCCGCACGTGCCTGAGCCTTCGCGGCCAATGCCGCCCGCTGCTCGGCATAGATCTCTTCGATGAGCGCCCGCATCAGCGTGATGTCGCCGGACTGGTCCTGCAGCCGCGTGCTCATGATGATCGGTGACACCGCTTGCGGCTCGGCCAGCGGCCGGTAGACGACTTCGTCAGGCCGCAGACGGTGCACGCTGGCGGGGACGATGCACAGGCCCATGCCCGAGGCCACGAGGCCCAGCGCCGTCTGCATCTCTTGCACCTCGAGCACGCTGGCCGGTTCCAGCGCCAGGTCGCGCAGCAGGGACAGCACCTGGTCGGCGTAGCTGGGCCGGGGCGTGCGCGGATAGACGAGCAGCGGGTGCGCCGCCACCTCGCGCAGCGTCAGGGGCCCGTCGCCAGCGGCGAGTTCATGCTCGCCGGGAATGGCCACCACCAGCCGCTCTTCGCGCAGGATCTCGCGCTTGATGGAGGGGTCGTCCAGGCGCACACGGCCGAAGCCGACGTCGATGCGGCCAGTCTTGAGCGCCTCGATCTGCTCGACGGTACTCATCTCGGTCAGCGCCAGTTCCGTCTGCGGGTTGGCCGCACGGAACTTGCGCACCAACAGGGGCAGTGCGCCATACATCGTCGATGACACGAAGCCCACGACGAGCCGCCGCTCCAGCTTGGCGATGCGTTTGGTGGAGCGCACCGCCTGCGCCGCCTGCTCCAGCAGCCGCGTGGCATGGCCGTAGAAGAAGCGCCCGGCATCGGTGAGCTTCAGCGGCCGCGAGCCGCGTTCGAACAGTGGAGTGCCCAGTTCTTCCTCCAGGTCCTGGATCTGGCGGCTGAGCGGCGGCTGCGAGATGTGCAGCCGTTCGGCGGCGCGGGTGAAGTTCTGCTCGTCGGCGACGGCGACGAAGTACTTGAGGTGGCGGAAGTCCATGCGTGTCTCCACCGCCGGCACCGCCTATTCGATACCTACGGAGTATCGAGGCAGTCTAAGACGGTCTTGGACGGCGGGCAAGGCGCTTCCTACCATCACCTCACTTCCCGCTCATGACACCGCACCCAATGTCCTCCAAGCCCATCATCCAAGCCGTCGAGACCTTGCTGGTGGACGTGCCGACGATCCGTCCGCACCGCCTGTCGGTGGCGACGATGAACCACCAGACGCTGGTGCTGGTGCGCGTTCAATGCTCCGACGGCATTGAAGGCTGGGGCGAGGCCACCACCATCGGCGGCCTGGCCTACGGCGAGGAGAGCCCCGAGAGCATCAAGGCCAACATCGACACCTACTTCGCGCCCCTGCTCGAAGGCCAGGACGCCAGCGCCGTCGCGAAACAACTCGCCCGGGTGGCCGGCCAGGTGAAGGGCAACCGCTTCGCCAAGTGCGCCATCGAGACGGCGCTGTACGAGGCGCAGGCCCGCCGCCTGGGCGTGCCGCTGAGCGAGCTGTTCGGCGGCCGCGTGCGTGACAGCCTGCCCATCGCCTGGACGCTGGCCAGCGGCGACACCGCCCGCGACATCGCTGAGGCCGAGCGCATGCTGGACCTGCGCCGCCACAACATCTTCAAGCTCAAGATCGGCCTGCGCGCCGTGCGCGACGACGTGGCCCACGTGGCCGCGATCAAGGCCGCGCTTGGCGACCGTGCGAGCGTGCGGGTGGACGCCAACCAGGCCTGGTCGGTCACCGAGGCACTGGAGGGCATGCGCGCGCTGGCTGATGCTGGCGTGGACATGGTGGAGCAGCCCATCGTCGCGCACGACAAGCTGGGTCTGAAGCGCCTGACCGAGGCCAACATCATCCCCATCATGGCCGACGAGGCGCTGCACGGCCCGCGTGACGCCTTCGAGGTGGCCGCGACGCAGGCAGCCGACATCTTCGCCGTGAAGATCAACCAGTCCGGCGGGCTGCGCGGTGCAGCCCAGGTGGCCGGCATCGCAGCGGCCGCCAACATCGGTCTGTACGGCGGCACGATGCTCGAAGGTGCCGTCGGCACTATGGCTTCGGCGCAGTTGTTCAGCACCTTTGCCGAGCTGACCTGGTCGACCGAGCTCTTCGGCCCCCTGCTGCTCACCGAGGAGATCCTGCAGGAACCCCTGCAGTACCGCGACTTCGCCCTGCAACTGCCCACGACGCCAGGCCTAGGCATCGCGCTGGACACCGACAAGCTCAAGCGCCTGCGCCGCGTCTGAACCGCAATCCAAGGACACCGACCATGCTCTTCAAAGTTGAGATGACCGTGCGCCTGCCGGCCACGATGCCCGCGGCCGAAGCCGACGCGCTGAAGAAGACGGAGCGCGAAGTCGCTCAGGGCCTCATGCGCCAGGGCACTTGGCGCCACCTGTGGCGCGTGGCCGGCCGCTACGCGAACGTGAGCATCTTCGATGTGGACAGCGTCGAGCAGCTGCATCAGCTGCTGTCGGGGCTGCCGCTCTTCCCATACATGGAGATCGACGTGGTGCCGCTGTGCCGGCATCCCTCGTCCATCCGTGACGACGACCGCTGATTCAACCCTGAAACCCCGACGAGGAGACAAACCATGAATGCACAACAGATCGACGCCCTGCTGGACCGTTTCGAGACCACCGGCGTCACCGGCCCGGGCAATGCCCGAGTGAAGACCGTCGTGCGCCGCCTGCTGCGTGACCTGATGCTCGCGATGGAAGACCTGGACATCCAGCCCGAGGAGTTCTGGGCCGGCCTGAACTACCTCGGCCAGGCAGGTGCCCGTGGCGAGCTGGGCCTGATCGTGCCGGGCATCGGCCTGGAGCACTTCATCGACCTGCGCATGGATGAAGCCGAAGCACGCGCCGGCCTGAAGGGGGGCACGCCCCGCACCATCGAAGGCCCGCTGTATGTGGCCGGCGCCCCGGTCTGCCAGGGCGAGGCACGCCTGGACGACGGCACGCTGCCGGGCGAGGTGGTGGTGATGTCCGGCATCGTGCGCGGCGCTGACGGCAACCCGCTGGCCGGCGCCACCGTCGAGGCCTGGCATGCCAACCACCTGGGCAACTACTCCTACTTCGACCCCTCGCAGAGCGCCTTCAACCTGCGCCGCACCATCGTCACCGACGCCAACGGCCGCTACAAGTTCCGCAGCATCATGCCGCTCGGCTACAGCGTGCCCCCGGGTGGCTCGACCGAGCAGCTGCTCAACCTGCTGGGCCGCCACGGCCACCGCCCGGCGCACATCCACTTCTTCGTGAGCGCGCCGGGCCACCGCAAGCTGACCACGCAGATCAACATCGAGTCCGACCCGCACCTGTGGGACGACTTCGCCTTCGGCACCCGCGAGGGCCTCGTGCCGCCGGTGCGCACCAACGCCGACCCGGCCGCGATGCAGGCCCTGGGCGTGGACAAGCCCTTCCACGAGATCAGCTTCGACTTCGACCTGCTGAGCGATGAAGTCAAGGCGCCCGCCACCGACTTCGCCCGCCCGCGCGCCGCCGCCTGACGCGCCACCTCACCCACGAACGCTGCAGCTCCCGCCCACCGACGTGACCGGTGGGGCGAGCGGAGCCCTGCGCGCACACCCCGGAGACGCCCATGACCCACGCCACCGCCCCCGCGGAACTCGAGCAGCGCCTGGCCGGCATGCTGGTCGAGGACACGACCCGCCACGTCTACAAGCTGCACCGCGCCGCCTTCACCGACGAAGCGCTCTTCGACCTGGAGATGCAGCACATCTTCGAAGGCAACTGGATCTACCTCGCCCACGAGAGCCAGATCCCGAACGTGAACGACTACCTGACGACCCAGATCGGCCGCCAGCCCATCGTCATCACGCGCAACAAGGCCGGCGAGCTCAACGCCATCATCAATGCCTGCTCCCACCGCGGCGCGACGCTGTGCCGGCACAAGAAGGGCAACAAGGCCAACTTCACCTGCACCTTCCACGGCTGGACCTTCAACAACAGCGGCAAGCTGCTGAAGGTGAAGGACGCGAGCGAGGCCGGCTACCCCGAGTCCTTCAACAAGGATGGCTGCCACGACCTGAAGAAGGTCGCGCGCTTCGAGAGCTACCGCGGCTTCCTGTTCGGCAGCCTCAACCCCGACGTGCTGCCGCTGACCGAGTTCCTCGGCGAGTCCACCAAGATCATCGACATGATCGTGGACCAGTCGCCCGACGGCCTGGAAGTCCTGCGCGGGTCCAGCACCTACACCTTCGACGGCAACTGGAAGCTGCAGGCCGAGAACGGCGCCGACGGCTACCACGTCAGCTCGGTCCACTGGAACTACGCGGCCACCACCAACCACCGCAAGCAAAGTGCGGCCGGCGACAACATCAAGGCGATGGACGCCGGCAGCTGGGCCAAGCAGGGCGGCGGCTTCTACAGCTTCGAGCACGGGCACATGCTGCTCTGGACGCGCTGGGCCAACCCCGAAGACCGGCCAGCCTTCCAGATGCGCAAGGAGCTGGTGGAACGCTGCGGCCAGGCCCGCGCGGACTGGATGATCAACCACTCGCGCAACCTGTGCCTCTACCCCAACGTCTATCTGATGGACCAGTTCAGCTCGCAGATCCGCGTGCTGCGGCCCATCGCGGTGGACAAGACCGAGGTCACCATCTACTGCATCGCGCCCAAGGGTGAGCCGGCCGAGGCCCGTGCACGGCGCATCCGCCAGTACGAGGATTTCTTCAATGCCACCGGCATGGCCACGCCGGACGACCTGGAGGAGTTCCGCGCCTGCCAGCAAGGCTATGCCGGCACCGCGCTGCCCTGGAACGACATGTGCCGCGGCGCCACGCACTGGGTGCAGGGTGCCGACCCCGCCGCCCAGGAGATCGGCCTCAAGCCTGTGCTCAGCGGCGTGAAGACCGAAGACGAAGGCCTCTACACCGAGCAGCACCGCTACTGGCAGCAGA
Source organism: Burkholderiales bacterium (assembly GCA_003963005.1). Lineage (GTDB taxonomy): Bacteria > Pseudomonadota > Gammaproteobacteria > Burkholderiales > Burkholderiaceae_C > Pelomonas. The sequence goes on from RXJW01000056.1 coordinate 15,874, forward strand.
GCCTGCTGCAGGCCGTGAAGAAGACGGCCCAGGCTGCGCCCGCGGCCTGCGGACACGACCACGCCCACGGCGACAGCTGCGCGCACGGCGCCTGAAGGAGACCCCCATGAGCACCCTGACTCACGAGCAGGTGCAGGCTTTCCTGTACCGCGAAGCCCGCCTGCTGGACGACCGCCAGTGGGACGACTGGCTGGCCTGCTACCACCCCGACGCCGAGTTCTGGATGCCGTCGTGGGACGACGACGACCAGCTCACCACCGACCCGCAGCGCGAGATCTCGCTCATCTACTACCCGAGCCGCGCCGGGCTGGAGGACCGCGTCTTCCGCATCAAGACCGAGCGCTCGGCCGCCAGCATGCCGGAGCCCCGCACCGGCCACAACCTGAACAACGTCGAGATCCTGTCGCAGACCGACGGCGAAGTGCAGCTTCGCTTCAACTGGCACACGCTGAGCTACCGCTACAAGACCACGGACAGCTACTTCGGCACCTCGCACTACACGCTGGACACGGCTGGGCCGCAGCCGCTGATCCGGCGCAAGCACATCGTGCTGAAGAACGACTACATCCACCACGTCGTGGACGTTTATCACGTCTGAGCCGGAGCCCCGCCATGACCCACCAGATCGCGCTGCAGTTCGAGGACGGGGTCACCCGCTTCATCGACGCCAAAGCCACCGAGACCGTCGCCGACGCCGCCTACCGGCAAGGCGTGAACCTGCCGCTGGACTGCCGCGACGGCGCCTGCGGCACCTGCAAATGCTTTGCAGAGTCGGGCCGCTACGAGATGGGCGAGTACATCGACGACGCGCTCAGCGACTCGGAAGCGAAGCAAGGCTTCGTGCTGACCTGCCAGATGCGCGTCCAGAGCGATTGCGTGGTGCGCGTGCCGGCGTCGTCGGCCGTGTGCCGCACGCAGCAATCGCGATTCGAAGCGGCCATCAGCCGGGTGGAGCAGCTGTCGCCCAGCACCATCTCGTTGTCGCTGCGCGGCGAGGCCCTGAACCGCCTGGCCTTCCTGCCCGGGCAGTACGTGAACCTGCAGGTGCCCGGCAGCACGCAGACGCGGGCCTACTCGTTCAGCTCGCTGCCCCGTGACGGCGAGGTGTCCTTCCTGATCCGCAACGTTCCGGGCGGGCTGATGAGCAGCTTCCTGACGCAGCTCGCCCAGACCGGCGACGCGATGACACTGACCGGGCCGCTGGGCAGCTTTTACTTGCGCGAGATCAAGCGCCCGCTGCTGTTGCTGGCCGGCGGCACGGGCCTGGCTCCCTTCACCGCGATGCTGGAGAAGATCGCCGAGCAGGGCACACCGCACCCCGTGCACCTGATCTACGGTGTGACGCACGACGCCGACCTGGTGGAGATGGACAAGCTCGAGGCCTTCGCCGCGCGCATCCCGGGTTTCACCTTCACCGCCTGTGTAGCGAGCGAAGACAGCGCGTGGCCCAAAAGGGGCTATGTGACCCAGCACCTGGAGCCCGCGCACCTGCACGACGGCGAGGTGGACGTGTATCTCTGCGGCCCGCCGCCGATGGTGGAGGCCGTGAGCCAGTACATCCGCGAACGCGGCCTTCAGCCAGCGAACTTCTTCTACGAGAAGTTTGCCGCCAGCGCCTGAGGACACGACATGAGTTCCCAACGATTCACTGATCGCACCGCGGTCGTCACCGGTGCCGCGCAAGGCATCGGCCGCCGCGTCGTCGAGCGGCTGCTGGAAGAAGGCGCCCAGGTGGCAGCCATTGACCGCTCCGAGCTGGTCCACGAACTGCGCGCCCTCCCCGGCGCCGGCGGCTGTGTGCTGACACTGACCGCCGACCTCGAAAAGTTCGCCGACTGCAACGCCGTCATGGCTGCGACGCTGGAGCGCTTCGGCCGCATCGACGTGCTCGTCAACAACGTCGGCGGCACGATCTGGGCCAAGCCCTTCGAGCACTACGGCGAGCACGAGATCGAGGCTGAAGTCCGCCGCTCGCTCTTCCCCACGCTGTGGTGCTGCCGCGCCGCGCTGCCAGCCATGCTGGAGCAGGGGCGCGGCGCGATCGTCAACGTGTCGTCGATTGCGACCCGCGGCGTGAACCGCGTGCCCTACGGCGCCGCCAAGGGCGGCGTGAATGCGCTGACCGCGTGCCTAGCCTTCGAGACGGCCGAGCGTGGCGTGCGGGTGAACGCGACCGCGCCGGGTGGCACCGAGGCCCCGCCGCGCCGCATCCCGCGCAACACCGCGCTACAGAGCGAGCAGGAGAAGGCCTGGTACCAGCAGATCGTCGACCAGACCATCGAGTCCTCGCTGATGAAGCGCTACGGAACGATCGATGAGCAGGTCGGCGCCATCCTCTTTCTGGCCTCCGACGAGGCGGCCTACATCACCGGCGTGACGCTGCCGGTGGGCGGTGGTGACCTCGGCTGAGACCGACGCAGCACTGCCAACCCTGAAACCCCAAACGGAGACAAACCCATGACCCGTGAGATCGACGTGTCGAGACTCATCGACGACGCCCGCTTCAACCGCTTCCACTGGATGGTGCTGTTCTGGTGCGCCCTGATCATCATCTTCGACGGCTACGACCTTGTCATCTACGGTGTGGTGCTTCCCGTGCTCATGAAGGAATGGGCACTGACGCCGCTGGAGGCGGGCGCCCTGGGCAGTTATGCGTTGTTCGGGATGATGGCGGGCGCAATGGTGTTCGGGCCGCTGTCCGACAAGATCGGCCGCAAGAAGGCGATCACGATCTGCGTGGTGTTGTTCAGCGGCTTCACGGTGCTCAACGGCCTGGCGCGCAACCCGATGGAGTTCGGCATCTGCCGCTTCATCGCGGGGTTGGGGATTGGCGGGGTCATGCCCAACGTGGTGGCCCTGATGAGCGAGTACGCGCCGCGCAAGATCCGCAGCACGCTGGTGGCGATCATGTTCAGCGGCTATTCGGTGGGCGGCATGCTTTCGGCGGGCTTGGGCATGGTGCTGCTGCCAAGCTTCGGCTGGCAGTCGGTGTTCTACGTGGCCGGCGTGCCGCTTCTGCTGCTGCCGGTCATCATGAAGTTCCTGCCTGAGTCCGTCGGCTTTCTGATCCGTCAGGGCCGTGTCGACGACGCGCAACGCATGCTGGAGCGCGTCGAGCCGAGTCACCGTGCGTCACCCGACCAGATGCTCACGATGCCGACCCTCAAGGCCGACCGTGCACCGCTGCTGGAACTCTTCCGCGATGGTCGCGCGCTGCGTACGGTGATGTTGTGGTCGGCCTTCTTCTGCTGCCTGCTGATGGTGTACGCGCTGAACTCGTGGTTGCCCAAGCTGATGACCAAGGCCGGCTATGGCCTGGGCTCGTCGCTGAGCTTCCTGCTGGTGCTGAACTTCGGCGCCATCTTTGGCGCCGTCGGTGGTGGCTGGCTGGGCGATCGATTCAACCTGCCACGCGTGCTTTCGGTGTTCTTCGCGATGTCGGCCCTGTCGATCGGACTGCTCGGCTTCAACAGCCCGAGCTGGGTGCTGTACAGCCTCATCGCCGTGGCCGGCGCCACGACCATCGGCTCGCAGATCCTGCTATATGCCTGTGGCGCGCAGTTCTATGGACTGGCCATCCGATCCACGGGCCTGGGCTGGGCCTCGGGCGTCGGTCGCAATGGTGCCATCGTCGGACCGGTGCTGGGTGGGGCGCTTATGAGCCTGGGCGTTCCGCTCAACGCGAACTTCCTGGCGTTTGCCTTGCCAGGTGTCCTGGCTTGTCTGGCCATGCTGGCATTCACCCGAAGCGGCCACAAGAGATACCCCGAGAAGACGGTGTCGATTCGCTCCCGCGAGGCCGGCTCTGTTGGCATCGCCGCGAGGACGTGACGGGGGCCGCCTCGAGGCGGCGGCAATTGCTTCGCTTGCTGAAGCCGCAATGCGCCAGCCGTTAATCTGCAGCAGTCAAGGGCTATAGAAGTTCGTCGGTCGAGCGTAGGCTCAACATGGCGCTGAGCTAGCCCCCTGAATGACCGGACACGGTCCATCGCTTATCTTTGAGGATAGGAGTAGGACTGTGAATATGACTAGGCGTAGTGAGCCCGTA
>RXJW01000186.1 GCA_003963005.1 Burkholderiales bacterium
GGAAGCGACTTCCTTGACCATCTGGGCGCCCATGTTCTGGAGCTTGTCCTTCAGCTCGATTTCCTTGGCCACGGACACGCCGTCCTTGGTCACGGTCGGGGCGCCGAACGAGCGCTCCAGCACCACGTTGCGGCCCTTCGGGCCCAGGGTCACCTTGACCGCGTTGGCCAGGATGTTGACGCCTTCCACCATGCGGGCACGGGCGTCGCCGCCAAAGATCACGTCTTTTGCTGCCATTTGATTCTCCGGATATCTAAATTGGGGTCAGAGTCGATTTATTCGCAGGCCAGTCAGATCACTTCTGGACGACGGCGAACAGGTCCTCTTCGCGCATGACCAGCAGTTCCTCGCCGTCGACCTTGACGGTCTGGCCGGAGTACTTGCCGAACAGGACGCGGTCGCCGACGGCGACGTTCAGGGCCACGAAATCACCCTTGTCGTTGCGCTTGCCCGGGCCGACGGCCAGGACTTCGCCCTGGTCGGGCTTCTCGGCGGCGTTGTCGGGGATGACGATGCCCGAGGCGGTCTTGGTTTCTTGCTCCAGACGGCGAACGATCACGCGATCGTGCAGGGGGCGCAGCTTCATGGAATCTCCTTGCGAGTTAGGACTGAAGCGGCCGCAGCGCGGTGACTGCGGCTCACCGAGAAAAACAGACGGCACAGGCCGTTCGATCTCGTTAGCACTCGATATCGGTGAGTGCTAGCAGGGCGAGATTATAGGGACGGCTTGTGGCGATTCAAGTCACCCGATGCGGTTTCGGGGTCAGTGCCGGCCGAAAAGAAAAACGACCGCCGGGGCGGTCGTCTCTCGGGTTGTCGGCCTTGGGTCAGCCGGCCTTGCGCTTGCGCGACCACGCCAGGCCGCCGAGTGCCGCGAGGGCCAGCGCGACGCTGGTGGGCTCGGGCAGGCGGCCGGTGGTGCTCGGCGTCTTGAAGGTGAGGTCGTCGAGCAGCACCGCTTGATCCAGGGCCGAGAAGGTCACCGAGCGGGCCAGGCCGGTGAAGTTGAGGGTGATCGGCTGCGACCAGTTGCAGAACTGGTAGTTTGCGCAGGACTGACCCGTCAGGCCAGTCAGGCCGATGCCCAGCTCGGCGCCCGCCGCGTCATACACGTGCACCGACAGATTGATCAGCGTGGCATTGCCCGAGTAGAGGAAGGACAGGCCTTCAAAGCCGTCAGCGATGCTCATCGTCAGCGATTCGAGCTTGCCCGTCTTGCGCTGCGTTGGGTCAACGGCCAGCCACAGGGCGCCGCAACTGCCGGCGCGCAGGAAGCTGATGTCGCCGTTGCAGACCTCGGATGTACCGCCCCAGGCGGAGCCACTGATGTTGACGCCGTGGTAGTTGCCGTTGAGCTTCGACAGGGTCGTCAGGTCCTCGAAGTTCAGCGGAATCGTGCCAGCCATCGCCGACTGCAGGGATGCGGTCAATGCGACTGCCAGAAATTTGCTCGTCGTGCGCATGGGGGATTCCGTTTCTTGTGTTCGAGTTGGGCTTGTAGGCGGAAATGTAAACAAGTGCACACCTATCGGGCGGTGCAAGGCCCCTTCAGTTGCGGGGGGCGTGGTGTACACCTGCCGGGCTTGCGGGGGGCGGCTACGGGTAAGCCCGTATCCAGCCCCCGGCTTCGGCGGGCCGAGCCCCCTGGCTACACTGCCGTCGGTGGAAACCAAGTGGCTTGAAGACTTCGTGAGCCTGGCCGAGACGCGCAGCTTCTCGCGTTCAGCCCAGCTCCGTCACGTGACCCAGCCGGCGTTTTCGCGCCGCATCCAGGCGCTCGAGGCCTGGGCGGGGGTCGATCTGGTGGACCGGTCGTCCTACCCGACCCGGCTGACCGCGGCAGGCGCCACCTTGCTGGCCCAGGCTGTCGAACTGCTGGGCAACCTGCAGGCCACGCGCAACATGCTGCGCAGCCACCAGGCGTCTGACCAGGACATGATCGAGTTCGCCGTGCCGCACTCGCTGGCGTTCTCGTTCTTCCCGCACTGGCTGATGAGCCTGCGCCGCGGTTTCGGGGCGATCAAGTGCCGCCTCAACGCCGCCAACGTCCATGACGCGATGCTGCAACTCAGCGAGGGCAACTGCGACCTCCTGCTGGTCTATCACCACGCCAGCCAGCCGCTTCAACTCGACCCCGAGCGCTACCAGATGGCGTCGCTCGGCCATGAAACGCTGGCCCCCTACGCGCGAGCCGATGCACAGGGCGAGCCGATGTTCCGCCTGCCCGGGCGGCAGGGTCAGAAGATCCCCTTCCTGAGCTATGCGGCCGGGGCCTACCTCGGGCGCCTCGTGGAGCTGATCGTCAAGGAGGCGGACTGCGCGCTGAACCTGGACGCCATCTACGAAACCGACATGGCCGAAGGCCTGAAGGCGATGGCGCTGGAAGGGCATGGGTTTGCCTTCCTGCCGGCCAGCTCGGTGCAGAAGGAACTCGCCGGCGGGCGGCTTGTGCCGGCGGCGGCGCCCGGCCAATTCAGCGTCAGCATGGAGCTGCGCATCTACCGCGAGCGACCCGAGCTTTCGCGCCGCCACAAGCCTGCCTCCTTGGCGTTGTGGGACTACCTGACGTCAAACGCATGAAGTCATCGCGCATGCGCATGCATCGCGTAAACCCGTATTCGGGCGGGGGGCGTGGCGTGGTCTCCTCACGTTTGTCATATTGATCATTACTTCTTGTTGTTGGAGTTTTCATGAAGAAAGTTCTGCTCGTTGCCGCTCTGCTCGCGGGTTTCTCGGCGGTGCATGCCGAAGACACGCTGAAGAAGATCAAGGACAGCGGCACGATCACCCTGGGCGTGCGCGAGTCCTCGGGGCTGTCCTACACCATCGGTGATGGCAAGTACGTGGGCTATCACATCGATGTCTGCGAGCGCGTCATCGCCGACCTGCGCAAGCAACTCGGCAGCAAGATCGATGTCAAGTATCAGCCCGTCACCTCGGCCAACCGCATCCCGCTGACTGTCAACGGCACGGTCGATCTGGAGTGCGGCTCCACCACCAACAATGCCGCGCGCCAGAAGGATGTCGCCTTCGCCGTGACGACCTATGTCGAGGAGGTGCGCATCGCCGTGAAGGCGAACTCCGGCATCACCTCCATCAATCAACTGAATGGCCGGACGGTGGCGACCACCACCGGCACCACCTCCGTGCAGACGCTGCGCAAGCACGAGCGGGCCACGGGCGTCGATTTCAAGGAAGTCTTCGGCAAGGACCACGCCGACAGCTTCCTGCTGCTGGACTCCGGCCGTGCCGACGCCTTCGTGATGGACGGTTCCATCCTGGCCAAGAACATCGCCACGTCCAAGAACCCGGCCGACTTCAAGATCGTGGGCGAGGTGCTGAGCGTCGAGCCCATCGCAATCATGATGCGCAAGGACGATCCTGCCTTCAAGAAGGCCGTGGACGACAGCATCAAGGCCCTGATGAAGTCGGGTGAGCTGGCCAAGCTCTACGACAAGTGGTTCCTGCAGCCGATCCCGCCGACCAACACCAAGATCGGCCTGCCGCTGTCCGCCGCGACCAAGGACGCCTGGGCGAACCCGAACGACAAGCCGATGGAAGACTACGCGAAGAAGTGATGCGCTGACGTCTGCTGAACGACCGCAAAGCGGGTGCATGGCACCCGCTTTGCTTTAGGAAGAGGCTGAAGGAGAGGCCCATGAGTTGGGATTGGCAGTTCTACTGCAATGACACCGCCACCGGGGAGGCTGTTGCCGGTTGCTTTGGCCCGGGTGGCAAGGAGCAGACCTATCTGCAATGGATGCTGCACGCCTGGGGCTGGACGCTGATGGTGGCGCTGCTGGCTCTGGTGTTGGCGCTGATCGTGGGATCGATGATCGGCATCATCCGCACGGCGCCGAACCGCTGGTTGGCGCGCTTCGGCGAGGCGTGGACAGAGTTGTTCCGCAACATCCCGCTGCTGGTACAGGTCTTTCTCTGGTACCACGTCATTCCGTCGCTCTTTCCGGTCCTGCGGGAGGCCTTGTCTCCGACGGTGCTCATCGTGTTTGCGCTGGGCTTCTTCACCAGCGCGCGGATCGGCGAACAGGTCAAGGCCGGCATCTTGACGCTGCCGCGAGGCCAGCGCTACGCCGGGCTCGCCGTGGGCATGACCCTGCCCCAAACCTACCGCTACGTGCTGCTGCCGATGGCGTATCGGATCGTCATCCCGCCGCTCACGAGCGAGAGCATGAACATCGTCAAGAATTCGGCCGTGGCGTTCGCCGTCAGCATCCCGGAGCTGGCGCAGTTCGCGCAGCAGGCCGGCGAGGAAACCTCCCACTTCGAAGAAATCTACATCCCCGTCACGCTGCTGTACTTCATCTCCGCCTTTGCGATCAATCGCCTGGCGAAGTTCATCGAGGCACGGGTGCGCATCCCTGGCCAGTCGGGGGGCAAGTGATGCTGAATCTCGACTATTCCTTCCTGAACTGGGCGGTCATCCAGAGCTTCGTTGCCAAGGGCTTCTGGTTCTCGATCCAGTTGACCCTGGTGGCCATGATCGGCGGCATCGTTCTTGGCACGCTGCTCGCCATGATGCGGCTGTCCAGTCACAAGTGGCTGTCGGTGCCTGCCGCGCTCTATGTCGACACCCTGCGCTCCATCCCCCTGGTGATGGTGATCCTGTGGTTCTTCCTGCTCATCCCGAAGCTGGTGGGGCCACTGGGCGGCCAGATGTCGGCCTTCATCACCTTCACGTTGTTTGAAGCGACTTACTACTCCGAAATCATGCGGGCCGGCATCCAGTCGGTGTCCAAGGGGCAGGTGAATGCAGGCTACGCGCTGGGCATGACCTACAGCCAGAGCATGAAGCTCGTCGTGCTGCCGCAGGCCTTCCGCAACATGCTGCCCGTGCTGCTCACGCAGACCATCATCCTTTTCCAGGACACCTCGCTGGTGTATGCCGTCGGTGAGTACGACCTGCTCAAGGGGTTCGAGAGCCTGGGCCGCAACTTCAACCGTCCGGTCGAGACGTACCTCGTCGCTGCCGTCGTCTATTTCGTCATCTGCTTCGGCCTGTCGCAACTCGTGCGCCGTTTGCAGAGCAAGATCGCCATCATCCGTTGAGGGTCAAGCCGTGATTGACATCAAGAACGTTTCCAAGTGGTACGGGGCCTTCCAGGTGCTGACCGACTGCACCACGTCCATCCAGAAGGGCGAGGTCGTCGTCGTGTGCGGCCCGTCCGGCTCGGGCAAGTCCACGTTGATCAAGACCGTCAACGCGCTGGAGCCCTTCCAGAAGGGTGACATCGTCGTGGACGGCATCTCCATCGCCGACCCCAAGACCAACCTGCCCAAGCTGCGCTCACGCGTCGGCATGGTCTTCCAGCACTTCGAGCTGTTCCCGCACCTGTCGGTGACGGAGAACCTGACCATCGCCCAGGTCAAGGTCCTCGGTCGCACCCCCGACGATGCCAAGGTGCGCGGCCTGAAGATGCTCGACCGGGTCGGCCTCTCGGCCCACAAGGACAAATTCCCCGGCCAGCTGTCCGGCGGCCAGCAGCAGCGCGTCGCGATTGCGCGTGCCCTGTCGATGGACCCGATCGTCATGCTGTTCGACGAGCCCACGTCCGCGCTCGACCCCGAGATGGTCGGCGAAGTGCTGGACGTGATGGTGCAGCTCGCCCAGGAAGGCATGACCATGATGTGCGTGACGCACGAGATGGGTTTCGCCAAGCGCGTGAGCAACCGCGTCATCTTCATGGACGCCGGCAAGATCATCGAGGACTGCTCCAGCAGCGACTTCTTCGGCAAGCCCGACGAGCGCTCGCCGCGCGCCAAGGACTTCCTCGCGAAGATCCTGCAGCACTGAGCCGAGACCCGCGATGGGCGGCGGCGGTACCGGTTGGCCGGAGCTCATCGGCACCGACGAGGCCGCGCGCCACGGGCCTTTCGCGCCACCCGGGCTGCACGACGTGCCGGTGCGGCTGTCCAACGGCGCGATGCTGGGCGAGGTGATGCGCGCCCGCACGGCGGCCTGCGACGCCCGCCCGCAGGTGCGCGGCGTGGCCTGACCCGTTGCGCCGGCCCGCGTCAGGGCTCTATCGCGGCGCCCACCACGGCTTCGCCCCCTACGGTGCCGATGCGCGTGGCCCGGCCCGTGGCGAGATCGACGCGGTACCAGGTGGACTTGCCGCCGGCCGTGACCGCCGAGTACGCCGTGTTGGACAGGTCCGAGATGTCCAGCGTGGCGCGTTCGAACGAGCCGATGCCGAGCGACCCCACCGTGAAGAGCCGCCCGGTGTTGGGCGACACCACCGGCTGCACGCCTTCCTTGCTGCCCTGGTGCACCAGCACGCCCTGGCGGCCGTCGAGGGCGTAGTTGGTGGTGATCTTGTCGTTGTCCTTGTTGTAGGTGTAGCCGGCGGCCACGACCGCGGGCGTCTTGCCGGCGTTCACGTCGGTGGCGTCGTAGGCGAGCCGGCCATCGAGTTGCACGCCGGGCTCGTTCGGGTTGCTGTCGACGATGGCGCCGGTGTCCGGGTGCAGGTGCAGGTTGAAGCCGGCGTCGTTCACGACCCGGATGCGGTCCACCGTCGGATTGAAGTCGACGCCCCACTCGGTCGCGCCTTCCTTGGGCAGGGCGCTGGGCGTGCCGACCGTGCTCGCGACGGCGGTGCGGGTGTCGATGCGGTAGAGCTGTCCGCTGGCGCCGAGGCCATACAACTGCCCCTTGGCGACGCGGTAGTCGATGCCCAGCAACGTGTCGCCCGGCAGCAGTCCGGTCAGCGGCCGCGTCGACAGCAGCTTCTGCGGCTGGCCCGCATTGAAGCGCACGAGCTGGTTGCTCGTGGTGACGGCGTCGATGGTTTCCTTGGCGAGGGGGCCGACAGGCTCCTCGGGGAGGCCCGCGCAGCCCGCCAGCACGGCGGCAGTCAGCAAGGCGAGGACGGGGCGCAGCGGGCGACGGCAGGGCATGAGGACTCCGGATTCAGACCAGTCCGGAGTTCCACGCGGTCTCTCGCCCGCCGGATGCGGCAGATGTCACAGGAACATGCCGCCTGACGCTTCCACGCGCTGACCGGTGATCCAGCCCGCACCCGGGCGCAGCAGGGCGGCGGCAGCGCCGCCGATGTCGTCGGCCTCGCCGACGCGGCCCAGGGCCGTGACGGACGCGAGGAACCGGTTCAGCTCGGCGTTGTCGCGCACGGCACCTCCGCCGAAGTCGGTCGCAATTGCACCCGGCGCGAGCGTGTTCACGCGGATGCCCCGGACCGCCAGCTCCTTGGCCTGGTAGCGCGTCAGCACCTCGATGCCGCCCTTCATCGCCGCGTAGGCGGCATAGCCGGGCACCGTGAAGCGGGCCAGGCCGCTGGAGATGTTCAGCACGCGCGCACCGTCGGCCAGCAGGGGCAGCAGCGCCTGGGTCAGGAAGAACGGGCCCTTCAGGTGCACGGCCACGAGGTGGTCGAAGTCGTCACTGGTCGTCTGGGCAAAGCCCGCATGCAAGCCGGTGCCGGCGTTGTTGACGAGGCCGTGCAGGGCGGGCACGCCCCAGTCGGCCAGCGCCTGGCGGACGGTGTCGGCAAACGCCGGGAAGCTGCCGGCTTGCGCGACGTCCAGCGGCAGGGCGAGCGCGCGGCGGCCCAGCGCCTGCAACTGCGCCACCACGGTGTGCGCGGCAGCGGCGCCCTCGCGGTAGGTCAGGATCAGGTCATGGCCATCCCGGGCGAGGGCCTGCGCCATCGCAGCGCCGAGGCCGCGGCTGCCGCCGGTGATGAGGGTGACGGGGGTGGGGGAGGGGGTGCTCATGGGGGCTCCTTCGGTTGCGGACGGAGCGAAATTTATTGTCTGCATTGAGATGGATAAAGTTGCTTCATCAGAACTGACTGGGCACGAAATGCAAACCAATCTGGACCTGCGTGCGCTCCGCGTCTTCCTGCAGGTGGCGGAGCTCGCGCACTTCACGCGAGCTGCGGAGGCGCTGGGCCTGCCGAAGGGGCGTGTCAGCCAGGGGGTGCGCGAGCTGGAGGCGCAGCTCGGCGCGCGCCTGTTCCTGCGCACGACGCGCCGCGTCAGCCTGACGCCCGACGGCGAACTGCTCGCCGAACGCGCCCGTGCGCTGCTGGCCGACGCGAGCGACATCGAGGCGCTGTTCCAGCAGGACCAGCAGCTCACCGGCCGCCTGCGCGTGGACATGCCCGTGCGCCTCGCGCTCGACGCGGTGCTGCCTGCGCTGCCCGCCTTCCTGGCAGCCCACCCGGGCCTGGCCGTCGAGGTGAGCTGCACCGACCGGCGCGTGGACCTGGTGGAAGAGGGCTTCGACTGTGTGCTGCGCGTGGGGGCCGTGCACGACCCGCTGCTGGTGGCGCGGCCGCTGGGCACGATGCGCATGGTCAATGTCGCCAGCCCCGCCTACCTCGCGGTGCACGGCACGCCGCTTACGCCGGACGATCTGCTTGCGCAAGGCCACCAGCTGGTGCACTACAGCCAGACCTGGGCGGACCGGCGCCCGCGCTTCGAATGGCTGGATGCTGCCGGCCAGCCGCAGTCGCTGACCATGCCCTCACGCGTGACCGTCAACAACACCGATGCCTACCAGGCGGCGGCCCTGGCCGGTGCCGGCATCGCGCAGGTGCCGCATCAGGGCGTGCGCACGGCGCTGGCGGACGGCCGCCTCGTGATCGTGCTGCCGGGGCATGTGCCCGCACCCCTGCCAGTTCGGCTCGTGATGAGCCAACGCCGGCACACGCCGCGGCGCGTGCGGGTGTTCATGGACTGGCTCGCCGCGCAGCTCGGCGACCGGCTCGACGCCGGCGCTTGAGCCCGCTCCGCGTCAGAGCTTGACCGGCCCGTCGATCTGGGTGGCGACCGCCGCCTTGGCCTGCTGCTGGCGGACACGGTCGAGGTAGCTCTCGGAGCGGGCCAGCTGCTCCTCGATGAGCTTGTTGTTCGTGCCCATCGTCTCGATGGCCTTGCTGCGGAAGTTGTCCATCGCGTCCATGGCCTGGAAGGTCTGGTCGAACATGGATTGGATCTGCTGGATGCCGAGCATCGGGTTCGACGAGAACTCGGCGGTCGCGTCCACATGCTGGTTCAGCGCCGTGCCGGTCTGCTGGATCAGGTCGCCGATGGTCTTGTTGACGCCCTGCAGCATCTGCATGACCTCGATCTGGTTGCCCGTGGCGCGGGCCACGGTCTGGGCCACGGCCAGCGCGCTCATGCCGGTGGTGGCGACACGGTCGCAGCCGATCATCATCTCGCGGCCAGTCTTCTTGAGCACGTCCAGCGCCAGGTAGCCGTTCACGCAGACGGCCTGCTGGGTCTGGATGTCGGCGAGGTTCTGCCGGGCGTAAAACAGCACCTCCTGCTCCAGTGCCTTGGCCTTCATCGGGTCGGTGGCCTGCAGCTGCTGCACGCGGCTGGCCAGGCGCTCGTCCAGCGTGCGGGCGAAGCGGGCGGCGCCGGCGAGCTTCTGCATGGCGTCCCAGAGCTTGGTGCGGGTGGCCTCGATGTCGACCACGTCACGCTGGATGTCGTCCTTGGCGGCATACAGCTGGGTCATGGCCGTCTGCAGCTGCGAACTGGCCGACTGGAAGCGCCGGAAGTAGGCCTCCAGCTTGTTGCCGAAGGGAATGAGGCCGAGCAGCTTGCGCGGCTGCAGCAGGTCCCCGTCCTTGCCGGGGTTGAGCTCGTCGAGCTGGCCGCGGATGGCCGCGATGGCCTTGTAGGCCGGCGTGTCGGTCGCGCCGACGAAGTTGCGCTGCATCAGGCTGCCCTGCATCAGGCTGGCCGCCACGCTGATCTCCTGCCGGCCGAGCTGGAAGGCGCTGTCCAGCTTGGCCTTGAAAGGCTCGCTGTGCAGGTCTTCCTTCTCCAGCGCCTCGATGAAGCGGCTGACTTGCTCGTCGACCTTGTCGGCGATCTCCGGCTTGAGCGGCACGGCCTCGACGGCGGCAGCGGGCTGCACGGGCGTGATGACCTCGGGGGGCGTCAGCGTGAAGGTGGGCGTGGCGGTGGTGGTCGTGGTCATGCGATGTCCTTGCGGCCGAATTTCTGGTTCAGGAATTCACTGTGGCGCAGGAACGCCTGAGCGTCCTGCGAGGCGAGATCGTCGCCGAGTTGCTCGACCTTGGTCTCCAGCTCGGCCAGCACGCCCTCGAAGGTGGTCTGTGCGGTCTTGCCGTTGGCCAGCAGCTTGGTGGTCGCGAACTGCGGCGGGATGCTCAGGTAGGTGTTGAGCGCCTCGGGGAGATAGCTGATGGCAATGTGGCGTGCATGGAAGGTTTCCTCCAGGCTGAGATGGCCGCGGCTGCGCTCCCATTGGTCGAGCAGGCCTTCCAGGCGCTCGCACAGGCGCTGGATGCGCTGCGCCAGTGGTGCGGGGATTCGGTGGCCGGGGTTGTGCTCGGTCAGTCGCCGCACGCCCGACAGCGCCCGGCCCATGGCCTCCCGGGCATCGCCTTCGTCCTCGAACTTGAGCGCCTCCCAGGCGTCTTCCTTCGTGCTCGGCCAGCCCCACCAGAGCGCACCGGCAGCCAGACCGGCGCCGTAGCCGAGTGCGGCCACGCCCAGGCCCCAGGCGCCGAGAAAGCCCAGGGCCTTGAGCGCCAGCACGCCCGTCGCTGCCAACAGGCCGCACCAGTTGGCCGGTGCGTTCAGCCATCGAAGCCATCCACTCATTGATACGCCCGGATGTCCTTGAACACCGCATACAGCGGCGTCTTGCGTGCATCGAACACCTTGCCGCCCGTGATTTCCACGAGCGCCTTCAGGTCGCCGGCATCCGCCTCGCCGAACAGGACCATGAACACCGGAATGCCGCGCACATCTTCGGGCAGTTGCTCGTAGGCACGCTTGAAGTCCTCCAGGCGGCGGCCCATGTTGCTCTTGCCGTCGGTGAAGGCGACGACCGAGTACTGGTAGTCGGGGTTGCGCTTGCGCTCCTCCAGCATGTTCTGCAAGCCGGTCAGCACGGCGTCGTACAGCGCGGTGCCGCCGGCCATGCGGAGTTCGTCCGCGGTGTCACGCACGCGCTTGAGCTCGGCGAGCTTGGCGTCGGTGTCGACCTGGGGCGCCACGCCCTTGGCGACACGGCTGCCCGCCGGGATCTCGAAGCGCACCGGCTCACCCACGCGGTCGCTGAAGGGCAGGAACCACAGCCGCTCGCGGTTGGTCAGCTTGGCCACGCGGCCGGTGAGGCTCGCGTCGGCACCCGCCAGGTAGTGAATAGCCTCCACCAGCTGCTCGCGGCGCTTGCCCTGCATGCTGCCGCTGGTGTCCAGCACGAAGGTGCTGGCGATCGGGCGGCGGAACTCGTTGAGGTAGGCGTCGATCAGGCCGTCGGCGAGCTGGCGGTCTGGCGAGAAGGGCAGCTCCACCTGCATGCCGCGGGCGGGCAGCAGGTCGGCCACCTGCGCGGCCACCTCGGCCTTGATCGGGCGGCGCAGCGTCTGGCGGGCCAGCCAGAGCTGGGCGGGGTCGCTCTTGAGGTAGTCGACGACCTTCTGGTAGTCCGCCCGGCGGGCGTCGTTGAGCAGCATGAAGGGGTAGTCGGCCGTGGACACGCCTTCGAACGGGTAGATGAGGTGCAGCGGCTCGCGCAGCTTGCCGCTGGCGTTGAGCGTCAGCAGCCAGCTCTCGTAGTTGATGAAGGCATTGGCCCGCGTGCCCTGGCCCTTGATGAACTGCTCGGCCAGATACGTGGAGTTGTCGCCGACGATCTTGTAGCCCTTCAGGAAGTCGGCAATCGCACCGCGGTCGACGTCGGCCGCGGTCAGCGCCTCGCCCTTGCCGCCGGCGGCGGCTACCACGCCCAGCAGGGCCATGAAGCCCTGGTTGCTCGTGGCCGGGTTGGAGAGGGCGTA
Organism: Burkholderiales bacterium; assembly: GCA_003963005.1. Classification (GTDB taxonomy): domain Bacteria; phylum Pseudomonadota; class Gammaproteobacteria; order Burkholderiales; family Burkholderiaceae_C; genus Pelomonas. Next base: position 11,808 of record RXJW01000186.1, read on the forward strand.
CTGCAGCTTGCCGGCCTTGGCGGCGCGGGTGATGTCAGCCCAGGTGAGGCGGGCGTCGGGCTTGGTCCAGCCGTTCTTCTCGGCATCGCCCCGGCTCACGCCGACGGCCATCGGCGACAGCATGATCTTTTCCTGCAGCTTGACCTTGCGCTGGCCGGCCGTGTCGCTCAGCAGGTACTTGGCGTTGGCGAACCACGCCACGTCGGGGGCGGGCTTGCCGGCACTGTCGCCGCTGAGCACCTCCTGCGTGCTCTCCATCGTGCCGCCGAAGCGGAACTGCACGTCCACCCCGGTGGCGGCCTTGATCTGCGCGGCCAGCGGCTCGATGTCCTTCAGGTCGCTGGTGGCCAGCACCTGCAGCGCGGGGCCGGTTGCTGCCGGGGCGGGGGGCGGAGCGTCAGCCGCCGGCTCGGGCCGCTTGCCGCAAGCGGCCAGCAGCGCGAGGCTCAGAACTAGCAGGGCACGGCGCATCACTGGTTCATCTCCCGGCTGACGATGTCGATCATTTCAAACATGAGGTCGAAGCCCGGCGGGTCGATGACCTGCTTCAGGTTCACATCCACGGCGAGGCCCGCCTTCTGGGCCGAGGCGGCGAAGGCCTCGGTGTCGCCGGTCCGGAAGCCCTGCTCCAGCGCCACCGCCTGCAGCGTCTTGTTCGCGGCCAGCAATTCGGCCAGGCGCTTGCCACGCTCGTTCAGCGACACCAGCACCCATTTGTTGACGATGGTCGGCTGCGGATACATCAGCACCATCTCCGGCCGCACGCCGCCCTTGAGCGCCTGCGCCACCATCTGGGCTTCGTAGATGAAGGTCAGCGGCGTCTTGCCCATGCCGATGGCGAGGTAGTCGTCGAAGGCGCCGTTGACGTAGTTCTCCTGGAAGCCCTGGCGCTTGAACAGCTCGGCCAGCTGGCCCGCGTACTTCTGCGCGGCCGTGCGGTCGGCCACGACGTCCCCATTCAGCGCCGCCGAGGTCAGCGCCAGGTACATCGCGGCGGAGTTGCTGCGGCGGATGTCGGTCGTGCTCACGAGCACGCTGCGCGAGACGGCGTAGTCGCCGCTGGCCTTCAGGTCACGCCAGCGCTGCTTGGCGAGCATGGCCTGGGTGAGCTTCTCCATGTCCAGCGCATAGACCTTCGGCGCCATGGGCTTGGCCATGGCGTTGGCGGCGAGGATCTTGGCCACCGGCTCCCACGAGGCCACGACCAGCGGCGTGTGGAAGGGCGAGGTCTGCGTCGCCGTCTTGCCGGCCTTGCGGGCGGCGTCGGCGATCATGTTGGCGGCCACGACGCCGCTGGCGATGAAGAAGTCCGGCTGGTCGGCCGTGCCGATCTTGCCTGCCATGTCGCGGCTGCCCACGCGTGCCACGCGCACCGGCAGCTTGGCCTGCGCCAGCACTTGTGTGACGCGGTCGTCCTTGAAGAAGGGCTCCACGTCCACGGCGATGAGGCCCTGGAGTGGTTCGGCGCTCGCGATCGCTGCCTGCTCCTGCGCGATCTGCTGGGTGTGCTCGTTGCTGCGCAGCGCAAAGAACAGGGCGCCGCCGAAGAGCGCCAACAGGATCAGGGTGCCGACCAGGCGTTTCGCGTTGTTCATGATGGGGAGCGCAGTCTCCTTTTGTTTCAGGTGCGGAGTGTGCATCCTTCCGGCGACGACAATCACACCCCATGAGTGACATCCTTACCCTCACCCGCCCTGACGACTGGCACTTGCACCTGCGCGATGAGGCCGCGCTCCAGAGCGTGCTGCCCTACACCGCCCGCCAGTTCGCCCGGGCCATCGTCATGCCCAACCTGCGCCCGCCGGTCACGACCGCCGCCCAGGCGGTGGCCTACCGCGAGCGCATCCTGGCCGCCCTGCCCGAGGGCATGGACTTCCAGCCGCTGATGACGATGTATCTCACCGACAACACGTCGCCCGACGAGATCAAGCGTGCGCGGGACGCCGGCGTCGTCGCCCTCAAGCTCTACCCCGCGGGCGCCACGACCAACAGCGACGCGGGCGTGACCGACCTCCGCAAGACCTACCCGACGCTGGAGGCGATGCAGCGCGAAGGCCTGCTGTTCCTGGTGCACGGCGAGGTGACGGACCCTGACATCGACATCTTCGACCGCGAGGCCGTGTTCGTGGACCGCGTGATGACGCCGCTGCGCGCCGCGATGCCCGAGCTGAAGGTGGTGTTCGAGCACATCACGACGAAGGAGGCGGCCCAGTACGTGACCGAGGCCGACCGCTTCACCGCCGCCACCATCACGCCCCAGCATTTGCTCTACAACCGCAACGCCATCTTCACCGGCGGCCTGCGCCCGCATTACTACTGCCTGCCTGTGCTCAAGCGCGAGGAGCACCGCCAGGCGCTGCTGAAGGCCGCCGGCTCCGGCAGCCCCAAGTTCTTCCTGGGCACCGACAGCGCCCCGCATGCCGCCCAGCTGAAGGAAAACTCGGTCTGCGGCGCGGGCTGCTTCACGGCGATCGCGGCGCTGGAGCTGTATGCCGAGGCGTTCGAAGCCATCGGCGCGCTCGACAAGCTCGATGCCTTCGCCGGCCACCACGGCCCGGATTTCTACGGCCTGCCGCGCAACACCGGCACCGTCACGCTCAAGCGCGAACCCTGGACGCTGCCCAGCGCCGTGCCCTTCGGCGAGGCGCAACTCAAGCCGCTGCGCGGTGGCGACACGTTGAACTGGAAACTCATCGCATGACTGACAAGAAAGTCGCGTTCCTGGTGGACTTCGACAACGTCGCCACCGACGTCATCGAGCAGGCCCTGAACGCCGTGTTCAAGGACTACGGCGCCGCCCACATCCGCCGCGCCTACTGCAATGCCGAGCAGGCCCTGCGCGAGCAGAACTTCCTCAAACGCCTGGGCCTGCGGGCGATCGTGAACCTGGCCATCGGCAAGAACTCGACGGACATCGCGCTGGCCGCCGATGCGATGGATCTCGCCATCACCGAGAAGCCCGACGTGATCGTGCTGGTGTCGTCCGACAGCGACTTCGCGCCGCTGGTGCTGCGCCTGCGCGAGAAGGGCGCCTGGTTGCGTGGCTTCGGGCAGTACGGCAAGACGGGTGACGGCGTCATCCAGATCTACGACCAGTTCAACGAGTTGGCCCACGGCATCGGCCGCAGCAGCCGTGAGGCGCCGCCGGCCAAGGCCAGTGGTGGCCGCGGCGGGCGTCGGGGGCGCGGTGGCCGCGCACTGCCTGAGGCGCCGCGCGGCAACGGTCCGCAGCGCCCCCCGCGCGTGGAAGCGGTGGCGGCTTTGGCGGAGCCGGCCGTGCCGGAGGTGGTGGAGCCCATCGTGATCGCCGAACCCATGGCAGCGCCCGCGCCGGTCGAGGCGGCAGCCCCGGCTGCCAAGCCGGCCAAGGCGCCCAGGGCCGCGGGCAAGACGGCACGCAAGGCCAGCGCCAAGCCCGCGGCGGACGCGACCGCCGACGTCGCCGAGGTCGCCACGGCGCCCAAGGCCGCAGCGCCTGCCAAGCGCTCGAAGGCTGCCGAGAAGGTGCCCACCGCGAAGGCCTCCGCGCCGGATCCCGACCCGCAGGTGGCCGCCGCCAAGGAGATCAACGCCATCCTCGCGCTGCTGCCCAAGCTGGCCGACGGCCAGTGGCACGAACTCGGCGCTGCCGCCAAGGTGCTGAAGGACGCCGGCCTGCTGGCCAGGAACGCGCCGTCGACCAAGCTCTTCCGCAAGCATCCCAAGGCTTTCGAGCTGCAGCCCGACAAGACCCCGAACCGGGTGCGCTTCGGCCACGGATGATGGCGCCGGACTGGGACCGGCCCTGGTTCGCGCCCTACGGGGGCGTGGCCGAGCCGGTGCTGGCGCGTCGGGCGGCCGGCGCGCCAGTGCATGCGGCGCTCGCAGATCCGCGCTTCGAGCCGACTGCGGCGCTGGCGACGGGTTATGAGCAGCATGTGGCCGCCACGGGCCGCGTGCCGACGCGCGACAACCTCCACGACCTGTTCAACGGCCTGGTGTGGCTGCGCTGCCCCAGCTTCAAGGCAGCACTCAATGCGGCACACGTGGCAGCGCCGCCGGCCCCGGCCGGTCGACGCGGCCCGCTGCGGGATGCGCTGACCCTGCTGGACGAAAGCGGCGCGCTGCTCGCCGCGCCCGAACCGCTGCGGGCCGCCTTGCGCGCCCAGGACTGGGTGGCGCTCTTCCAGCATCACCGGGCACGGTGGGCCGAGGCACGCCTGCTCATCGTCGGCCACGCGCTGCTGGAGAAACTGCTCCAGCCCCGCAAGCCGCTCTGTGCGCGGGTGCTGTTCGTGGACGACGTCGAAGCGCCGGAGCTCCCGCCGGCGCTCTCGCCAGCGATGCTGCCGCCGCTGCCGGTGCTCGGCATTCCCGGCTGGTGGCCCCCGAATGAGGTGGAGGGCTTCTATGGAGACGACCGGGTGTTCAGGCCAAAGCGGCTAGCATCGGCGCCCGCCTTGGGAGGTTTTGCTTGTTGACGACGTCCTGTTTGAAGCCGCTGCTCGGCCTCGCGCTGGCGGGTCTCGCCGGCCTGGCGCTGGCACAGACCCCGCCGCCGGCGCCCGCACCCGCCACACCCGGGCCGGGTGTCGCCGCACCCCAGCAGCCGCCGACCGTGTCGGCCAGTGCCCGCCGCCTGTACGAGCGCAGCAAGAGCCAGCTGCTGCAGATCCGCACCCTGCTCAAGACCCAGGACAGCCAGGCCTCGGTCGGCTCGGGCTTCCTCGTCAGTGACGACGGGCACGTCCTGACCAACTACCACGTGATCAGCCAGTTCGCGCTGGAACCCGACAGCTACCGGCTGCGCTACGCCACGACCGACGGGCAGGGCGGCGCGCTGGAGTTGCTGGACTTCGACGCCCGCCGCGACCTGGCCTTGCTGCGCGCCGTGGACGACGGCAAGGGCAGTGGCCTCAAAGGCCGTGGCGCGCTGGCCTTCCGGCCGCAGAGCCAGCCGCTGGCCAAGGGTGAGCGCATCTACTCGATGGGCAATCCGCATGACGTGGCCTTCGCCGTCGTCGAGGGCAACTACAACGGCCTGGTCGAGCGCAGCTTCGACCCGCTCATCTACTACGCCGGCGGCATCAACCCCGGCATGAGCGGCGGGCCGGTGCTGGATGAAGACGGCCTGGTCGTCGGTGTCAACGTGTCGACGATGCTGTTTGCGCAGCAGGTGAGCTTCCTGGTGCCGGGCGAGTTTGCCGCCGATCTCGTCAGGCGCAGCCTCAACGCCAAGCCGGTTCGTGCCGCGGCCTGGAGCCGGCTGCGCGACCAGCTCACCCGCTACCAGGACGAACTCGTCACCAAGTTCCTGGCCGCCCCCTGGGAGAGCGCCAACAACGACCGCTACCGGCTGCCGGTGCCCAAGCAGGACTTCATGCGCTGCTGGGGCCGCGGCACGCCGGCCGATGCCAAGGGCCTGGAGTTCGAGCGCTCCCAGTGCCGCATGGACCATGCGCTGTTCGTGAGCGGCAACCTGCAGACCGGCTGGCTGGACATGTCCCATGAGGCCTATGACGGCAGCAAGCTCGGTGCGCTGCGCTTTGCGCGGCAGTACTCGGCGAGCTTTCGCAATGAGCGCCTGGGCGCGTCCGACAAGTCGCGCACGGCGCCGTACTGCAAGGAGCAGTTCGTCGACCGCGACGGGCTGCCGCTGCGCGCCGTGGTCTGCCTGCGGGCCTACCGCAAACTGGAGGGCCTGCACGACCTGAGCGTGCTCGTGACGACGGTGGATTCGTCGACGCAGGGCGCGCTCGGCCGCTTCGACGCCCGTGGCGTCAGTTTCGACAATGCGCTGAAGTTGGCAGCGCACTACCTGGAGGGCTTCGCGTGGACGACTCCCAAAGCGAAGTGATGCCTCCGATGGATGCCCCGGCTGACCTGGCGCCGGCGGCCGCCCCTGCTGCCGTCGTCGAACTGCTGGGTCGCGATGGCCGTGCCACGCTCGTGCAGCGCGTCATCGGCTGGCCGGTGCGCATCGGCCGCTCGCCCGCCTGCGACATCGTGCTGGATGACGGCCACCTGGCCCCGGAACACGCGGAGCTGCATCGCGATACGAACGGCACGGTGCGGCTGAAGCTGCTGCCCAGCCGCAACGGCGGGCAGCTGGGTCGCCAGCGGCTCGCTGCCGGTGACGAGGCCGTGCTGCCCGCCGGCGGCGTGTTCCAGCTCGCCGGCTGCTCGCTGCGCCTGCGTACCGCCGCCGATCCGCTGCCGGCCGAGCACCTGCTCATCGTCGACAAGACCCGCCACTGGGCGCTCGTGCCGCTGCTGCTGCTGTCGATGCTGTTCTTCCAGTGGGTGGACCGCTGGAGCGCGGTCGACCCCGATGCCCGTTGGGTCGACTACGCCTCGCCGCTGCTCGCGCCACTGGCCATGGTGCTGGGGTGGGCGGGCCTGTGGTCGCTCGCGAGCCAGCTCTTCCAGCACCGCTTCCCGTTCACCACGCATCTGCGCCGCGCGCTGGTGGTCATCGTTGCGCTGCAAGCGCTGGAATGGGGGCTGCCGCTCATCGCCTACAGCCTGTCCTGGCCGCGGTTGATGGTGGTCGAGTCGCTGGGCACCTCGGTGGCCGGTGCCCTGCTGGTGGCCTGGCATGCGCGCCTCGTCTGGCCGGGGGCGCGGCGCATCGTGGGTGGCGGCATTGCGGTGCTGCTGCTGCTGGCCCTGGGCCTGCAGGCAGGCAACCGGCAGGAGCAGCAGTACGTGTTCGGCCCGCCGTATCTGGCCACGCTGCCGCCACCGGTGCTGCGTCTGGCGAGCCCGAAGCCGCCCGAGACGCTGATCGAGTCCCTCAAGCCGCTGAAGGCCGAGCTGGCCCGTCAGGCACGCAAGGACAACGAGGGCGCGGGCGACGACGAGGAGTGAGCCGGCGCGCCGCGCGAGCGGTGCGTCAGGTCTGCGGCAGGAAGCCGTCCACCGACAGGTAGCGTTCGCCGGTGTCGTAGTTGAACCCGAGCACGCGGGCGCCGGCCGCCAGCTCGGGCAGCTTCTGGGCGATGGCCGCGAGCGTGGCGCCGCTGGAAATGCCCACCAGCAGGCCTTCCTCGCGGGCGCTGCGGCGGGCGTACTCCCGCGCGGCCTCGGCCTCGACCTGGATCACGCCATCGAGCAGGGCGGTGTCCAGCACGGCCGGGATGAAGCCCGCGCCGATGCCCTGGATCGGATGCGGGCTGGGCTGGCCGCCGCTGATGACGGGGCTGGCGCTCGGCTCCACGGCATAGACCTTGAGCTGCGGCCAGGCGGCCTTGAGCACCTGGGCGCAGCCCGTGATGTGACCGCCGGTACCGACGCCGGTGATGATGGCGTCCAGGCCCTCCGGGAAGTCGCGCAGGATCTCCTGGGCTGTCGTCTTGACGTGCACCGCCGGGTTGGCGCCGTTCTCGAACTGCTGCGGGATCCACGACCCCGGGTTCTGCGCGGCGAGCTCCTGCGCGCGGGCGATGGCGCCCTTCATGCCCTTCTCGCGCGGGGTCAGGTCGAAGGTCGCGCCATAGGCCAGCATCAGGCGGCGGCGTTCGACGCTCATGCTGTCGGGCATCACGAGGATCAGCTTGTAGCCCTTCACGGCTGCCACCATCGCCAGGCCCACGCCGGTGTTGCCCGAGGTCGGCTCGATGATGGTGCCGCCTGCCTTCAGCAGGCCGCGGGCTTCGGCGTCTTCGATCATCGCCAGTGCGATGCGGTCCTTGATGGAGCCCCCCGGGTTGCTGCGTTCCGACTTGATCCACACCTCGGCGCCGCCGAACAGACGCTGCAGCCGGATGTGCGGGGTGTTGCCGATGGTGTCGAGGACGCTGCCAGCCTTCATGCGGATCTCCAGGGGTGTGAGTGCGGGATAATCGATAGTGTGAAGCAAGCCAGACCGCCGCTGGGGCGAGCATGGAAACATGGCCCTGGAGGAAGGTCCGGACTGCACAGAGCGGCGTAGCAGCTAACGGCTGCCCGGCGAAAGCCGAGGATCAGAGCAACAGAGACGAGTCGACCAAACGTGCGGGGTTCGCCCCGCGGGACCGTGAGCGCAGCTCACGGGGTCGGGTGCAACGGGCAATCTCTACGCGCAGCAACACCAAGTAGGCCAGCGTTGATGCGGCTCGCAGAGCTGGCGGGTAGGTGGCACCGA
>RXJW01000189.1 GCA_003963005.1 Burkholderiales bacterium
CATGCCGGAATCGGTGCTGGTGCGCTTCAAGGGCGAGATGCAGCCCGGCGTCACGCTGCGTGACCTGGTGCATGCCATCCCGCTGTACGCCATCAAGGCGGGTCTGCTGACGGTCGCCAAGGCCGGCAAGAAGAACATCTTCTCGGGCCGCATCCTCGAAATCGAAGGCCTGCCGGACCTCAAGGTGGAACAGGCCTTCGAACTGAGCGACGCGTCCGCCGAGCGGTCCGCTGCCGGCTGCACGATCAAGCTCAACCCCGAGCCGATCAAGGAGTACCTCACCAGCAACGTCGTGCTGATGAAGAACATGATCGCCGACGGCTACCAGGACGCGAAGACCCTGCAGCGCCGCATCGAGAAGGTCGAGGCCTGGCTGGCCAAGCCTGAGCTGCTCGAAGCCGACAAGGATGCCGAGTACGCCGCCGTCATCGAGATCGACCTGGCCGACATCAAGGAGCCGATCGTCTGCTGCCCGAACGACCCGGACGATGCCAAGTTCCTGTCCGAAGTTGCCGGCACCAAGATCGACGAGGCCTTCATCGGCTCGTGCATGACCAACATCGGCCACTTCCGCGCCGCGGCCAAGCTGCTGGGCGGCCAGCGCGACATCCCGGTCAAGCTGTGGGTCGCCCCGCCGACCAAGATGGACCAGAGCGAGCTGATCAAGGAAGGCCACTACGCCGCCTTCGGCACGGCCGGTGCGCGCACCGAAATGCCGGGCTGCAGCCTGTGCATGGGCAACCAGGCCCAGGTGCGTGAAGGCGCCACCGTCATCTCCACGTCGACCCGCAACTTCCCGAACCGCCTGGGCAAGAACACGAACGTGTTCCTGGGCTCCGCCGAACTCGCCGCCATCGCCTCGCGCCTGGGCCGCCTGCCGACCAAGGAGGAGTACCTCAAGGAAATGGGCGTCATCGACGCGGACAAGGCCAGCGTCTACCGCTACATGAACTTCGACCAGATCGAGGAATACGCCGAGGCTGCCAAGGCCACGGCCCCGGCCTGCTGAACCTGAGGCAGCACCCCTGCTTCGAGCCCGCCGCGCGCAAGCCCGGCGGGCATTTTCATGCGTGCCGGCTCAAGGCTCGCGCAGCAGGTCGAGCAGGCGCTCGTGCCCCTTGTCGCGGGCGTGGTCAGCCGCCGTCCAGCCCTGCGCATCGCGGTCGCCGGGCCGCGCACCGGCGGCCATCAACAGCGCCACCCCCTCGCGCGAGCCGGCGCGGGCGGCGAGCATGAGCGGCGTGCGGCCCTGTGCGTCGCGGGCCTGCACCGAGCCACCGGCCTGCAGGGCCGCGCGCACACCGGCCGCATCGCCCCGTGCGGCCGCGGCGAGCAAGGGCGAAGGCGGCGCAAGCATGGCGGCACGGGCAGGCGCTGGTGGGGCGGGCCGGGCCACGTCCTCCAGCGTCGACTCGCCGCGTGCCAGGTCCTGGCCCTTGGCGCGAGCGTCCACCGTGCTCCCACGCTCCGCAGCCGGCGCCGCTGCCACAGCCGGTGGGGCGGCCGCCATCAACGGCGCCGGCGCCGCCGCCACGGCGGGCGCCGGCGCAGCCGCCACGGGCGCTGCGGCTGGCTCGGCCGGTGCCGCGCGCGTCTGCGCGTGCACGCTGGCCGAGGGTGGCGTGGCATCGGCCACGATGACCGGCCGCGACAGCGACGGCGACACCGGCCGTGTGCGGCGCTCGGTCTCTCGCGTCGCGGCCGGATCAGGCGTCCTGGCCGGGGCGACGTCATGTGGCCAGGCCGTCGGCTTCGCGGCCTCGGCCTGAGCGACCTGCAGCGGCGCGGAGGCGAGCGCAGAGGCCAGCTCAGGGGCCGGCGCTGGGGCCGACGCGGCCGCCAAACTCGGATCCGGCCCGGCCGGCACCGGCGAGCCCCGGCCTTTCAGAACCAGCAGTGTGCCCAGCAGTAGCCCGGTCACCAGCAGCGCCGCCAGCACGGGTGACCGGCGGCGCGCCAGGGCGTCCGTTGCCACGACGGCCGGTGCCGCCTCGCCCGGCGTGGGCAGTGCCGCCATCAGCCGCGCCCGGCGCGCCTCGCGCCCGGACTCGTCGTCCAGCAGTGCCCGGCGGAAGGCGGCCTCCACCGGATCCTCGGGCGGGGTGGGTCGGGTCTCAGCCATCACGCCACTCGCTCAGGCGCTGCCGCAGGGCCTCCCGCGCATAGCGCAGTCGGGTCTTGGCGGTCTCGACCGGGGCCTGGGTCACGTCGGCGACCTCGGCCAGGCTGAGTTCGACCACGGTGAAGAGGAGGAAGGCCTCGCGCTGCTCGACCGACAGGGCCAGCAACTCCCGCTCCACGGCCTGCACCAGGCGCTTCTCGGCCAGCGCACGCTCAGGCGCCGCCACACCCGAGGCCAGGCCGTCCGGGTCGACCCCGTCGTCACCGACGGGGCGCGCCTGCCGGGCCCGCAGATGGTCCAGCACCTGGTTGCGCAGCACCGTGTACAGCCACGTGGAGAACCGGGCCCTGCTCGCCGAAAAGCTCCCGGCCTTGGCCGCCACGGCCAGCCAGCCGTCCTGGTGCAGGTCTTCCACCGTGGCGCGGTCCGTGGGGTGCAGCATCTGGCGGACGAAGGCGAAGGTCTTGCGGTCATGACGGCGGTACAGGCGGTCGAACGCCGCCCGGTCGCCGCGCAGGTAGCGGGCGATGAGGTCTTCATCGGCAGGTTCGCTGTCGGCCATGCGGCGCGGATGCTACGCCGACCCGTTCGGGGAGCGCACCCCGCGCGCCCTCACCAGCGCGCCGGCGGGTCCGGCACGAAGCCGCCGCGGCTATCCGGGAAGGCGCGCGGCAGCGTGGCGACGCGGCGCGGCATGATGCCGGCGGCCATCAGGTTGGCCTGGCTGTCGTAGTGGATCTCCAGCACCTGCTCGGGCTGCGACGTGCGCCGCCGGAAGTCGGTGCGCGCGACGGGCGACCACTCCGCAGCCCCATGACCGGTGCCCAGCTTGGCCCGCGCCGTGCGCTCGCTCTCGGCCCGGGCGGCATTCTCCGCCGGGGGCGCGGCCTGCGTGACGGGGGCCGCGGGCGCAGCCGCGTCCGCTGCGCCATGCAGCGCCTGCGGCGTGGCAGACGGACTGAAGCGCGCGGCCGGGGGTGCCACCGGCGCGGGCATGGGGGCGACCGACACCTCCGGCATCGCCAGTGGCGGCGGGGGCGGCACCTCGCGGAACACGGCGGCACCGATGACGCCCACGTTGGCTGCTCGCCCGGTGCGCGCCGCGTAGGACTCGCCCAGCGACGTGAACTCGAAGGCGGCGATCCGGTCGTCACTCTTGCGCCATCCGGCGATGTCCGTGCTCTCCCACGGCGAGAGCACGTAGCCGGTCTGGCCGAATCCGGCGGTGTCACCCGTGACCGCATTGACGCCGTCGACGGACAGCACCACCAGCACCCGCTCGCCGGTGCGGTTGGTGAGCCGGATGGCATAGCGGGCGCCGGGCGTCCCCGGGCTGTAGCGCCGCCCTTCGCTGGGGTATTGGGCCAGCGCACGGCCCGAATCGCGGTCGACGAGTTGCAGGTCCAGCAGCGGCGGCACGGCGGCAGTGGCGCAGCCGGCGTGCAGGCCGCAGAGCACGGTGAGGACGGCGAGCCGCGCCAGGGCGGTGCGGCGTGACAGACAGACCGATGAACGCATGACGATCCTTCGCAGGGGTGGGGTCCTCTGCTTGTACGGAGCGGCAGGGAAAACGGGGTGAGCCAGCCGGTTCAGCCAAAGAAAAAGCGGCCCGAGGCCGCTTCGTCATCCTGCGCCGGGCCGCTCAGGCCTTGATGTCCAGCAGGGCGCCGGTGGTGTTGAGCTGCGTCTGCAGCACCTTCAGGTTCGCCACGAAGGCATAGGCGGCCGACTGCTGCTCCACGATCTCGTTGGCCGGGTTGATTTCCCGCGCCGGCACCTTGTCGACATTGGTCGGCTCCGCACTCTCGCGAGCCTGGTTGCTGGCCGACATGTTGGCGATGTTGGCCGCCGACGCACGCAGGCGCTCATTCGCGGCCGAGATGCCGGACAGGGCGGAGGAGAGGGCGACGTTCATCGGGAGTTCAAAAGTGGAGCGCTCATGCCGTACATCGGCAACCTGCGCCCGAACTTTAGAACAAACGGTGAAAAAACCGTCAGTTCAGCGGCTGCCCTGCCGGAGCAAGCGTGAAATCAGCCCGCCAGTTCCTCGAAACCCCCGGCCGACACGAACACGCGCACGCTGTCGCCGCCGGCCGCCTTGGCCTCGGTACAGGCCAGCGAAGCGGCACCCAGCACCGCGTCGACCGTGGCGAGCGACGGCTGGATCTGGACGACGCCGAGCGACGCCTTGACCCGCGTGCGGTGCAGGCCCCAGCGCAGGCGGTAGCTGGCGACCGCCGAGCGCACCTTTTCGGCAATGATGTGGGCGTAGTGCTGGTCGCAGTCGGGCAGCAGGATCGCGAAGTGGTCTTCCTCCAGCCGCGCCACCAGGTCGGACGCGCGCACCTTGCCGATCAGCATCTGGCCCAGGCCGTACAGGAAATGGTCGCCCACCTCGGTGCCCATGCCCTGGATGACCTCGCCGAACTTGTCGACGTCCAGCCACAGCACCGACACGGGCTCGTTACGGCGGCTGCCCACGTGCTCGGCCAGGCGGCGCTCGAACTCGCGGCGGTTGGCCAGTTCGGTGACGCTGTCGTGTTTGGCCGTCCAGGTGGGCTGCAACCGCTGGGCGCGTGCGGCGGTCACGTCCTCGACGATCCAGAGCGACTCGCCCTGCGGCGCCTCCCAATGCACCGGCGTAGCCTGCAGGCGGCCCCAGAAGCGGTGGCCGTCCCGCTTGACGTACTCGATCTCCTCATCGAGCGGCTGGCCGGCGGCGAAGGCAGCAGCGGCGCGCTCGTTCAGGCCGGTATGGGCCAGGTCGGTCGTGTGAACGACGCGGGTGGCCTGACCGCTCAAGTCGGCGTCATCTCCGAACCCGAAGAGGTGGTTGAACTCCTCGCTCACCACCTCGAAGCGTTGCCCGGACACGAACGCGATCGCGGTTGGCGCACGCACCAGCAGAGCCCGCAGCCGGGCAGCAGTGTTGTCGTCTTGGGAGGCAGGGACAGCGGCATTCATGCAGGTCTCCGGGATCGATCTTCGAGACCCGACTATCGCAGGTGTCGTGACTTTCGACCATGACGCACGTCACGGGGTTAGAGTCCGCGCCGTCGCCATACCCCCGGCGCTTCTCGAGATCCTTCGATGCGACTGCTCCCGGTCTCCGTGCTGATGCTGCTCACTGGCCTCGCCCAGGCGCAACAGCTCAGTGAAATCCCTCAGGGCCTGCGCGATGCGACACCCCGCTGGCATGCCATCACCGAGGCGCGACTCGTGCTGGCGCCGGGCGAAGTCCTCGAGCGCGGCACGCTGGTCATGAAGGATGGCGTCATCGTCGCGGCCGGCGCAGACGTGAAGCCGCCTGCAGGCGCCCGCATCTGGGCGCTGCCCGGCCGGACGGTGTACGCAGGTTTCATCGATGCCGCCAGCCATCTGGGCCAGGCGCGCGGCGCGCCTCCAGAGCCGGCCAAGGCCAGGGCCCTCACGGCGGGGCAGCGATGGGTGAAGGCCGACGTCCATCAGGCAGCCCTGCTGGACCTGAAGACCGACGACGTGAAGGCTGCCCGTGAACAGGGCTTCACGGTCGCGCTGTCACTGCCGCCGGGGCCGGGCGTGTTCCGCGGCCAGAGCGCGCTGATCAGCCTGCGCGACGGCGCCGACAGCCGCAGCCTCGTGATCGCGCCGGACGTGGCCCAGCACGTGGCGTTCGACTACCAGGGCTTCGACTTCGAGGCCGGCGGCCGCCAGGGCGCGGTGGGCTATCCGACCTCGCTGATGGGCAGCGTCGCGCTGATGCGCCAGACCTGGCTGAACGCTCGCTGGCTGGCCGAAGCCCCGCCGAAGGGCGAGCGCCGCGAGTTCAGCGCCAGTCTCGCCGCCCTGGCGCCGGTCGCCGCGGGCCGTCAGACCGTCATCCACGAAGCCATCGACGAACAGGACCTCGCCCGCATCGCCCGGTTGCGCGACGAGTTCGGCCTGAAGGTCATCGCCCAGGGCACCGGCCACGAGTACCGGCGCGCGGCGCAACTCAAGGCGCTGGGCCTGCCCGTCATCGTGCCGCTGGCCTACCCGGCCGCGCCCGAGGTGGAGCAACCCGAGAGCGCGCTGGACGTGCCGCTGGACCAGCTCCAGCACTGGGAGCGGGCGCCGGGCAATGCGGCCGCGCTGCAGGCGGCCGGTGTCGAGTTCGCGCTGTCGACCCAGGGCCTGAAAGACCTGCGCAAGGACTTCTGGCCCCGCGTGCGGCAGGCCGTGCAGCGCGGGCTGCGCGCCGACGCGGCGCTGGCGGCACTGACCACGACGCCCGCCCGGCTTTTCAACCAGCCCCGTCTGGGGCGGCTGGCACCAGGGCAGCTTGCGCATGTCGTCGTCGCCAGCGGAGACCTGTTCACGAATGACACGGCCGAGGTGGAGCTGGTGTTCGTCGACGGCCGCCCGCTGCCCACCGAGGCCGGCGAGCGCTTCGACGCGCGCGGCCGCTGGGGGCTGACGCCGGCGGGCGAGGCCGAGCAGGCCTGGCAGATCGGCGGCACACGGGCCAAGCCGACGCTGCAGGTGGATGGCCGGACCTGCGAGCTGCAGCAGCGCGGCCGCGAGCTGCTGGTGCGCTGGCCCTGCGATGGCGCGGCCCGTGAAAGCCTGCGCCTGGAAGGCCGCGGTGCCACCCTGATCGGCGCACTGACGCTGGCGGATGGCCGCACCCAGGCCTGGTCCGGGCGCCTGCTGACGCCCCACACGGCGACGCCGACGCCGCCTGCCGCCCCCAAGCCGCCCCCGCCGACCACCTTCCCCGCCGGCGCCTTCGGCCGCGTGGCCGCACCGGAGCGCCCGCCCGTGCTGCTCGTGCGCAATGCCACCGTCTGGACCAGCGCGGCCGCCGGCAACCTGGCCGGTGCCGACCTGCTGGTACGCGACGGCCGCATCGCCGCGGTGGGCAGGAACCTCAGCGCCCCCGCGGAGGCCCTCGTCATCGACGCCACCGGCAAGCACGTCACGCCCGGCCTGATCGACGCGCACTCCCACACCGCCATCCAGCGCGGCATCAACGAATTCGCCAACTCCGTGACCGCCGAGGTGCGCGTGGGCGATGTGGTCGATGCGACCGACATCTCCCTGTACCGGCAGCTCGCCGGCGGCGTCACCAGCGCCAACCTGCTGCACGGCTCGGCCAATGCCATCGGCGGGCAGAACCAGGTCATCAAGCTGCGCTGGGGCCAGGATGCCGAAGCCCTCAAGTTCGAAGGCGCCAAGCCAGGCATCAAGTTCGCGCTCGGCGAGAACGTCAAGCGCGCCAACTTTCCCGCCGTGGAGGGTGACGCGCGCTACCCGACCACGCGCATGGGCGTGGAGCAGGTCATGCGCGATGCCTTCCTGGCGGCCCAGCGCTACCGCGAGCAGCGCCGTGCCGACCCGACGACCCGCCGCGACCTGCAGCTGGACACGCTGGTGGAACTGCTCGAGCGCAAGCGCGTCATCCACATCCACAGCTACCGCGCCGACGAGATCCTGATGTTCGTCGCCCTCGCCAAGGAGTTCGGCCTGGAAGTGGCCACCTTCCAGCACGTGCTGGAGGCCTACAAGGTCGCACCCGAGATCGCCTCGCTCGGTGCAGGCGCCTCGGGCTTCTCGGACTGGTGGGGCTACAAGGTCGAAGTGCAGGACGCCATTCCGTACAACGGCGCCATGACGCAGAAAGCCGGCGTGCTGACCAGCTTCAATTCCGACAGCGACGAACTGGCCCGGCACCTCAACACCGAAGCCGCCAAGGCCCTGCGTTATGGCGGCAAGGCCTGGGGCATGACCGAGGCGGATGCGCTGAAGTTCGTGACGCTGAACCCGGCCCGCCAGCTGCGCATCGACGCACGCGTCGGGTCGCTGGAGGTGGGCAAGGACGCCGACTTCGTGATCTGGAGCGCCCACCCGCTCTCCAGCGCCGCCAAGGCCGAGCAGACCTGGATCGATGGCCGCCGCTACTTCGACCTGGCGGAAGACGCCCAGCTGCGCGAACGCGACCGCATCGAGCGCGCCCGCCTCGTCACCCTGGCCCTGCCCGAGCGGGCCAAGGCCGCCACGCCCGCCGACGGCCGCCCCGCGTCGCCCGTGAGCGCGGTGCTCGACCAGCTCGAACTGCAGCGCTGGCTGCACGCCATGAACCGTGACCGCCACAGCTACTTCGGTGGCGATGCCTGGCATGAATGCACCCTGGATGCGTACTGAAATGGAACGCAAGCCCCTCGCCCATCCTCGCGTCGCTGCACGCGAGCGAATCTGGTCGGTCCCCCGCGGGGACGGCGATGCTCGCGGCGTTGAGCCGCAAGCGCATCGCCCCGCGCGGGCCGGCTTGGGAGCGGCCCGGCGCTCGGCCCGCAAGACACCCGTTTCATGCGTCGCGAGTGCCGCGAACGCAGCATGGATCACTGACATGAAGATCGCCCTCATCGCTGCCCTGCTGTCGTCCAGTGTCACGGCCCAGGCCTCGCCCAACGTCCCGCCGCCGGCCCAGCGCGAGCCCCTGCTGCTGCGCAATGCCACGCTGCACCCCGTGACCGGGCCGGTCATTGCGGGCGGCAGCCTGCTCATCGAAGGCGGCAGGATCCGCGCCATCGGCGGCGCCGAATTGACCGCCCCGCCCGGCGCCCGCACGGTCGATCTCGGCGGGCGGCACGTCTACCCGGGCTTCGTCGCCGCCAACACCAACCTCGGCCTGGCCGAGATCCGCTCGGTCGCCGCCTCCACCGACACGACCGAGACCGGCCCGCTGAACCCGAACGCCCGCGCCCTGGTGGCCTTCAACGCCGACAGCGAACTGCTGCCCGTGACCCGCGCGGGCGGCGTGCTGACCGCGCTGTCCGTGCCCGAGGCGGGCCGCACGGGCCTGATCGCAGGCACGTCCGCCCTGCTGCAGCTGGAAGGCTGGAACTGGCAGGACATGGCCCTCGTCCCGGAATTCGGCCTGCACATCGCCTTGCCGCGGCTGCGGCTGAACAGCGCACTCTTCCCGAACCAGCCTGAAGCCCGCCTGACCGAGATCCGGCGCTCCACCGAGGCCCGCCTGAAGCTGCTGGACGACGCCTTCGAATCGGCCAAGGCCTATGCCCGGGCACGCGCGGCCGACCCCACCACGCCGGTCGACACGCGCTGGGAGTCGATGCGCGCCGTGCTGCCGGCCAGCCCCGGCGCAACGCCGGCCAGGCCGGTGGTGATGCATGCCGACGATCTGGCCCAGATCCGCTTTGCGCTCGACTTCGCCGCTCGCCACGGCCTGAAGCTCATCATCCACGGCGGCGCGGACGCCTGGCGCGTGGCCGACACGCTGCGCGATCGGCAGGTACCCGTCATCATCGACGGCCTGCTGCGCCTGCCGATGCGCCGCGACGACCCGCCGGATGCGATCTACGGCCTGCCTGCCCGGCTGGCCGCGGCGGGGGTGCGCTTCTGCATCGCCGAGGCCGGCCGCGACTCGACCAACGCCCGCAACCTGCCCTTCGAAGCCGCCCACGCGCGTGCCTTCGGCCTGTCGGACGACGACGCGCTGAAGTCGGTGACGCTCTACCCGGCCCAGATCCTCGGCGTGGCCGACCGGCTCGGTTCGCTGGAGGTCGGCAAGTTCGCAACGCTGTTTGTCGCCGACGGCGACCCGCTGGAGCCGAGCACCCGCATCGAACGCGTGTTCATGCAGGGCCGCGAGGTAGAGCTGTCTGACCGTCAGACGGCATTGCGGGACAAGTACCTGAAGCGGCAATGAGCCGCGCCTGGCTCGCGCGGGTGTGCCTGGCGATGCTGGCGCCTCGCGCGGCCGGGCGACTGGCGATCAATCAAGAAGAGGACCAAGCTCCGCGTCTGCGACCTCGACTTCGTAGATCACAGTGCCAGATTCATCCTCGAAGTAGGCCAGTCCCATGGCTTCACCAGTCGACGCCGTGAACCCCTGGTCTAACTGAACGATGTCCCCGGCTGTCGGCGGCCTGTTCGCAGGGGTCAACAAGCTGAATCGATTGGCAGGAATATCGACCAGCAGCCGAGCTCGCAGTGGCACGCGTTTCGGAGCCTCGCTCATCGCCAGTTTCGGCTCACTGGCACAGACGCGTGCCGCCGCTCACGGCGCAATCTGCTCCGCGTAGTCGTACAGCGCCCCGAGGATGTCCTGGCTGCGCTCGTCCTCGGCCGTCTCGCCCAGCGTGTCGATCCGTTCCATGAAGGCCGACAGCGTCTGCGCACCACCCTCGCCGTCGTGCAGCCGGCCGGCGCAATGTGCCTGCCAGCGTTCGGCCTCCTCGGCGGACAGGCTGGCGGGGAAGTTGCGGGCGCGCCAGCGGAAGACGAGTTCGTCCAGCCGCGCGTCCTGGAAGGCGAGCTTGCCCTGGGCGGCACGCTCGGCCAGCTGCTCGGGCGTCATCGTGCGCACGCGGTTGAGCGCGCGGCGGTCGTCGTTGCCGATGAAGCCGCCATAGAGGTCTTCGTCCACGTCGGCCGCCTCGAAGGGCTCGCGCTGGAAGACGTCGGCCCACAGACCGTCCAGCAGCCGGCCCTTGTCCGCGAGCAGACGGGCGTGGGCGAGCTGCGCTTCCACATCGAGCCCCCAGCGCTCGGCCATGGCCGGGCTCAGCGTCTTGAGGTTGCCGATGACGATGGGACTCTTGTTGACGTGGAGGGTCTTGATGGGCAGCCTCGTCACGCCCTCGGGCAGTGCGTCCTGCTTCGTGAACATTCGCTCGCGGATGGCGGCCGCGTTGAGCGTGAGCAGCTCGTCGGGCGGCGTGGCGCAGTCCCACACGATCAGCTCGTTCTTGTTGGTGGGGTGCGGGGCCAGCGGCCACACCAGCGCGATGCAGCCACGCTCGGGGCCGTACATGCCGCTGATGTGCAGGAAGGGTTTGCCCACGCCGATCTCATCCCAGACCGCCTGCTTGCTGCGCAGCTTCAGGCAGAACTCCCACAGCTTGGGCTGCGCACGGCGCAGCTTGCGAGCCAGGGCGACGGTCGCGCGCACGTCGGACAGCGCATCGTGCGCGGCCTCGTGGGCCAGGCCGTTGGCGGCGGTCAGGTGTTCGAGCTTGAAGCTTGGGCGGCCGTCGTCGTGCTTCGGCCACTCGAGGCCGTCGGGGCGCAAGGCGTAGGCGCAGCGCACGACGTCGAGCAGGTCCCAGCGGCCGCAGCCGTTCTGCCACTCGCGGCCGTAGGGGTCGATGAGATTGCGCCAGAAGAGATGGCGCGTGACCTCGTCGTCGAAGCGGATGGAGTTGTAGCCCACGCCAACGGTGCCCGGCAGCGCCAGCACCGTCTCGATGGCGGCGGCGAACTCATGTTCGGGCACGCCCTGCGCCAGGCAGTGCTGCGGCAGGATGCCTGTGAGCAGGCAGGACTCGGGATCGGGCAGGTAGTCGGGCGCGGGCTGGCAGTACAGCATCAGCGGTTCGCCGATCTCGTTGAGTTCGGCATCGGTGCGCAGGCCGGCGAACTGGGCCGGGCGGTCGCGCCGGGGGACGCGGCCGAAGGTTTCGTAGTCGTGCCAGAAGAAGCTCAGCTCACTCATGACCGGCACGATAGCGCAAGGTCAGGCCGCGCCTTCCGTGTCCCACGGCGGTGGCGCGCCGCAGGCGCTGCCGCTGCGGCACGGGGCCGGCACTGCGCCTCAGCGCTTCTTCACGACGACGCTGCCGATCGAATAGCCGGCGCCGAACGAGCAGATCACGCCGGCGTCACCCGCCTTCAGGTCGCCCCGGTGGTGGTGGAACGCGATGATCGAGCCCGCCGACGCCGTGTTGGCGTACTCGTCCAGGATCAACGGCGCCACCTCGCTGCCGGCTTCACCCCCGACGAGCTTCTTGATGACGAGCTGGTTCATGCCCTGGTTGGCCTGGTGCAGCCAGAAGCGGCGCATGTGCGTCGGCTCCAGCCCCAGCTTGGCCAGGTGCGCCTCGATGTGGGCGGCCGCCATCGGCACCACTTCCTTGAAGACCTTGCGGCCCTCCTGGTAGAAGGTCAGGTCGCGCGCGTTCGGGTCGCGGTCTTCGGCGCGGTTCATGAAGCCGAAGTTGTTGCGGATGTTGCTGCTGAACTGCGTGGCGAGTTGGGTACCGAGGATTTCCCACTGGTCCGGGCCCGTCGCCGCGTCGGCGCGCTCGACGATGACGGCCGTGCAGACGTCGCCGAAGATGAAGTGGCAGTCCCGGTCGCGCCACTCCAGGTGGGCCGACGTGATCTCGGGGTTGACCACCAGCACGCACTTGGAAGCGCCGGTTCGCACCGCATTGAAGGCCTGCTCCAGCGCGAAGGTGGCCGACGAGCAGGCCACGTTCATGTCGAAGCCATAGCCACCGGCGCCCAGCGCCTGCTGGATCTCGACCGCCATGGCCGGATAGGCGCGCTGCATGTTGGCGCTGGAGCAGAGCACGGCGTCGATGTCGGCGCCGGTCTTGCCCGCCTGGGCCAGCGCCTTCCCGGCGGCGTCCACGGCGATCTCGGCCATCAGCGAGAGCTCGTCGTCACCGCGCGGGGCAAAGCGCGGGTACATGCGGGCCGGGTCGAGCACGCCGTCCTTCTCGATGACGTAGCGCTGCTTGATGCCCGAGGCCTTCTCGATGAACTCGACGCTGGAGTGCGTCAGCGGCTGGCGCTCGCCACGGGCGATGGCGTCGGCATGCAGCGCGTTCTGCTGGTCGGCATAGGTGTTGAAGGCGGCCACCAGTTCGGCATTGGTGATGACGTGCGGCGGCTGGTAGAGGCCGGTGCCGCTGATGACGACGGCTGGGAATGATGTTTGCATGGTGTCGGCGAGAAGCCGCCGCTGCTGATGGACGAAGGCTGCAAGTTTATCGACCCAAGCCGGTGCAGGTTGGGCGCACTACGCTGGAGCACCATGCACGAAGACCATGTCCTGCCCCCGGATGACGCCCTGCGCCTGGCGCTGCACAACGAGGTGCACGCCCGGCCGCCGGCGCGCATCCGGCTGCCGGCCGTCATCATCCACGTCGCGGTGCTGAACGACGGCGTGACCCGTGCCGAGGAGCATGCGCACCTGCGCCGCCTGCCCGGCCAGCAGGACCTCGCCGAGGACGAGCTCAGCGCCCATTTCCTGCGCCTGCGCTGCGGCGACTTCTCGATGAAGTGGGAGCGCCACGCCGAATTCACGCGCTACGCCATCGTGCAGCCCCTGCCGCCCGACGCCGAGCCCGGCGCGCAGACGCTCGATGGCCTGGCCCTGCGCGTGACGCCCGACTGGCTGGCGCGCATCCCCGGGCGCACCTTCGCCGCGATCAAGCTGGTGATGATCGAGCGCCCCCTGACGTTCACGCCCAGCGCCCTGGCCGAAGCCCAGGCCTGGTTCGGCGCGCACGCCGTGGTGGCGTCCACGATGGGCGGGCATTCGCTCGTGGTGACCGACTTCCGCCTGCGGGCCACCGGCTTCGAGCACATCGTCGTGCTGGCCGAGCCGGGCACGCCCGAAACCCGTGCCGGCCGCATCTGCCAGCGCTTGCTGGAGCTGGAAACCTACCGGCTGATGGCGCTGCGCGGCCTGCCGGTGGCCAAGGCGCTGGCCCCGACGCTCGCCGAGGTGGAAGCCACGCTCGCCGACATCACCGCCCGGCTGGAGGCGCGCGGGGCGTCGGAAGCCGAGCTGCTGGACGATCTCATCTCCACGGCCGCCCGCATCGAGCACGCCACCGCCGAGCACCAGTACCGGTTCACCGCCACCCAGGCCTACCAGGCCATCGTCGAGGCGCGGCTGGACGAACTGCACGAGGGCAAGGTGGCCGGCACCCAGACACTCGGCGAGTTCATGCAGCGGCGACTGTCGCCCGCCATCGCCACCGTGCAGGCCACCGCCCAGCGTCTGGCCGCACTGTCGCAGCGCATCTCGCGGGCCAGTGCCCTGCTGCGCACGCGGGTGGACATCGCCACCGAGACGCAGAACCAGCAACTGCTCGCCCAACTCAGTGACGGCCAGCGAACCCAGCTCCGCATGCAGGCCACCGTGGAAGGGCTGTCCATCGCCGCCATCACCTACTACGTGGTGAGCCTGCTGCTTTATGCCTTCAAGGCGCTCAAGGCCGAGGGCTGGTTGCCGCTGCAGCCTGAGCTGGCGGCAGGGGCTGCCATCCCGCTGGTACTGGCCGGCGTGTGGTGGACGACGCGCCGCATCCACCGGCGCTTCTTCGGCCACTGAAGCTGCGTAGAATCAATCACCGGGCCCAAATTTTGTCTTCGGCCCGGTGCGTCGTGCGCTGACCTCACCCCGCAGGTCCGCCGACGCCGGGACGGCCCGCAGGCCGTCGAGGGCGCCCGCCCTCCCGCCGAAGCAAGTCAAGCGCTCGCAGCCCAGGTCGCGCACTGCCTAACGCGCGCCGCAACTGTGAACTTGGACCATGGAAATCTTCGACTACGACAACATCCTGCTGCTGCCGCGCAAATGCCGCGTGGAAAGCCGCTCCGACTGCGACACCTCGGTGCAGTTCGGCCCCCACCGCTTCAAGCTGCCGGTGGTGCCCGCCAACATGAAGACCGTGGTGGACGAGCCCATCACCGAGATGCTGGCCCGGGAGGGCTACTTCTACGTGATGCACCGCTTCGACCTGGACAGCCTCGCCTACGCCCGCAGCATGCGGGACAAGGGCCTGCTGGTGTCGCTGAGCGTGGGCGTGAAGCCGGCCGACTACACCCTGGTCGACCAGCTCGCCGCCGAGGGGCTGGGGGCCGACTACCTGACGATCGACATCGCCCACGGCCATGCCGAGAGCGTGCAGCGCATGATCGCCCACATCAAGCAGCGGCTGCCCGAGACCTTCATCATCGCCGGCAACGTCGGCACCCCGGAGGGCGTGATCGACCTCGAGAACTGGGGCGCGGACGCGACCAAGGTCGGCGTGGGCCCGGGCAAGGTCTGCATCACGCGCCTCAAGACGGGCTTCGGCACGGGCGGCTGGCAGCTGTCGGCGCTGAAATGGTGCTCGCGCGTGGCCACCAAGCCCATCGTGGCCGACGGCGGCATCCGCCATCACGGCGACATCGCCAAGAGCGTGCGCTTCGGCGCCAGCATGGTGATGATCGGCTCGCTGTTTGCCGGCCACGAAGACTCGCCCGGCCAGACCGTCGAGGTCGACGGCAAGCTCTACAAGGAGTACTACGGCTCGGCCAGCGACTTCAACAAGGGCGAGTACCGGCACGTGGAGGGCAAGCGCATCCTGGAGCCGGTCAAGGGCCGCCTGGCCGACACGCTGCGCGAGATGCAGGAAGACCTGCAGAGCTCGATCTCCTACGCCGGCGGCACGCAGCTGACCGACCTGAAGAAGGTGAACTACGTGATCCTCGGGGGTGAGAATGCGGGTGAACACCTGTTCATGTGAGCGGCTGCGACAGCAGCAGCACATCGAGCGCGTCAGCGCGACGCCCGCGTTCCGGCGAAGCCAGAATGCGGGTGAACACCTGTTCATGTGAGCGGCTGCGACAGCAGCAGCGCATCGAGCGCGTCAGCGCGACGCCCGCGTTCCGGCGAAGCCAGAATGCGGGTGAACACCTGTTCATGTGAGCGGCTGCGACCGCAGCAGCACATCGAGCGCGTCAGCGCGACGCCCGCGTTCCGGCGAAGCCAGCATGCGGGTGAACACCTGGTCATGTGAAACCTGGGCAGACACGCATGGACTTCAGCACCTATCGCCGCCACGACGCCACCGGCCTGGCCGCCGAAGTGGCGGCGGGCCGCGTCAGCGCCGAGCACCTGCTGACGCTGGCGCTGACCCGGCTGGCCGAGGTTCAGCCCACGCTTAACCCGGTGTGTCGGCTGATGGAAGGCCCCGCGCGGGCGCAGCTCGCGGCCGGTGTGTCGCCCGGGCCGCTCGCAGGCGTCCCCTTCCTCATCAAGGATGCCTCTCAGGACTTCGCCGGCCTGCCCACCGCCTGCGGCAGCCGTGCTCTGGCCGGCCTGCCGCCGCCGCGTGAGCATGCGCATGTGGTGCGCCGCTTCCTGCAGGCGGGCCTCGTCGTGTTCGGCAAGACGAACACGCCCGAGCTCGCGTTGAAGGGCGTGACCAGCCCGCTCGCCTTCGGCACCACGGCCAACCCCTGGGACCCGCGACGCACGCCGGGCGGCAGCAGCGGCGGTGCGGCAGCCGCGGTGGCGGCGGGGGTGGTGCCCATGGCCGCCGGCAACGATGGCGGCGGCTCGATCCGCATCCCGGCGGCCTGCTGCGGCCTCGTCGGGCTCAAGGCCTCGCGCGGCCTCGTCTCCATGGGTCCCGGCGTGGGCGAGGTCTGGTTCGGCGCCAGCAGCGAAGGGGTGCTCTCCCGCAGTGTGCGAGACACCGCCCTCGCCATGGACATCCTCGCCGGCCCGGAGCCGGGCGATCCCTTTGCCGTGTCCCGTCCCGCGGCCTCGTTCGTCGATCAGCTGGACATGCCGCTGCCCCGCCTGCGCATCGCCTTGAGCACGGCATCGCCGATCGGCGAGCCCGTGCACGACGAAGCGCGGCGGGCGGTCGAACGCAGCGTGGACCTGCTTCGCCGCCTCGGCCACACCGTGGAAGCCGCCGAACCCGCGCTGGACGGCCAGGCGCTGGCGAACAGCTTCCTGCACATCTACTTCGGCCAGGTGCCTGCCGCGATGCGCGACGCAGCGGCCCAGGGTGCCCGCGAATCGGACTTCGAACCGCTGACCCGCCTGATCGCCACCCTCGGCCGCGCCACCAGCGCCGAGACACTGACCCGCGAGCTCTCGCGCTGGAACGGTTACGCGCGCGCGCTGGCCGCGCTGCACGCCCGCTACGACGTCTACCTCACGCCCACCCTCGCCTCGCCGCCTGTGCTGCACGGCACCGGCGACCTGCCACCGGCTCAGCTCGCCGTGCTCGGTGCGCTGCGCGCTTCGGGCCTGCTGACACTGCTCAAGCGAGCCGGTCTGCTGGATGGGGTCGTGCGACACATCGCCAACGACAGCCTGCGGCACGTGCCTTTCACGCAGCTCGCCAACCTGACGGGCACACCGGCCATTTCACTGCCGCTGCACTGGACGTCCGATGGCCTGCCGATGGGCGTGCAGTTCCACGCGGCCGCGGGCCAGGACGGCCTGCTGTTGCGCCTGGCCCGCGAACTGGAAACCGCGCAGCCCTGGTTCGACCGCCTGCCGCCCGCGTTCGCCTGAGGCCTGCCACGCCGCTCAAGGGTTGGGCTCGCCCTTGGTCGGCTTCGGGTAGCGGCGCAGCGGGTCGACGGGCTCGGCATACGGTGACGACCACAGCTGCTCGTGCAGCGCTGCGACACGCGTTGCCATCGCTCGGTCGCGCAGCACCACTTCGAGGTTGCGGGAGTTGTTGAGGTAGCCGCCCAGCCAGTTGCTGGTGCCGATCCAGGCCAGTTCCCCGTCGATCGTCATCGCCTTCGTGTGGATGACACGGGCGAACGGGATGAAGCCCTCGGCCGCGGGTGGCAGCGTGGCGATGCGCACCTCGACCTCGGGCAGCATCGCCAGGCTTTTCAGGTGGTGGATCGCGGGCTCTTCGGTGTTCCAGTGCGACACCAGCAGCTTGACCTTCACACCGCGCGCGGCGGCGGCCCGCACCGCGTTGTCGATGACCGCATAGAACGGCCGCCGGCCGGCGGCATAGCTCAAGGGTGCGTAATCCAGGAGTTGCACGCGCACCTCGCGCTGGGCCTGGGCCAGCAACCGGGGGAGGGCTTCCTCCGAATCGCCGACGCCCGGCGGGTTCCAGGCCCGTGGGCTGGCGAGCAGGAAGGCCGGGCGGCTCAGATCGACCGGCACCGCCGCCGGGGTCAGCGGCGGCACCGGCCGGCCCGCCGACAGCAGCGCCTGGGCCTGCCAATCCTGCTCGAAGATGGCCTGGACCTGCTGAACGATCGCGGCATCCGTGATGCGCAAGCCGGTTTCATGGATGTGCTTCAAGGCCCGCCAGTCGAAGTTCTGGCTGCCGACGAACGCCTCACGGCCGTCCACCACGAAGTACTTGGCGTGGATGATGCCGCTGGCGCTGAGCTTGCCGAACTCCAGGACGCGGAAGTCCACGCCGGCCATCCCGCGCAACCGTGCCAGCGTCGCAGGCTCGGACAGCCGCTCGCCGCGCGCCTCCATCAAAAAGCGCACCCGCACCCCGCGCGCCACGGCAGCCTCCAGCCGATCGATGATGCCGTCCAGCGGCTCGCCCGGTCGGCCGGCCACGTAGAACTGCCCGATGACGATCTCGCGTTGGGCCGCATCAATCATCTGCCGCCAGACCTCCACGGGCCCGCGCAGATCGGGCGCAGCAAGCACGGTCTCCACCGGCACGGTGTGGACCAGCTCGAAGCCCGGGATCGCGAAATCAGCACGCGCCGGCGGCGTGGCGAGCAGGCTGAGTGCCGTCAGCACGGCGGCAAGGCGACGGATGGACAAGATGGCCATGAGGGCGACGAAAGCGGGACACGGGGACCGGAATGTAGTGGCGCGCTGCCACCCTGTCCGCGGCGAGGCGGGCAAGCCCCCACGCGCCCCTAAAATCGCCGGCTCACCCCCGACGACCCTGCTCCGCGCGCGCGGAGCCAGCCGAGACCCTGCCCGTGACCGAACTCGCCAAGTCCTTCGAACCTGCCGCCCTGGAAGCCCACTGGGGCCCGAAGTGGGAGACCGCCGGCCTGTACGCGCCGACGCTGGACCCGGCCAAACCCTCCTTCAGCATCCAGCTGCCGCCGCCGAACGTGACCGGCACGCTGCACATGGGCCACGCCTTCAACCAGACGGTGATGGACTCGCTGACGCGCTACCACCGCATGCAGGGCCACAACACCCTGTGGGTGCCGGGCACCGACCACGCCGGCATCGCCACGCAGATCGTCGTCGAGCGCCAGCTGCAGGCCGCCGGCCAGAGCCGCCATGACCTGGGCCGCAAGAACTTCGTCGCCCGCGTGTGGGACTGGAAGCAGGAGAGCGGCAACACCATCACCAGCCAGATGCGCCGCCTGGGCGACTCCGTGAGCTGGGGCCACGAGTACTTCACGATGGACGACAAGCTGTCCACCGTGGTCGTCGAAACCTTCGTGCGCCTGTTCGAGGAAGGCCTGATCTACCGCGGCAAGCGCCTCGTCAGCTGGGACCCGGTGCTGCAATCGGCCGTGTCTGACCTGGAAGTGGCTTCCGAGGAAGAAGACGGTTCGCTCTGGCACATCCGCTACCCGCTGGCGGACGGTTCCGGTTCGGTCGTCGTGGCCACCACCCGCCCGGAGACGATGCTGGGCGACGTGGCCGTCATGGTCCACCCCGAAGACGAGCGCTACACGGCCCTGATCGGCAAGCTCGTCAAGCTGCCGCTGACGGACCGGGAGATCCCGGTCATCGCCGACGATTACGTGGACCGCGAGTTCGGCACCGGCGTGGTCAAGGTCACGCCCGCGCACGACACGAACGACTACGCCGTCGGCCAGCGCCACAACCTGCCGATGATCTCGGTGCTGGACCTGCAGGCCAAGATCAACGACAACGCGCCTGAGGTCTACCGCGGGCTGGACCGCTTCGTCGCCCGCAAGAAGATCGTGGCCGACCTGGAGCGCTTGAGCCTGCTGGTGGAGGTCAAGAAGCACAAGCTGCAGGTGCCGCGGTGCGAGCGCACCGGCCAGGTCATCGAGCCGATGCTGACCGACCAGTGGTTCGTGGCCGTGACCAAGCCGGGCGCCGACGGCAAGAGCATTGCCGACAAGGCCATCGCCGCGGTCGACACCGGTGCCGTGAAGTTCCACCCCGAGCAGTGGGTCAACACCTACAACCACTGGATGAACAACCTGCAGGACTGGTGCATCTCGCGCCAGCTCTGGTGGGGCCACCAGATCCCGGCCTGG
>RXJW01000209.1 GCA_003963005.1 Burkholderiales bacterium
GGTAGGCGCGATTGGATTCGAACCAACGACCCCCACCATGTCAAGGTGGTGCTCTAACCAACTGAGCTACGCGCCTGAAGAGCTGCGCACTATAGCATGGATTTTGCGGACCTGTCCAACTTCACTTCCGCCGCGCGGAACGCACGCCGGGGATGGCGCAGAGTTCACGCAGGACCTTGGCCAGGCGCGACGCGTCCGACAGCTCCAGCGTGAAGCTCATCCACGCAGTGTCGCCACCGCCGGCTCGTGGCTTGATCGCGCCGGGCTTCATCGACTGCGTGTTCACCGCGACGACGTTCATCTTCTCCTTGGCGAACACCTCCAGCACGTCGCGCAGCAGGCCCTGGCGGTCACCGGCCTCCACCAGCACGTCGACGGGATACACCGGCGCGTTCTTGCCTGCCGCTTCGCTGCCACCCCAGGCGACCGCGATCACCCGCTCGGGCGAACGCCGCTTCATCTCGGCGAGGTTGCTGCAGTCGCTGCGATGAATCGCGACGCCCTTGCCGCGTGTGACGAAGCCCTCGATGGCATCCGGCGGCGCCGGGCGGCAGCAGCGGGACAGCGTGGTGAGCAGCGAATCGATGCCCACCACCAGCACGCCGCCCCGCGCGCTGCCCGTGGCGCTGCGCGTGTGCTTCTGGGCCAGCAACTCGTTCTCGTCGGCGACCGGCTCGGGCGGGCGCAGCAGCAGCTCGATGTTGCGCAGCGAGTATTCGTCCTTGCCGACGACCTCGAAGAGCGCGTCCGCCCCCTTGAAGCCCAGCCGCGCGGCGAGTTCGTCGAGCTTGAGCGCCGTCTTGCCCTCGCGCTGCAGCAGTTTCTCGACCAGCTCGCGGCCCTTGGCGATGGTCTGCGCCTGCTGCAGCGCGTTGAACCAGGCCCGCACCTTGGCGCGCGAACGCTGGCTCTGCAGGTAGCCGAGCTCGGGGTTGATCCAGTCCAGCGACGGGCCACCCTCCCTGGCCGCAATGATCTCCACTGTCTGCCCGCTCTTGAGCGGCGTGTTCAGCGGCAGCATGTGTCCGTCGATGCGTGCACCGCGGCAGCGGTGGCCGAGGTCGGTGTGGACCGCGTAGGCGAAATCCACCGGCGTCGCGCCCGCCCCCAGCTCGACGATCGTCGCCTGCGGCGTGAAGACATAGATGCGGTCGTCGAAGTCGGGGCCGCCGTCGGCCTGTGCCGTGTCGCGCTCCCAGGCGAGCAGCTGGTTGAGCACGGCCTTGCGCGCCCGGGCAACCTGCTCCTCGAACTCGCCCGCGGCACTGACCCCCGCATAGCCCTTGGCACCGGCCTCCTTGTAGGCCCAGTGGGCGGCCACGCCGTGTTCGGCGTGCTCGTGCATCTCGCGGGTGCGGATCTGCACTTCCATCGCCCGGCCGTCGGCCCCGAGCACGACGGTGTGCAGCGACTGGTAGCCGTTGGGCTTGGGTTTGGCGATGTAGTCGTCGAACTCGCCCGGCACCGGCGTGTAGAGCTCGTGCAGGCGGGCCAGCACGGCGTAGCAGTCGGCCACGCTGGCGACGATGACGCGCAGGGCCCGCAGGTCGAACACGCGGTCGAGCGACAGCGCCTTGCCCTGCATCTTCTTGTGGATGCTGTAGAGGTGCTTGGGCCGGCCCTGCACTTCGGCGGCGATGCCCTGGGTGTAGAGATCCGCCTGCAGCGCGGCGCGGGCCGCCTCGACGCGCTGCTCGCGCTCCACGCGCTTCTCGAGCAGCGCCTTGGCCAGCTCCTTGTAGGCCTCGGGGTCGCGGAAGCGGAAGGCCAGGTCCTCCATTTCCCACTTGATCTGCCAGATGCCCAGCCGGTTGGCCAGCGGCGCGAACACCGCCTGCGACTCCTCGGCCAGTTCGGCCGGGCACGGCTGCTTGCTGGCCGCGTACCAACGCAGCGTCTGCAGGCGGGAGGCCAGGCGCAGCAGCACCACACGCAGGTCGCGCGAAAACGCGAGCAGCATCTTGCGCACCCGCTCGGTCTGCTCGGCGCGCTGATCGGGCTTGCGTTCGGCGGCCGCCTTGGCGTCACGGGTCGTGCGCTGCAGTTGCACCAGCCGGCGGGTGTGCGTCACGAGGCTGGCGTAACTGTCGCCAAAGGCCTTGCTCACGACCTCTTCCGGCTTGTTCAGGAAGTCCGCCGCGTAGACCAGGTAGGCCGCGGCCTGCAACTCCTGCGCGGCACCGACGGCCTGCAGGATCACCGCCACGCCATCCGCATGGCTGAGCGCGTTCTCGCCGGTATCCAGCAACTCGGCCGCCAGCAGCGGCTCGGCAAAGGCCCGCGCCCGCGCGACTTCGGCGCCGGTCTGGGCGGCGCCGGCGTCCAGCAAGGCGACGATGGGCGCGGTGCCCGCGCCCTCGGTCATCGAGCCGGTTTTCATGGGCTGAGGAATTCCCTCACCAGGGCGACCTGGTCGTCGTGGATCAGCGTCGCCGCATGGCCCACGCCGGGCAACTCCACCAGCCGTGCCTGCGGGCCGCGCTGCGTCATGGCATGTGCGGTCTCGGTCGACAGCAAGTCAGACTCGGCACCGCGGATGAGCAGCGTCGGGCAGCGGAGTTGGTCGTAGGCAGCCCACAGCGCGGCCTCGCCGGCGGCGACGAGCTCGGGCGTCACCGCCGCGAACGGCAGCGCGATGGCCGGGTCGTAGTGGAGGCGCCACTCGGCCGCCTCCTGGCGGAACATCGGCTCGGACAGGGCCAGCCACTCCGCCTCGGTGTGCGACCCGAAGCCCGTGGAGATGCTGCGCAGGTAGGCAGCCCCTTCCACCAGCGACCCGAACCGCGGCGCCTTGCCCAGGTAGGTGCCGATGCGCTGCAGCGCCTCGAAGCGGATCGCCGGCCCGACATCGTTCAGCACCAGGCGCCGGATGGGGCACGGCACACCCTCAGGCCGCGGCAGCGCCGCCAGCGCGAGGCCGATCAACCCGCCCATCGAGGTACCCACCCAATCCACCTGCGCGACATCCAGCCGCGCCAGCAGCGCCACCATGTCAGCCACGTACGCCGGCACCTGGTAGCCCGCCGGCTGGCGCAGCCAGTCCGAATGGCCGCGGCCGACGACGTCCGGGCAGATGACGCGGTACCTGCCGCTCATCGCGCGGGCCAGCGCATCGAAATCGCGCCCCTGGCGCGACAGGCCATGCACGCAGACCAGCACCGGCGCATCGGCGCGGGGCCCGGCCCAGTCCCAGTAGGCCATGCGATGCAGGCCGGTGGCGTCCAGGCAGTTGACGAAGCGGAGTTGGGGCTGGGTCATGGTTCAATCCTTGCAAACCACCTCGGGCCCCCGCGTCGCGCCGGGTCCTCGGGGGCACTCGGAATCATCGTAGCAACCCCAAAAGGACCCCATCATGTTGAAAGGCAAGACCGCCCTCGTCACCGGCTCCACCAGCGGCATCGGCCTGGGCATTGCGCTGGAACTGGCCCGCCAGGGCGCTGACATCATCCTGAACGGTTTCGGCGACGTGGACGGCCCCAAGGCCGAGGTCGCGGCCCTGGGCGTCAAGGTGGGCTACCACGGCGCCGACATGAGCAAGCCCGACGACATCGCCGCCCTGGTGGCCTACGCCCAGGCCGAGTTCGGTGGCATCGACATCCTCGTCAACAACGCCGGCATCCAGCATGTGGCGCCAGTGCAGGATTTTCCGGTCGAGAAGTGGGACGCGATCATCGCGATCAACTTGACCTCCGCCTTCCACACCACGCGGCTGGCGTTGCCCGGCATGCTCGCCAAGGGCTGGGGTCGCATCCTGAACATCGCCTCGGCGCACGGGCTGGTGGCCTCCGCGCAGAAGTCGGCCTACGTCGCGGCCAAGCACGGCCTCGTGGGCTTCACGAAGAGCATCGCGCTGGAAACGGCCACCACCGGCGTCACCGTCAACGCGATCTGCCCGGGCTGGGTGCTCACGCCGCTGGTGCAGAAGCAGGTCGACGCCCTCGCTGCCCGCGAGGGGGTGGACAACGACGAAGCCAAGCGCCGCTTGCTGGCCGAGAAGCAGCCGTCGCTTCAGTTCACGACGCCCGCCGAGCTGGGCGCGCTGGCGGTCTTCCTGTGCTCGGACGCCGCCATCAACGTGCGTGGCCAGGCGTGGGCGATGGACGGCGGCTGGACCGCCGTGTGAGCCGCGCTACTTCGTCAGCTGCACGGCGCCGCTGACGTTGACCGTCACGGTCGACTTGCCAGCCTCGGTCGGCAGGGCATCGTCCGCCCCGGGGGCGGCCATGCGGACTGCCTTCATCAGCAGCGGGCGCTGGGGAGCCGCCTCATCGCTGCTGATGCTGACGTCACCCACCACGTAGCCGCTGTAGCCAAACTGGCGGGCGTAGTCCGTCGCCTTGGCACGGTAGCGGCTGATGGCCTGGGCGGTGATGTCGGCCTCGGCCTTCTCGCGGGCCTCGCGCGACAGGCTGTAGCCCACGCGAGAGATGGCCAATGTCGTGATGCGGCCAGTGAGCTGCGCGATGGCGGCGGCATCGCGACCCTCCACGATCAGCTCGGCACTCCCTTGCCAGCCACTGAGCTTGCCGGTGCGCGGGTCGTTGCGCGGGTAGAGCGAGAAGCTGCCGGTCTGCACGTCCACCTGGCCGGGCTTGGCCACCTTGCGCGCCTCAGCCAGTGCGGCGTCCAGGGCCTGCTTGAGCGCGGTCTGAACGGCCGCGGCATCCGGCCCCTCCCGGCTGGTGGCGAAGCTCACGCCCAGCACGTCACGGGTGACCTCGGCCGTCGCGCTGGCGGACAGCGTCAGGCGCTCCTTGGGCGGTGCATCGGCACTCGCGGGGGCGGTGAGTGCCAGGGCCAGAGACATCAGGATCAGGGGTTCGCGCATGGAATTCCTTCAATGCAAGGACAAAAGCCCAGCTTAGCCGGCTGAGTTGGCAACCAGCTGTAACCACTGCGCCCTGTCCTACAAAACCCGGTTTCAAACCTGCTCACAATGGCGCTGTTACAAATTCAGGAACCGCGATGAACAGCAGCGCGACACCCCGTGCCAACCGCATCCTCGTCGTCGATGACGACGCCCGCATCCGCGATCTGCTGCGGCGCTACCTCACGCAGGAGGGCTTCGAGGTGCTGCTCGCCGAAGACAGCCGCGCGCTGAACAAGCAGCTCACCCGCGAGACCGTGGACCTCATCGTGCTCGACCTGATGCTGCCCGGCGAGGACGGCCTGACCATCTGCCGCCGCCTGCGCGCCGCCAACGACAGCACGCCGATCATCATGCTGACGGCCAAGGTCGAGGACGTGGACCGCATCGTCGGCCTCGAAGTCGGCGCCGACGACTACCTCGCCAAACCCTTCAACCCGCGTGAACTGCTGGCCCGCATCAATGCCGTGCTGCGCCGCCGCCCGCCGCCGGAGGCCCCGGGCGCGCCGAGCAAGGAGCCGATGACGGTCACCTTCGGCCCGTTCGAATTCGACCTCGCCCTGCGCCGCCTGACCAAGAACGGCGAGCAGCTGCCGTTGACGACCGGCGAGTTCTCGATGCTCAAGACCCTGGTGCGCCACCCACGCCAGCCGCTGAGCCGCGACAAGCTGGCCCAACTGGCCCGCGGCCGCGAGTTCGAACCCTTCGACCGCAGCCTGGATGTGCAGATCTCGCGCCTGCGCAAGATGCTGGAAGCCGACCCGGCCCAGCCCCGCTACATCCAGACGGTGTGGGGTGTCGGCTACGTCTTCGTCCCCGACGAGAATGCTTGAGCCCCTCGCCCAGTCTTGCCTCGCTGCACGCGGGCAAGCCTGGTCGGTCCCCCGAGGGGACGGCGCTGCCTGCCGGATTGACCGTCAGGCATCGCCTTGCGGGCCGGCTTGGGGCGGCCCGGCGCTCGGCCCGAACACCACTGACTGATCGATGGCCCGCCCTCACCTTGCGCTCAATCTCTTCTGGCGGACGTTCGCCTGGCTGGCCTTGCTGCTGGCCGGGGCGGTGCTGGCCTGGCAGTACACCTTCAAGTTGCTGGAAGCCCAGCCCCGTGCGCTGGAAGCGGCCGAGCAGCTGGCCGGGCTCGTGAAGCTCAGCCGCATCGCGCTGGAACACACCGACCCGATCAACCGCGTGGGGGTCATCAGCTCGATGTCCCGCGGCGACACCGTCCAGGTGCGCGTGGCTGAAACCAGCGATCGCTGGCTACCCTACGACACCAGCCCGTTTGCCAAGCAGCTCGCGTCGGAGCTGCGCAGCACGCTCGGGCCGGACACCGTCGTGGCGCGCAGCGTGAACGACGTGCCTGGCCTGTGGGTGCGCTACGTGGTGGGCGAAGACGCCTTCTGGCTGCGCACGACGCCGAGCCCGCTGTCCATTTCATTGAACAGCAACTGGTGGTGGGTCGTCATCGCGCTGATGGCGACCATCGTCGGCTCGGCGCTGATCGCCCGGCTCATCAACCAGCCCCTGCGCGAACTGGCCGAGGCCGCCGGCCGCATCCGCGAGGGCGAGTACGACTCACGCCTCGACGAGAACACGATGACCAGCGAAATCCGCGAGGTCAACATGGGCTTCAACCGCATGGCCCGCGAGCTGGCCAAACTGGAGGAGGACCGTGCCGTCATGCTCGCCGGCATCTCCCACGACCTGCGCACACCGCTCGCCCGGCTGCGCCTCGAGACGGAGATGAGCGTGAGCGATGAACAGGCGCGTCAATTCATGGCGCAGGACATCGACCAGCTCGACGCCATCATCAGCAAGTTCATGGACTACGCGCGGCCCAACGAGACCCAGCTGCGCGAGACCCGCCTGTCCGACATCGTCGAGCGCGAGGTGCAGGGTTTCCGGGACCCGGACCAGATCCGCTTCCGCGTGCAGGTGAGCACGGCGCTGAAGGTGTTCGTCGACGACACCGAACTCGGCCGCGTGCTGCTCAACCTGTTCGAGAACGCCCGCCGCTACGGCCATGCGCCCGGCGAGCCCGCACGCGTGGACGTGAGTGCCACACGACAGGGCGCATGGATCGAGCTGCGCGTGCGTGACCACGGTCCGGGCGTGCCGCCGGACCGCCTGCAGCGCCTGACGACGCCCTTTTACCGCGGGGACGCTGCCCGCACGGCGGCGAGCGGCGCCGGCCTGGGCCTGGCGATCGTCGAGAAATCGGTACAACGTCTCGGCGGGCAGCTGTCCATCAGCAACTCGCCCGAAGGCGGCCTGCTCACGGTGCTCAAACTCCAGGCCGCCTGAGCTAATCTGGCGCGCATGCTGCGCGCGCTGTGCTTTGTGATGCTGCTCGGCCTGGCGTCCACGCCCCGAGCGCACGGTGTGGACATGCTCGTCTTCCTCAACCCGGGCCTGTTCGACCAGGCGCCGGACGGCCGCATCACCGGGCCAGGGGGCGACATGATCTACCGGATCGCCGCCGTCAGTGGCGTCGAGGTCCGCATCCAGGTGCTGCCCCCGGCGCGCGTCATGCAGACGCTGGTGCAGCAGGTGGGCGCCTGCGTGGCCGGTGTGCCACGGCTGCCGGACAACGAATCACGGTTGCGATGGCTGGGCACGCTGTCCAGCAGTTCACTGATGCTGTATGGCAGGCTCGACGAGAAGCGCCGCGTGAACGGCGTGGAGGACCTGCGTCGGGCCAGCATCGTCGTGCAGCGCTCGTCGCTGCCGGCTTCGTGGTTGCGCGAGCGCGGCCTGCCGATGCAGGAGGTGCGCGACACCGTCACGGCGCTGCGCATGCTCCAGGCCCGGCGCGTGGATTACTGGCTCGTCAACGAACTGGTGGCCCAGCGCACCTTCCGTGCCCTGGGCGGGGAGCTGCCCGCGCGCCCGCTGCACAGCCTGGGCCAGATCGTGACCCATCTGGCCTGTCACCGCGACACTGCGCCGGCCGACCTCGAGCGCCTGCGCACCGCCGTCGAGCAACTGCGACGGGATGGCGAACTGGTGGACTTCGGCGTGCGCCCCTGATCAGGCAGCGACCAGCAGACACACCGCCCGCGCCTCGATCGCACGGCCCTCGCCGACCGGGCCCATCTTCTCGGCCGTCTTCGCCTTCACGTTGACCTGGGCCACCTCCACCCCCAGCACCTCGGCCAAACGCGTTCGCATCGCCAGGATGTGTGGCGCCATCTTGGGCGCCTGGGCCACGATGGTCGTGTCGAGGTTGACCAGTGCCCACCCCGCCTCGCGCACCCGGCGGTAGGCCTCGGCCAGCAGCCGCATCGAGTCGGCTCCCTTGAATTCGGCGGCCGTGTCGGGGAAGAGCTTGCCGATGTCGCCCAGGGATGCCGCCCCCAGCAGCGCGTCCGTGATGGCGTGGGCCAGCGCATCGGCATCGGAATGCCCGAGCAGGCCATGCGTGTGCGGAATCGTGATGCCACCGAGGATCAGAGGCCGGCCGGTGACGAGCTGGTGGGTGTCCCAGCCCTCGCCAATGCGCAGGGAAGCAGGTGAACTCATGCGCGGCATTGTCTGCGCAAGTCCGCCAGCCCGCGCGATAAGCTCGCGCCATGCCCCCCGCCCGCCTCGCGTTGATTTGCCGCCTTCTCGCCGGCCTGTGGGCAGCTGCCGGGCTCGGAGCCGCCCTCGCGGCACCGCCGCTGCGGATGCTGGTCTACCCCGTGCCCGGCCTGTTCGACGTGGCCGACAGCGGCAGCATCAGCGGCCCGGGCGGCGTGCTGCTGGACAAGATCGCCCGGGCCAGCGAGCAGCCGTTCGACACCGTCAGCCTGCCGATGGCGCGCGCCTGGAGCACGCTGCTGACCGACCCGACAAGCTGCGTGCTGGGTCTGTCGCGCAAGCCCGACCGTGAAGCGCGACTGCAGTGGGTCGGTCCGGTGTCGCGTGCGGACTTCATCGTCTACGGCCGATCCGATGCGCCGTCGCTCGCCCCCGAGCTGGCCGCGCTGCAAGGCAAGGCGGTCGTCGTGCTGCGCGAGACCGTGCCGGCATCCGAACTGCGCGAGCTGGGCGTGGCGGCCCAGGAGGTCACCAACACCCTGAACGCTCTGCGCATGCTGCAGGCCGGGCGGGCGGACTACTGGTACGCCCACCAGATCGTCGCGGAGTCGGCTGCCAGCGCCGCCGGAGGGCCGCCCATCATGCCCCTTTTCAGCACGCACCGCATCGACGGCTATCTGGCCTGCCATCCCGGCGTGCCCGCCGCCGCCGTCGAGCGGCTTCGGCAAGCGCTGCAGAAGCTGCGCCGCCACGGCGACCTTGCTGACTTCGGCCTGCGCTGACGTCATGCCGGCCTGCTATGGTGCCGCGCCATGCGCCGACTTCCCCGCAGCCACTACCGCTTCCTGCTCACCCTGCTCGCCCTGCTGAGCGCGACCACCGCCCTCGCCCAGACGCCCTCGCCGACGCCCGCCGAGGCCGGCGCCTCGCGCCCGAAGATTGGCCTCGTCCTCTCCGGCGGCGGTGCCCGCGGCCTGGCCCACATCGGCGTGTTGCGCGTGCTGGAGGAGATGCAGGTGCCGGTGGACATCATCGTCGGCACCAGCATGGGTGCGGTCGTGGGCGGCGCCTACGCCTCGGGCCGCAGCGTGGACGAGCTGGAAGCACTCGTGAAGGGCGCCAACTGGAACGCCATCCTCGCGGACCGCCCGGCGCGCGACCGCCTGTCCATCCGGCGCCGGGAAGACGACGAGCGGCTGCCTTCGCGCATCGAGTTCGGTTTCAACCTGGCGCGCGGCGCGATGCTGCCGGGTGGCGCGGCGGGCAACGGGCAGCTGGAGGCCACCCTGTCCTCCCTCCTGCCCGCCACCCGCACGGACGATCCGCTGCGCAAGCTGCCGATGCCGTTCCGTGCGGTCGCCACCGACCTGCTCTCCGGCGCCATGCTCGACCAGGCCGACACCCCGCTGTTCGAGGCCCTGCGCGCGTCGATGGCCGTGCCGGGCGTGTTTGCGCCGCTGCGCGTGAACGGCCGGCCGCGTGTGGACGGCGGCCTCGTGCGCAACCTGCCCATCGACCTGGCCCGCCAGCTCGGCGCCGACATCATCATCGCCGTCAATGTCGGCACACCGCTGCTCGAAGACCGCGAGATCACCAGCGCCGTCATGGTGGCCAACCAGATGCTGCAGATCCTGACCGAACAGAACGTGCAGCGCTCGCTGCGGGAACTGCGGCCGCGGGACATCATCATCGACCCCGACCTGCCCGGCATGGGCTTCATGGACTTCCAGCGTGGCGAAGAAGCCATGGCGACGGGCCGCCGCGCTGCGCTGGCAGCTGGCGCGCGGCTGGCAGCCCTCGCCGCCCCCGCCGATGCCGCGCGCCTGCAGGCTCAGCGCCTCGGGTCGCCCGAAGAAACCCACGGGCCACTGCCGCTCGGTGATCTGAAGTTCAGCGGCACCCGGCGCGTGAACCCCGAAGCGCTGCGGGAGGAACTGGCGCTGACGCCCGGCACGCCGATCGGCCGCTCGGAACTCGCCCGGGCCGCGGAGAGGCTCGACGGGACAGGCGACTTCGACCGCGTCGAGGTCGACGTGGACGACCGCGACGGCCGGCGTGACGTGACCTTCAAGCTGACCGAGGCCGATTGGGCGCCCAGCCGTGTCCGGCTCGGCCTGGAGCTGTACAGCAACTTCTCCGACGCCAGCAGCTACTCGCTGGTGGCGATGCACGTCGCCAACTGGCTCAACCCCTGGGGCGCAGAGCTGCGAAGCGTGGCTCGCATCGGCTCTGCACGCGGCCTGAACACCGAGTTCTACCAGCCGCTGGGCCCCGGTTCGCGCTGGTTTGCCAGTGCCAAGCTGGCCTACGAGGCGGGTGCCAACGATGTGTTCTACCAGGGGCAGCGGGCATTGCGCCTGTCCAGCAGCCTGACGAGCGCTCAGCTCGAACTCGGCCATCGCGTGGCCGGCCTGGGTGACCTCCGCTTCGGCATCGGCCAGTTGCGGGCCAGCGACGAAATCGTCGTGCCGGTCATCCCCGGACGGGGTCCACAGTCCCAGACCTACGCACAGCGCTACCTGGAACTGCATACGGACACGCTCGACTCCCTCGCCTTCCCGAGT
Source organism: Burkholderiales bacterium (assembly GCA_003963005.1). GTDB lineage: Bacteria > Pseudomonadota > Gammaproteobacteria > Burkholderiales > Burkholderiaceae_C > Pelomonas. Next base: position 10,954 of record RXJW01000209.1, read on the forward strand.
CGCGGCCAGTGGACGACCGCCCGCATCGAATGGCTACGCCCGCGCGGCGAAGGCCGGGTCATCAATGCGTCACTGCTGGGCCTGGCTGCGTTCCGCCTGGGGGACTGGGCGGGTCAGCTCTACGGCGAGATGGCCCATGCGGAACGTGGACAGGCACGATCGCTGGGCGGTTATCTGCGTCTGTCCGGCACGCCGGATGCGTCACTCACCGGCGAGAACATGGTGCTGGCGCGTGTCGTGATGGCCAGACGCATCGGCCAGATGCCGGTGGGTCTGGGTGGCGCCGTGCGGGTGGGCTTCTCCCTGGAAACCGGAGCCGTCGGTGCCGGGGCCGGCCTGAAAGTCGGCAAGCTACCGCAAGAGGGCTGGAAGCAGGCGGCGAGCGGTTTTCTGAGCGTGGACACGCGCTTCGGCCCGTTCTTCCTGGCACTGGGTTCCACCCGCGGCGGGGACACCGCGGCCTATCTGCTGCTCGGCCCGACCTGGTAAAGCCAACGCTCGGCCAGGGCAAAGTCCTCCGGCCACGTGACCTTGAAGTTGGCCATTGACGCGCGCACCAGGCGTGGTGCCAGGCCCAGGGCTTCGACCGCGCTGGCTTCGTCGGTTGCTGCCGCGCCCATCGCGGTCAGCGCTCGCTCGACCAGACCGAGGCGGAACATCTGTGGCGTCTGTGCGGCCCATTTGTCGCGTCGGTCCACGGTCGCTGCGACGCGGCCGCCGTCATCGGCCGCCTTGAGCGTGTCGGCCACCGGCTGTGCCAGCAGCCCACCGACGGGGTCATCCTGGCAGGCATCGATGAGCGCATCGACCCAGGCCGGCTGCAGCAGGCAGCGGGCGGCGTCATGCACCAGCACCCAATCGGCGTCCGTTGCGCCGCGGCGGCGCAGTTCGGCCAGGCCGCCCAGCACTGTCTCCGCACGGCTGGCACCGCCCACCCGCGCCACCCAGGCCGGGCAGCCGGGCAAGGCCGACTCGAATCGATCGTCCGACGGTGACAGCACGACCAGCGTCTGCGCCAGCCGCGACACACCGGCCAGGGCCGCCAGCGTGTGCGCCAGCATCGGCTGGCCGGCCACGTCGACATACTGCTTGGGCTGGCCGGCGCCGGCGCGCTCGCCCACACCGGCCGCGGGCACGAGCGCGAAAAAGCGGGGGGAAGTCATCCCCGGCATTCTCCCTGCACGATCAGGTGTCGTGCCCCGGGTTCTCGCGCCCCAGCCGGCGCAGCAGGCCCGGCCAGGCCAGCGATGCCCCCGAGCCGCGCATGACCTTGTCGCTTTGCGCGCGGATGCCGGCCAGGATGGCCGACGGGATGCGGATCAGCTCACCCCCGCCGGCCTGCGCGGCGATCTGGATCTCGCAAGCCCGCTGCAGCATGAACATCTTCAGGAAGGTGTCGGCCGCGCTGTGGCCCAGCGTGAGCAGCCCATGGTTGCGCAGCATCATCAGCGAGGTGTGGCCCAGGTCGGCCACCAGACGCGCCTTCTCGTCGGGGTTCAGCGCCACGCCTTCGTAGTCGTGATAGCTGAGCGAGGCCAGCGGGAACAGGCTGTGCTGCGAGATCGGCAGCAGGCCCTCGCGCTGCGCGCTGACCGCGACGCCGGCCACCGTGTGCAGGTGCATGACGAATTGCGCGTCGTCACGCGCCTCGTGCACCGCGCTGTGGATGATGAAGCCGGCCGGGTTCACGTCGTAGTCGCTCGGCGCGACCTTCTCGCCGGCGCGGTCCACCTTCACGAGGCTGCTCGCGGTGATCTCCTCGAACATCATCCCGTAGGGGTTGATCAGGAAATGGTGCTCCGGCCCGGGCACGCGGGCGGAGATGTGCGTGAAGATCAGGTCATCCCAGCCGTGCAGCGCAGCCAGTCGGTAGAGCGCCGCGAGATCGCAGCGGACCGCCCATTCCTCGGGCGTGAACTCGGTCGTCTGGCGCATGGCCGTCTCCTCGGGTCGGGGTCGATCCAGCATAGCGCCGACAATCACGGGCTGTTGTCACCTGCGTGCCCATGCTGATCTCCGACCTCCGCCAGCGCCTGCGAGCCCTCGGCGCCAACCCCGACCACGAAAGCCGCGTGCTGCGCCACTGGGTGCAGTCGCTGCCGATCGTGGGCGGCAAGCGCCCGCTCCAGGCCTGGCTGCCGAAGGCGGTGTTCGAGGCGCTGCCCGCCCTGCTCGCCGAGCTGGACGGGCTCGTGATCCTGCGCAGCGAGCACGCCGCCGGCGACGGGCAGAGTGCCCGGCTGCTGCTGGGCCTGGCCGACGGCCAGACGGTGGAGACCGTGCTGCTGCCGCGCGACGGCGTCTGCGTGTCGAGCCAGGTCGGCTGCGCGGTGGGTTGCCGCTTCTGCATGACCGGCACCGAAGGCCTGATCCGCCAGGTCGGCAGTGCCGAGATCGTGGCGCAGGTGGTGCTCGCCCGGCGCAAGAACCCGAAACTGCGCAAGGTGGTGTTCATGGGCATGGGCGAGCCCTCGCACAACCTGGCCCAGGTGCTGGATGCGATCACGCTGCTGGGCCGCGAAGGCGGATTCGCCCACAAGCAGCTCGTGTTCTCCACGGTGGGCGATGAGCGCGCGTTCGAGGCGCTGAACGCGGCCGAGGTGAAGCCGGCCCTCGCCCTGTCGCTGCACACGACCGACGCTGCCAAGCGCGCCGACCTGCTGCCCCGCGCCCCACGCCTCACGCCCGAGGCCCTCGTCGAGGCCGCTGACGCCTACGCCCGTGCCAGCGGCTACCCCATCCAGTACCAGTGGACCTTGCTGGACGGCGTGAACGACGGCGACGACGAGCTCGACGGCATCGTGCGCCTGCTCAAGGGGCGCTACGGGCTGCTCAACATGATCCCGTTCAACACGGCACCCGGCCTCCCCTTCAGCCGCCCGAGCTGGGACCGCGCGCGGGCGATCGCCGCGGACCTCAGCCGCCGCGGCGTGCTGACCAAGCTGCGCGACTCCGCCGGCCAGGACGTGGACGGCGGCTGCGGCCAGCTGCGCGCCCGCGAAGCGGTCGGCCGACCGGTGCGGGTGGTGAGGATTCACCCTTGAAATGAAGGCCCTGCCCCCGGCATGAGGGCCGGGTACAGCCGGTTCCCAACGCAGAATCCGCCGGCTTCGGCGGCTGCTGCCGGGGCGACACGACATCACCCCGGAGGAGACATGACCCATTTCCCGCGGCTCGCTTCACGCGCCCGCCTCGCCCTGCTCGCTGCCGCCACGGCAGCCAGCCTCCACGCCACCGCGGCGCCGACCGTCAGCAAGTTCGAGCCGACCACCCAGCTCGGCGGCAGCGCCCTGCAACTCAACGGCAAGGGCACCCGCGTGCGGCTCGTGTTCAAGGCCTACGACATGGGCCTGTACACCGCCAAGCGCGTGACGACGCCAGCGGAATTGTTTGCGCTGCCCGGCCCAAAGCGCCTGCAGTTCATCGCGCTGCGCGAGCTCCCCGGCACGGAACTCGGCCGACTCTTCTTGCGCGGCATGAGCGACAACACGCCCAGCGCGCAAATGACACGCCATGCGCTGGCGACCACGCGCCTGATCGAAATCTTCTCCGGCAAGCCCAAGCTGATGCCAGGCGACTCCTTCGCGATGGACTTCGTGCCGGGCAAGGGCACGCAGTTCTACATCCAGGGCCAGCCGCAGGGCGCCCCGGTGGGGGACGATGAATTCTTCAGCCTCGTGCTGCGCATCTGGTTCGGCGAGTCGCCGGCGGACATCCCGCTGCGCGACGCGCTGCTGGAAGGCCCCACGGGCTGAGGGCGTGCCGGCGCTGCCGCTCAGTAGTTGAGTTCGATGCGGGCCAGGTCGAAACGCGTGCCCTCGCCGTCGCGCTTCACGCTGACCACGCGGAAGGCCTTGGCCGTGCCGACGCGGTACTCGTAGTCACCGGCCTTGGGCTCAGCAGTTTCGCAGCTCAGCTTGTCGGAATCCTTGGGCGGCTTCACCCGGGCGGCCGGGTCGCGGCAGTCGAGCACCTCGCCGTAGCGGGCCATCGCCCTGGCGTAGAACGCCGCTACCCGCTCGGGCGAGGCCGACGAGCGGAATTTCAGCGCGTCCAGCCGCAGGCCGAACTTGCCCGCCCAGGCCCCGAGCGTGACGGCGGGCTTGTCGCCCTCGCTCTCGGCGTAGGGCACGGCACCGCCGAAGACCGGCAGCCCGACGTCGGCGGGCTCGGTGCGTGCGTGGCCCTGGAGGCCAATGCTGAAGCCTTTGTCGTCGGCGTGGGCCGTGGCGGCAGCGAGGGACAGGGCGAGGACAACAAGCGTGCGGCGTGGGGTCATGGCAGGCTCCGGGTCGATGGCATGGGCGCCAGCGTACGCAGCGGCCTGCACCGACACCACCGCCATGCGACAGGCCGCCGGCCCGGCGCGACAGGCCGCTCAGGCTGCCGACAGCCGGGTCAGCCGGCGCGCCGGCTCGCCACCCACTGCTTCACGAGTTCGCGCAACACCGGCAGCGGCACCTGGCCGGCGGTCAGCACGACGCGGTGGAAGCCCTTGATGTCGAACTTCGGCCCCAGCGCCTGCTCGGCCTCGGCGCGCAGCTTGGTGATCTCCAGCTGGCCGATCTTGTAGCCCAGCGCCTGGCCCGGCCAGACGATGTAGCGCTCCACCTCCGAGATCACGTCGCTCTCGGCCATGGAGGAGTTGTCGAGCATGTACTTGATCGCCTGCTCGCGCGTCCAGCCCTTGTGGTGCAAGCCGGTGTCCACGACGAGGCGCATCGCGCGCAGTTGCTCGTCGGCGAGTCGCCCGTACCACTGGTAGGGGTCGGTGAAGAGGCCCAGCTCCTTGCCCAGGCTCTCGGCATACAGCGCCCAGCCTTCCACGTAGGCCACGTAGAAGCTGCCGTAGCGGCGGAACTTGGGCAAGTTCTGGTCTTCCTGGGCGATGGACACCTGGAAGTGGTGGCCGGGTGAGGCCTCGTGCAGAGACAGCGTCTCCATGCCGAAGATCGGCTGGGCCTTGAGGTTGAAGGTGTTCACGTAGAACACCCCCGGACGGGACCCGTCAGACGATGGCCCCTGGTAGGAGGCGCCGGCGGCGCTCTCGGCGCGGAAGGCCTCGACTTCGCGCACCTCGTAGTCCGCCTTGGGCTGCACGTCGAACAGCCGAGGTGTGAGGCCGTTGATCTTCTTCTGCAGGTCGCGGTAGCCGGCGAGCAGGTCTTCAGGCTTCGTGAAATAGAACTTGGGGTCGTCCTGCAGGTGCTTGAAGAAGGCTTTCAGGTCACCAGGGAAGCCCACCTGCCGGCGCACCCCGTCCATCTCGCCGAGGATGCGGGCGACTTCCTTCAGGCCGATGGCGTGGATCTCGTCCGGCGTCAGCGCCACCGTGGTGCTCTGGCGCACGCGCCAGGCGTACCAGGCCTTGCCGTCGGGCAGGGCGGACCACGCGGTGCTGGCGCGGGCCTTGGGCGTGTACTCGTCGCGCACGAAGGCCAGCAGCCGGGCGTAGGCGGGCAGCACCTGGGTGGCCAGCAGCTCGCGCATCTGCGCGGTGATGCGTTCACGGTCCGCGGCCGGCACCGTGTCGGGGAACTTGGTGATCGGGCCCCAGAACAGGCTCTTCTCCGGGTCGCTCACCGCCAGGGACTGCAGCTGCGGCAGCACCTTTTCCATGACCGCACGCGGCTGCGTGACACCCGCCTTCAGCCCCTCGCGCATGTTGGCGATGGTGCCGTCGAAGATGGGCACGGCCAACGCCAGGCGCTTGAGCCAGTCGTCGTAATCCTGGGTGTTGCGCAAGGGCTGGATGGACTGGCCGGTGCCCATCTGGGCCAGGAAGCTCGGCAGGCCGCCGATCTGGCTGATCGGCTGCATCCAGTCGGGGAAGCGCTCGCCGGCGAGTGACTGCGCCAGATCAAGCTTCAGGATGCTGTAGGACACCCGGTCCTTCGGATCGAGCCGGGCTTTGTTGAAGCCGGCCAGGGCCTTGAGCGTCTGCTGCAACTCACGCTTCTCGCTGGCGCGCCATGCGGCCGTGGTGGTGTCGTTCAGCCGGTCGTTGTAGCGCGGGTCACCGAGCGAGGTGGCCAGGATGGGCTGCCGCTCAAGCGTGCGTTCCCATTGGGCGTCGAGCCACCGATGAAAGCGCTCGCTTTCGGCGGAAGCCGCCCCGGCGGGCAGCGTGACAGACAGCGAGAGGGCGACAAGGCCGAGAGCGTGGCGACGACGCATGAAATCTCCGTGATGCAATTGCACGTCATGCTAGCCATGCCCCTGCAGCCCAGCCAAAGGACATGCCTCCCTAAAATGTGGCCGCGCCCCGCTGTTGGGGCTGCTGTCGTTTGTAGGTCTGCATGTCCCTGCCCTCGCTGCCGGCGGTTCAGCCCGGCAAGAAGTTCACCCACCCCCGCCCCCTCGGTTCGGCCGATGCCCTGCTGCTCGCCCGCTTCGTGCAGCAGCAGCGCGACGCCGGCCGCCTGGCCGCCATCTTCACGGCCGAGCCCGGTGACACCCAGCGCCTGGAAGACGAGCTGAAGTTCTTTGCGCCCGAACTCAAGGTCGCCGTCTTCCCCGACTGGGAAACCCTGCCGTACGACAGCTTCAGCCCCCACCAGGACCTGATCTCCGAGCGGCTGGCCACGTTGTGGGAGCTGCTGCAGGCCAAGAAGACCAAGACCATCGACGTGGTGCTGATGCCCGCGTCCACGGCCCTCACGCGCCTGGCGCCGCCGAGCTTCCTGGCCGGCACCACCTTCAACTTCAAGCAGAAGCAGCGCCTGGACGAAGCCTCGCTGCGGGCCCAGCTCACGCTGGCCGGCTACACGCACGTGAGCCAGGTCGTGCAGCCCGGCGAGTACGCGGTGCGCGGCGGCCTGATCGACCTGTTCCCCATGGGCTCGGCCGTGCCCTACCGCGTGGACCTGTTCGGCGACGAGGTCGACTCCATCCGCGTGTTCGACCCGGACAGCCAGCGCAGCCTGTATCCGGTGCCGGACGTGCGCCTGCTGCCGGGCCGCGAGTTCCCGATGGACGAGGCCGCCCGCAAGGCCTTCCGCCACCGCTGGCGCGAGAAGATGGACGGCGACCCGACCAAGTCGCGCCTGTACCGCGACATCGGGGACGGCATCGCCTCGGGCGGCATCGAGTACTACCTGCCGATCTTCTTCGAGCAGACGGCGACCGTCTTCGACTACCTCGGCGCTGAAGCCGGGTTGGCGCTGCACGGCGAGGTGGACGAAGCCATCCAGCGCTTCTGGACCGACACCAAGGAGCGCCACCGCTTCCTGCAGCACGACCCCGAACGGCCGCTGCTGCCGCCGGCCGAGATCTTCCTGACGGCCGAGGACTTCTTCGGCCTGACCAAGCCGCATGCGGTGCTCTCGGTGCGCGGCAACGAGCCGGTGGACTTCGCCCGCCCGCTGCCCGACATCAGCGTCGAGCGCGGCGTGCAGGAGCCGCTGGCCCGGCTCGAAGCCCACCTGCGCGCCACGCCGCACCGCGTGCTGCTGCTCGCCGAGAGTGAAGGCCGCCGCGAGAGCCTGCTGGAGCAGCTGCGCGACCACAAGATCGACCCGCCCTCGGTCAAGGACCTGGCCGAGTTCTGGGCGGGCGACGAGAAGTACGCCATCACGGCCGCGCCGCTGGCGTCGGGCTTCTTCTGGGTCGACCCCGGGCACCCGGTTCAGCTCATCACCGAAACCGAGTTGTTCGCCACCACGCCCACCACGCGGCGTCGGCGCAAGCAGGAGCAGGTCAGCGACGTCAATGCGCTGATCAAGGACCTGTCCGAGCTGAAGGTGGGCGACCCCGTCGTGCACATCAACCACGGCATCGGGCGCTACCAGGGGCTGGTCAACATCGACCTGGGCGACGGCCAGAAGAGCGAGTTCCTGCACCTGGAGTACGCCGACAAGGCCACGCTCTACGTGCCGGTCGCGCAGCTGCACCTGATCGGCCGCTACACCGGCGTCTCGGCGGAAGAAGCGCCGCTGCACAAGCTCGGCTCCGGTCAGTGGGAGAAGGCCAAGCGCAAGGCCGCCGAGCAGGTGCGCGACACCGCGGCCGAGCTGCTCAACCTCTACGCCCGCCGCGCCGCCCGCGAAGGCCATGCCTTCCGCTACTCGGGGCACGACTACGAGGCCTTCGCGGCGAGCTTCGGCTTCGAGGAAACGCCCGACCAGCGCGCGGCCATCCATGCCGTCATCCAGGACATGATCTCCCCGAAGCCGATGGACCGCCTGGTCTGCGGCGACGTGGGCTTCGGCAAGACCGAGGTGGCGCTGCGCGCGGCGTTTGTGGCGGTGATGGGCGGCAAGCAGGTGGCCATCCTCGCGCCCACCACGCTGCTGGCCGAGCAGCACTACCAGTCAATAGCCGACCGCTTCGGCGCCTGGCCGGTGAAGGTGGCGGAGATGAGCCGCTTCCGCTCGGCCAAGGAGATCAAGGCGGCGATGGAAGGCATTGCCGACGGCTCCATCGACATCGTCGTGGGCACGCACAAGCTGCTGTCCAGCGACGTGAAGTTCAATCGCCTGGGCCTGCTCGTCATCGACGAGGAGCACCGCTTCGGCGTGCGCCACAAGGAGGCGATGAAGGCGATGCGCGCCGAGGTCGACGTGCTGACGCTGACCGCCACGCCCATCCCGCGCACGCTCGGCATGGCGCTGGAGGGCCTGCGCGACCTGTCCGTCATCGCGACCGCGCCGCAGCGGCGCCTGGCGATCAAGACCTTCGTGCGCGCCGAGAGCAGCGGCACCATCCGCGAGGCGGTGCTGCGCGAGTTGAAGCGCGGCGGGCAGGTCTACTTCCTGCACAACGAGGTCGAGACCATCGAGAACCGGCGCCAGAAGCTGGAAGAGCTGCTGCCCGAGGCGCGCATCGTCGTCGCCCACGGCCAGATGCCCGAGCGCGAGCTGGAGCGGGTGATGCGCGAGTTCGTGCAGGGCAAGCACAACCTGC
>RXJW01000108.1 GCA_003963005.1 Burkholderiales bacterium
ATACGTTCCCACTTCACTTGTTAAGTGGGAACGAAGACTGTCAGCTCAACCGTGGCGGCTCAAGGACGCAGGTAATTGACCGCATACGATTGGCCGGCTCGGGAGCCGCATCCTTCGGGGAGTCCTGGCGGGCAAGCCAGGCGGACACGGCAAAGACATCGTCCTCGCTCAAGCGCCCGGCGATGCGCCTCATGCAGTCGGGGTCCGCGGCGTGCCGCTCCCCCACCCGCCACCGCGTCAACTGCGCCGCGATATAGGTCGGGCGCAGGCCGATCAGCCCCGGAATGCCGGGAATCATCCCGGTGAGTCGGGCCCCGTGGCAGGCCGCACATGCGGGGACGCCCCGGCCAGGGTCTCCGACGGTGACGAGCTGCTGCCCCCGCTGGAGTTGAGCGTCGGCCGCCGGAGCCAGGTCTCGAGCGGCCAACGGCGGGCTCTGCCTTGAAAAATGTTCCGCAATTTCGCACAGGTAGTCGTCGGGAAGGTAGGCCACCAGGTAGTTCATCGGCGGGTAGCGCCGCGTGCCGTCCCGAAACGCAACCAACTGGTTGTACAGATACCCGGCCGGCTTGCCGGCAATGCGCGGGAAGTAGCCGTTGTTCGTTCCCTGACCACTTTGCCCGTGGCAGGTGACGCAGCCCTGGACGCGAGCGTCGATGGAGTCCAGTTGCTTGAATGCGGGTACCGCCGCATCCTGGGCCTGGGCCAGCTTTGCACCCCCCGACACCAGCATGACCGCCAGGACTGGCGCTACAAGAGGCCTTGGAGGAGGGTGCCGCGGCATCGTCAACACGCGTCAGTCACATCAATTCGAGCGTCGGGGCAATCGGAGTTCCCGACGCCACGGCATCAGCGAGCCCCTGCCGGCCCACCGCGACGCCCTCACCGCAGCGAGATTGACGCCGCTCAAACTCGGCTTTGCGGTAACTTGAAGCAGATTAAGGCCAGCCCTGATCAGGGAGCCGAGCATGGGCCACCATGCACATTCCCGCGTCCCCGCCCAGTTGCTGCGCCGGCTTACGTCAAACGCTGCTCCAAGGCTGGCAGCAGGACTTTCCGCTCCACACGTCACCTTTTCGCCTGATGGCAGCGCGCAGCGGCGCGAAGCCACGAGAGCTCCTTGACCTATGCCGGCAATTGAGCCGCAGCGGTGCCCTGCTGCCAATTCGCGTGCGGTGGGGAGCCGCGCTACGGCGGGAGCGCTGGAGACTCGCTTTCAACGCCCAGCCTGGATTCCGGTTAGCTTTGGCTTCCCTGCCAGGCTGCTTTCGCATCGAGAGCGTCGATACCAGCGCGAACCTCCCGACGATTTGGGCTGAAGTCGAAGCCCTTAACGAAACGGCGTTGCACCGTCAGCTCGCGCGCTTGGCACTGAGACCGGTGGCCCGCATCCGCTTGCCATCATCAGCGAACACGGTGTGCTGCGACGACCCCTTACTCGCTGCTCGCGTCGAACAGGGTCTGCAGATCTGTTCTCGGCCGTTTGCTGAATGCGCCAAGCAACTAGGCTGCAGCGAGCATCATGTCATATCCAGCCTGAGTTCATGGCGGCGCGGCGGGCAGGTCGAAGGTCTCATGCTGAAACCGCCTCCTACGTCGACCCCGCAATACGGAGTGCTTGCGCTATGGCGGCGCACCGCACCGACGGCTGACCTGCTGGCTCGGCTGCGCGAGCTGCCTGGCGTGGACAACGTTCTCGAAGGACCGGGGTCTCCGGAATGGCCGTGGCAGCTGAGCGTCGTAGTGCGCACCGCTTGCCAGCCCGGCGCCGAACAATGGCGCAAGCGGCTGGCGACTGCCGGGCTTGCAGCGGCGCCGGACGTTAGCCTGCCGCTGCGCATCGAGCAGCCGCGCGATCAGGCCCTGCTTTTCAACACCTAGGGTGAGGATAGGCGGCGAGGCGCTTGACGTCGCCGATTTGGATACGCCGCCCTTCGACCGCGATCAGCCTGCCCCCCTCCAGCTCGTGCAACACGCGCGAGAAGTACTCGGGCGTCAGCGACAGCCGCGAGGCCAGCGTCGCCTTGCTGACCGGCAGCACCACGGTGCTGGCGCCATCGTCGCCAGCATCGCGCAGCAGATAGCCGATGACGCGCTGCACGCCGGACTGCAAGGCATAGGCCTGCACATCGCCGACCAGGCCATGCAGGCGCCGGCTCAGGCCGGCCAGCATGCGCAGGGCCAGGCGCTGGTCGGCCGCCATCGCCGCCAACATCGCGTCGCGCGGTAGCACCAGCAGACGGGTATCTCCCAGGGCCTGCGCGTTCACCGGGCTCGGCCGGCCGAGGAACATCAGCGCCTCGCCAAAGCTCTGGCCGGTCGCCACCAGCTCGATGACCTTTTCGTTGCCATTAGGCGCCAGTACGAAGAGCTTGACTGGCTCGCCGAGGTTGACAAAGAAGGCCTCGCAGCTGTCGCCGGCCCGTAGCGCGAAAGCGCCGCGCTCCAGTGGCCGCCAGCGAGCCTCGGCGGCCAGGTGCTGCAACGAGGCTGCATCGATCTCGCTGAAGATGGGCAAGCGCCGCAGCCAGCGCTCGATGGGAACGGTGTCCATGCTCAGCCCGGCTGTCCATCGACACGCGGCCGCCCCAACCACGCGCCTTGGCGCCAGCCCCAAGTCGCGACCACGGCGGCCCAGATGGCTGCGGCCGGCAGCAACCCGACGGCCAGGCCCAGCGCTGCGGCGACGCGCAGCAGCACCGCAAGCTGCAGCAGGCGGTAGGCAGCCCAACCCAGGTTGTCGACGGCCAGCGACCGGCCGCTATGGCCCGCGGCAACGCGCGTGACCATGGCCATCAGCGTGCAGCCTAGCCAGCCCAGCGTCAGCGCATGCAGCGGTGCGGTGCCGAGGCCCGCAAGCCCGAAGGCCAGCCGGGCCTGGGAGGCGGCCTGCAGGCCCAGCGCCAGCCCCAGCCAGACAAAGCCGCCATGCAGCATGGCCAGTAGCCGGCGCGATTCGCCCTTGAGGCTCTGGGCAAGTCCCCAGCGCAGCGCCAGCGCGAGGAGCGCCAGCGACGCGAGGGCCAACGGTGGCGCCAGCAGGCTCGGCGCGAGCCAGCCCATCTCGGCCACGCCGCTCAGAGCTAGGCCGCCCAGCATGGGAAGCAGCAGCGCATTCGGCCGCCAAGCCTCCAACTGCGGCAGGGCCGCGGCGCTGAAGAAGGGAATCATGCGGTGCGACACGACGGCATAGACTGGTCCGACAAAGCCCCACAGGCCGAACTGGATGGCCGCGCGCAGCAGCACCGCGTCGCCCTGCACGAGGGCCAGGCAGGCCAGCAGCATGGCCACGACGCCGACGAAACAGGCCGCCAGCACCCAGCGCGCATGCAGGCGATCCAGCACACGACTAACCCGCAACATGGCGGCAAAGCGCAAGCTCAGGCGCAGCCAGCCGCAGGCGGAAGTCGCAACGCCGAAGGCCGCCAGCCACGCGCTGGCGTGTATGCCGACGAAGGCGATCAGCCAGCCGACGGCAAGCTGCAGCAGCGCTGTCAGCAGTGTGCGAGCGTCCACGCCGGGCTGGCCCAGCCAGCGGGGCCCGGCGGTGAACAGAAAGCCTGTCATGAAGGCCGGCATGAAGCCCAGCGTGAACAGCAGGCCATGGGCCAGCGTCGGCGGCACGGCCCAGCCTGGCGCGAAGCCCAGGCGGGCGGCCAGCAGCACCGCCAGCCACCAGAGCGCGAACAGGCCAATCGCCGCGGCACCGATGGCAAAGCCCAGACGATGCGGCGCGCTCAGCAGCCGCTTGAGCTGCCAGGGCGCAGCACTTGCGTTCATGCCGGCGTGCCCAGCGGGACGCCCGGCGTCAGCAACCGTTCCATCAGCTGGCTCACGCTGGCGATCTGCGGGCCGAAGGGCAGCCCGCCACGACCGCGGAAGAACAGGCCCTTGGCCATGTCGCCGCGCAGGGCCGCGGCCAGGCGCTGGTCGATGCAGAACTGGCCCCAGCCCTTGAGGCCGTCGCGCAGGCCGCACTGGGCCAGGCAGTCGAAGGCCATGGTGCAGCGCTGCTTGAGCTGGGCCACGGCCTGCAGCCTCTCCTCGGCCTTGAGGTATCTCTTCAGCCATGGCGTCAGCACGGCACGGGCCGGCAGGCCGGCCACGCTGGTGAACTCGACGAGGTCCTCGTCACGCGCCTCGGCCAGCACTTGCTTGAAATGGGGATGGGCGTCGCACTCCTCGGTGGCCACGAAGGCGGTGCCGAGCTGGGCCGCGTCGGCGCCCAGGGACTGCAGGCGCTGGATGTCCTCGCAGCGGCGCACGCCGCCGGCGGCGATCAGCGGCACCCGGCCCTCGACGCCGGCATCGCGCAGATGCTGGCGCACGGCCGGCAGCACGGTCTCGAAGTCGAAGCGTGCATCGCCCAAGTCGGCGACGCGGGCCGCGCCCAGGTGGCCGGCAGCATGGGCCGGGTGCTCGATGACGATGGCGTTGGGAATGCGCTGGCGGCGCTCCCATTTGCGCCACAGCAGCGCCACGCCACGGGCGTCGCTGAGGATAGGGATGAGGGCGGTGTCGGGATGGTCCTGGGCCAGCTCGGGCAGGTCCAGCGGCAGGCCGGCGCCGACGACCAGGGCGTCCGCCCCCTCCTCCAGGGCCGTGCGCACCGAGGCCGCATAGTCGCTGACGGCGCGCATCACGTTGACGGCCACCAGGCCACGGCCGCCGGCGATGCCGCGGGCGCGGTGGATCTCGCGCGCCAGCGCCTCCTGGTTGGCCTGCTGGATGACGGCCTTCTTTTCGTCGCCGTCATGCAGGCCTTCGCTGCGCGCCATCAGGTCGGCATGGTGGCGGCGCAGGTCCACCGAGGCGATGGTGCCCCAGGCGCCCAAGGCCGCCACGCTGCCGGCCAGGCGGTGGGCCGAGATGCCCACCCCCATGCCGCCCTGCACGATGGGCAGCAGCTGGCGCCCGGCCAGTTGCAAGGGGCGCAGGCCGGCGGCCGCCATGCGTTCGAGGAGCGAAGGAGGGGTCATGGCTGGGGCGGTTGAGGGAAAAGTCGATGCTGGCGTCAAGATTGAAACGCCGCTGTGATGCAGTTCAAGCTGGGGTGATTCAGCCGCCGAGCACATGCATGTCGGGGCGGACGATGCGGATGACGCTGAGCCGCTCGCGCTGTTCGGAATAGGCGTCGCTGCGCCGGGCCCAGATGGCGGCCAGGCGTTCGCGCAGCTGCGCCTCGCCGGCGTGGGGGTTGCGCAGCAGCGGCCGCAGATCGTGGCCCTCGGACGCGAACAGACAGGTGTAGAGCCGGCCCTCGGCCGTCAGCCGGGCGCGCGTGCAGTCGCCGCAGAAGGCCTGGCTGACGCTGCTGATGAAGCCGATCTCGCCGGCACCGTCGGCATAGCGCCAGCGCTCGGCCGTCTCGCCGCCGCGGGTGGGCCGCAGCGGCTGCAGCGGCCAGCGCGCGGCGATGCGCTCGCGCAGCTCGGCGCTGGGCAGCACCTCGTCGAGCTTCCAGCCGTTGTGGCGGCCGGCGTCCATGAATTCGATGAAGCGCAGCACCATGCCGCTGTTGCGGAAATGTTCGGCCAGCGGCAGGGCCTCGCGGTCGTTGACGCCACGGCGCACCACCATATTGACCTTGATGGACGTAAAGCCGGCGCTCCGGGCTGACTCCAGCCCGCGCAGCACCTCGGCGACCGGAAAGCCGACCTCGTTCATGCGCCGGAAGACGGCGTCGTCCAGCGCGTCGAGGCTGACGGTCAGGCGGTTCAGGCCGGCGTCGCGCAGGGCCTGGGCCTGGGCGGCCAGCAGGCTGCCGTTGGTCGTCAGTGCCAGGTCGGGCGCCGTGCCGTCCAGCGTGCGCAGGGCCGAGAGCTGGCCTATGAGGCGCGGCAGATCGCGACGCAGCAACGGCTCGCCGCCGGTCAGGCGCAGGGTGCGCACGCCCAGGGCCAGGGCCTGGCGCGCCACCTGGGCGATCTCCTCGAAGTTCAGCAGCCGCGCCTGCGGCAGGAAGCGGTGGCCCGGGCCGAACTTGCTGCGCGGCATGCAATAGCCGCAGCGGAAATTGCAGCGGTCGGTCAGCGAGATGCGCAGGTCGCGCCAGGGGCGCTTGCGAAGGTCGCGCACCGCGCCGTCGGCGCTCGTCCATGGCATGTGGTCCATGTGACCGATTCTTGGGCGCCGCGTCGCTGCGGCCCATCCGGCCGTGGCAGGACAGCGACCGGCGCGGCCTCCTCCTTTCGGACGACCCCGCCCTCCTCCGTCGGAGGCGCCGCGCCGCCTCGCGGCGGCTCAGACTGGACCTCGATGAACATCGAACACTTTGACGACCTGCTGGCCATGGCCCGCAGGCAACGCGAACCCCAGCATCTGCTGATGGTCTTCACCACCGCCGAATGCGACGCCGACGCGACGCCCGAGCAGCGCGCCGCTCATGCCGCCGGCAAGGGCGGCGTGCTGCGCCCGCTGATGTGCGTGGACAAGGACCCGGCCGACCTGGCCAACTTCGAGGCCCTGGCCGCCGAGGCGCGTCAGGCCGGCCCCACCTGGCAGCTGATGTTCACCGCCGCCCTGGCCGGGCGCACGACGGCCAGCGAGGTCAAGCGCATGCTGGAGCTGCTGGTCAAGCGCGTGGAGAGCGGCGAGTTCGGCGGCCTGCTGCCCTTCAACCCGGCCGGCGAGGCCGTGCTGATCGGTTAGGTCCGCAGCAGCAGGCCGGGCCGGATGGCCCGGGCCTCAGCCAGCAAGGCGGGCGAGGGCCAGGCCACCGGCGCGCGCAAACTGCCCGATGCATCGGGCAGGCGCGCGAGCTGCAGCACATGGCGTGGCACACCAGCCAGCTCGCGCACCAGGCGCAGCAGGTCGGCGTCGCTGAACCAAGCCGGATGCACGGTGCTGCGGCATTCGAAATCCACGCCGCTGGCCCGCAGCAGGGCCAGGGAGTCGCGCACCGCGCGCGTGCTGGCGCGGCGGCCGGTGATGCGGTCGTGCAGGCTCGCGTCGCCGAGCGCGGCCTTGATGTCCAGCCCCACCCAGTCCAGGCGCGGCAGCAGACCGCCCAGGCAGCGCGGCGCCAGGCCGGCCGTGTGCAGGCCGAGGGCATAGCCCATGGCTCGCAACTCGTCGAGAACGGCCGGCAGGGCCGGGTCCAGCGTCGGTTCGCCGCCGCTGAAGACGACGCCATCGAGCCGGCCCAGGCGGCGCGCCAGCCAGTCGCGCAGCTCAGGCCAGCGCGGGCCTTCCCCCCTGCCCCGCGGCTGCAGGCCGGGGTTGTGGCAATAGCCGCAGCGCCAGGGGCAGCCCTGCAGAAAGACCACGGCCGCCAGGCGGCCGGGGAAGTCGACGCTGCTGAAGGGCTGCAGGCCGGCGACGGCCAGTTGGCTCATCGCGACTGCACTCGGCCTTCCTCGAAGTGAACACGCTCGGCGAACTCGCCCTGCTTGCCGATGTTGAAGGAGGCGACGGGGCGGTGATAGCCCATCACGCGGGTCCAGACCTCGCAGCGCTGGCGTTCCTCTTCGCGCAGCGTGATGGCCTCGTCCTGGCGTTCGATGACAGCGTTCATGGGATCTCCTCAGGCGGGTTCGGTTTCGGATTGACGACGCTTGGCGGCCAGTCGCTCGGCGTCGCATCGGGGGCAGAACTCGTGGTGGCCGCTCAGATAGCCGTGGGTCGGGCAGATCGAGAAGGTCGGCGTCACGGTCACATAGGGCAGGCGGTGGTGGGACAGCGCCCGCTTGACCAGCTCGCGGCAGGCCATGGCCGAGCTGATGCGCTCGCTCATGTAGAGGTGCAGCACCGTGCCGCCGGTGTATTTGCGCTGCAGCTCCTCCTGGCGCTCCAGGGCCTCGAAGGGGTCGTCGGTGAAGCCGACGGGCAGCTGCGAGCTGTTGGTGTAGTAGGGATTCGCGTCGCTGCCGGCTTGCAGGATGGCGGGCCAGCGGCGCCGGTCCTCCTTGGCGAAGCGGTAGGTCGTGCCCTCGGCCGGCGTGGCCTCGAGGTTGTAGAGATGGCCGGTCTGCTCCTGGAACTCCACCATGCGCGCCCGCACATGGTCCAGCAGGCGCAGGGCCAGGGCATGGCCTTCCTCGCTCGTGATGTCGTGCCGGCCGCGGGTGAAATTGCGCACCATCTCGTTGATGCCGTTCACGCCCAGCGTCGAGAAGTGGTTGCGCAGGGTGCGCAGATAGCGCCGCGTGTAGGGGAACAGCCCCTGGTCGATGAGGCGCTGGATCAGCTTGCGCTTGATCTCTAGGCTGTCGCGGCCCAGCTCCAGCAGGCGGTCCAGGCGGGTCAGCAGGCCGGCCTCGTCGCCCGCGAACAGATAGCCCAGCCGCGCGCAGTTCACCGTGACGACGCCGACTGAGCCGGTCTGCTCGGCCGAGCCGAACAGGCCGTTGCCGCGCTTGAGCAGCTCGCGCAGGTCCAGTTGCAGCCGGCAGCACATGGAGCGCACCATCTGCGGCTCGAGGTCGGAGTTCAGGAAGTTCTGGAAATATGGCAGGCCGTAGCGCGCCGTCATCTCGAACAGGGCTTCGGTGTTGGGGTGGGCCCAGTCGAAGTCTTTCGTGATGTTGTAGGTCGGAATGGGAAAGGTGAAGACGCGGCCCTTGGCGTCTCCGGCCGTCATCACGGCTATGTAGGCGCGGTTGATGAGGTCCATCTCGGCTTGCAGCTCGCCATAGGTGAAGGGCTGCTCCTCGCCGGCGATGACGGGCACCTGCTCGGCGAGGTCGGCCGGGCAGGTCCAGTCAAAGGTCAGGTTGGTGAAGGGCGTCTGCGTGCCCCAGCGCGAGGGCACGTTGAGGTTGTAGATCAGCTCCTGCAGGCACTGGCGCACCTGCTCGTAGGAAAGCGCGTCCTTGCGCACATAGGGCGCCAGATAGGTGTCGAAGCTGGAGAAGGCCTGTGCGCCGGCCCATTCGTTCTGCAGGGTGCCGAGGAAGTTGACGATTTGCCCGACGGCGCTCGAGAGATGCTTCGGCGGCCCGGCCTCGACCTTGCCGGGCACGCCGTTCAGCCCCTCGTGCAGCAGGGTGCGCAGGCTCCAGCCGGCGCAGTAGCCGCTGAGCATGTCGAGGTCGTGGATGTGGAGGTCGGCCTCGCGGTGGGCGCGGCCGACCTCGGGCGGGTAGACATGGTCCAGCCAGTAGTTGGCGACGACCTTGCCCGAGACGTTGAGGATGAGCCCGCCCAGGCTCCACCCCTGGTTGGCATTGGCCTGGATGCGCCAGTCGCGCTGCTGCAGGTATTCGTTCATCGTGGCCTGCACATCGACCAGCGTCTGGCGGGCATCGCGCAGGCGGCGGTGCTGCTCGCGGTAGACGATGTAGGCGCGCAACGTGCGGCGCCAGCCGGCACCGAACAGCGTGGACTCGACGGCGTCCTGGATCAGCTCGATGCCCGGCAGGGTGTGCGCCATCAGCTCGGGCATCACGCCGTTCTCGGTCAGCCGGCGCGCCTCGTCGTCGCCGAACTCGCCGCTGGCGCGTCCGGCGGCGGCCAGGGCCTGCATGATCTTGTCCGCGTCGAAGGCCTGCAGGCGGCCGTCGCGCTTCATCACCTGCTGGGGATAGAGATTCATTCCACTACCTATGGTGTTTGCAACGCAGAGAGGCGCTACATCTAGTGAAGGGCAGTGTGACCAGCAGGCTCGGCGACGTCCTTGAACCAGGTCAAGAAGCTACGACGGCCTCGGGCATGGACAGGCGCCGCACCGCCTGCACAAAGCGCTGCAGCGTTGGCGAGCGTGCGCCGGGGGCGAGGCGGACGTCGATGAGCTGGAAGCAGCCGCGCGTTGCCAGGGCCTGGCGCAAGGCGGCGCCCAGCTCGGCGCGCGTCTGCACCGTGTAGCCGTCGCCGCCCATGCCGGCGGCCATGGC
This sequence comes from Burkholderiales bacterium, assembly GCA_003963005.1. Taxonomy (GTDB): domain Bacteria; phylum Pseudomonadota; class Gammaproteobacteria; order Burkholderiales; family Burkholderiaceae_C; genus Pelomonas. The sequence goes on from RXJW01000108.1 coordinate 9,834, forward strand.
GGCGAAGTCCCAGGCGCCGAGGTCGTGGAAGCCGCCCTCGGGCATGAAGCTGCGCAGCATCTCCCAGCCGCCGTTGTTGAAGACGATGACGATGGGGTCGAGGCCCAGGCGGGCGGCGTGGCCGATCTCCCAGCCGGTCATCTGGAAGGCGCCGTCGCCGACGAGGATGAGGGGGCGCTGGCCGCTGGCGCGCTGCAGGCCGAGGCCGGCCGGCACCCCATAGCCCATGGTGGCGTAGTAGCCCGGCGCCAGCAGGGCCGTGGGCAGCACCGCCATGGCGGTGAACAGGCAGTCGCCGACGTCGCAGGCGATGGGCATGGGGCCGTGGCGGGCGAAGGCGTCGTTGATGGCGCGGGCGATGTCGGCCGGCTCGACCGGCGCCTCGTCCTCGACCAGGCCTTGCGGATAGCTCGGCGGCGCGGGCGGCGCCGCGACGGCGCTGCGCGGCAGCGGACAGCGCTCGAGCAGCGCATCGACCAGGGCCGCCAGTGGCAGCTCCGGGTAGACGTGGTGGCCGACACGCACCTCGTCGTCATAGGCCACCAGGGCATGGCGGAAGTCGATGCGCCGGGCCGACACGGCGAAGTTGGTGTCCGACACGATGACGCCCAGCAGCAGCAGCGCGTCCGAGGCCTCCACGCGCCGGCTCAGCTCGGGGTCGCCGGCCAGGCCGAGATAGGTGCCCGACAGCGGCAGGTCGGCATCGGCCAGCAGGCCGCGGCCCATGAAGCTCGTCAACACCGGCAGGCCCAGGCGCCGCGCCAGCTCGGCGACACGCGCCTCGAGGCCGTAGCGCCTGACCTCGACGCCGACGACCAGCAGCGGGTCGCGCGCCGCACGCAGCCGCGCCAGCAGCTCGTCGGCGCAGGCGGCCACGCGCTCGGCATCCCAGCGCCGCGGCGCGGGCGCCGGCACCTCGGCGCAGGGCCGCCCCGGCAGGTCGCGCGGGATCTCGAGGTAGACCGGCCGCGAGCGGGCCAGGGCGTTGTCCAGGACGCGGGCGATGGCCTGGGGCGCGCGCTCGAGGTCGTCCAGCCGCGCGCGGTCGACGGTGATCTCCTCGTAGAGCCGCCACTGCGAGTCGAGCTGCTTGACCTGGTGGTGCAGCAGCAGGCCGCTGACGGCCTCGTGGGCCGCCGGTGCGCCCGACAGCACCACCAGGGGCACGCGCTCGGCATAGGCACCGGCCACCGCGTTGACGAGGTTGAGGGCACCGGCGCCATAGGTGACGGCAGCCACGCCGAGGCCGCCGCGCACGCGCGCCGTCGCGTCGGCCGCGAAGCCGACGCCGGGCTCGTGGGCCAGGGTCAGGATGGGCAGGCGGCCGTCGCGTTCGATCTCGCGGAACAGCGGCAGCGCGAAGTCACCGGGGATGCCGAAGATCTCGCGCGCACCGCGCGCCAGCAGCGCATCGACGAGGCGCTGGGCCAGGGTGGAAGGGGAAGGCATGGGAACTCCTTGCGGCGCTCGTGGCGCCGCTTCTTCAAACCAGCACCGCGTGGTTGTCGGGTGCCAGGGGTTGGGGCCAGGCCAGCATCTGTGCGCCGTTGGCCTGCCAGCGCGCGACGCCGCGGCCGGCCACCAGCAGCACGGCGCGCTCACCGCCATGCCAGCCGTCGTGCAGCGCGCAGGGATCGGTGAGCTCGGCGATGCGGGTCAGGTCGGCCGGCACGCCCGGTTGCCACAGCAGCCCCTGGCCGGCCTTCTGCGCGCTGAGCACGAAGCCGCCGCCGGGCGCGGCACAGATGTCGCCGGCATAGCCCTGGCCCGGCCCGCCGGCCACGGGCAGCTGCAGCTGGTCGCCCTCGAAGACGGCCAGCAGCGGCGCGGCCGCGCGGCGTTCCTTGGCCGCGTGCGCGGCCTGCAGTGCGATGCCGAGGCGCTGGCCGTCGTGGGACCAGGCGAGATGGCGCAGGCTGATGTCCGGGTCGTCCAGGCGCCAGCGTGCCAGTTCACCGCCGGTAGTCGGGTCCAGCTTCAGCAGCGCCGAGGCAATGGCGCCTTCGCGCTTGCGTCCATCCGGCCAGCGCCGCAGGCCGCCGAGGGCGAGCAGCAGGCGGCCGTCGGGCTCCGCCACCAGCTGATGGGCGTCGCGGCCAGCCAGCGGCAGGCGGGCGATCAGTGCCAGCGTGCGCGGTTCGCGCAGGGCCAGGTGGGAGCTCTCGTCGCGCGGGTCGGTCTCGGTGGCGAACAGGCCGGCCGGGTGCAGCAGCAGATGGCCGTTGAAGCGCCAGGCACCGTCCTGGCGAGCCCAGGTGGCGGCGCCGGCGGCGTCGACATGCAGCAGCCAGTCGCCCGCCCGCGCTGCGACGGCGTAGAAGCCGCCCCGGCCGTCGGCGATCAGGCCATGGGCGCGGCTGGGCAGGGTCCAGGCGGCCAGCATGTCGATCCGGCGGGCGCCCCAGTCCAGGCCGAGCAGGCCGGCCTGCTCGCGCCCGTCGGCCAGGCGCCAGGCCAGGGCCAGGCGCTGCACCGGGGCGTCGGCTGCACTCAGCAGTGGGGTGGCCGCGGCAGCGGCCAGCAGGAGGCGTCGTTTCATCATCGGGCAGGCGCGACGGTCCACAGCGGACCGATCGCGTCCAGGGTGTTTTTCAGGATGAGGCCGTACTCGGTGTCGCCCTCCATGACGAGGGCGCCGTCGAAGAACAGGCGGTCGGCGTCGTCCTCGCCGCGCAGAAGCCGCCACAGCGCGTCGGCGCGGGCACGCAGGCGCAGATGGGGCGCCGCGCCCTCGCCGGCGGCGTGAAAGCCGCGCGGGCCGAGCTGCAGGCGCACGCGGGCGCCGAGTTCCTGCAGCTCGATCTCGACGGTGCGACCCTGCAGGGCTTCGCGCTGGGAGGCGTCCAGGCGCGGCAGCAGCAGGCGGTCAAGCAGCAGGGCCAGGGCCGTGGAAGGTGGCCGGCTGGGCAGGCGGGCGACGCGCTCGCGCCATTGCGGCGGCAGGCTGGGCAGGGTCAGGCTCGTCATGCCACCTCCGCGAGACCGGGCTGGCGGCGCGCGAAGCCGTCTACCAGGCGGCCCGGCAGCGGCAGCCCGCGCAGCTCGTCCAGCGCCTCCTCGGCGGGGGCGCCGCGCGCGAACACGGCGTCGAACAGTTCGACAACGCGGCCGAAGTGCTGGCCGCAGGGCGACAGCCGCAGCAGGCCGACGCCGGCCTCGCGCAGCGCCTGGCCCTGGCCCAGCAGGCATTGCAGGGCCGCGCTCTGGGTCTGGATGCCGTTGAGGGCCAGGAAGTCCTCGCCTTCCCCCGTCTTCAGCAGCAGGCCGTCGGCATCGTCGCGGCAGCGGAACTGGCAGTCGTCCTTCTGCAGCCGGTGATGGCGGGCCGTGAAGCAGCGCGCCGAGAAGGCCAGCGGCAGGCGGCCGAAGCCCCAGACCTCGGTCTCAAGGGCCGACGGCATGGGGTTGATGAGCGCTACCGCGTCCAGCGACAGCTCGACCGGCGCCACCCAGCGGTCGGCGCCTAGGGCCGCGTGCTCACCGAGGGCGGCAGCGTTGTAGATGTTCAGGTGGGGGCCGAGCGTGAAGGGACGGCGCCGGGCGCGCGACAACACCTGCAGCGCGGCGGCGTCGCCGGCCTCGACGGGAAACTCGTCCTGCTCGCAGACGCGGCGCAGCGTGCGCAGCTCGGCCTCGCTCATGACCAGGGCCATGGTGGCCAGGCGCACATCCTTGCCGGCGGTGCGCAGCTCGCGGGCGAGGGCCAGCCAGTCGTCGAACTTGATCTCGTTGCGCCGTGAGCAGACCAGCTCGCCCAGCACGACGCTGCGCACCGGCGCGTCGGCCAGGTCGGCATAGAAGTTCAGCACGGCCTCGCGCGGCCACCAGTACAGCAGGGGGCCGATGGACAACTCCGGCATCGTCTTCATCTCCAGGGGCGGTCGTAGGCGCCCAATGTGTGCTGCTGGCCCTCGGCCCAGCGGGCCAGCTGGCCGTCCCAGGCCGGCTGCACGCTGTAGCGGCCGCGGCCCTCCTGGGCGGCCCAGGCGGCGTCGATGGCGGCGCGCCAGACCTTGGTGACCTCGGCCACATAGGCGGGGCTGCGCTGGCGGCCTTCGATCTTGATGGCCTCCACGCCGGTGGCGATCAGCTGCGGCAGCAGGGCCAGGGTGTTGAGGCTGGTGGGCTCTTCCAGCGCGTAGTCGTTGGCCAGCTCGCCCACCTCGAAGCGGCCCTTGCACAGCGTCGGGTAGCCGCGCGGTTCGCCGGGGCGGTAATGGTCGATCAGCACGCCGCCGAGACGCGCGCGCACGCCGTCGGCGGCCTCGTCCCAGCGCACCGCACCGGGCGGCGAACAGACGCCGGCCGTGTTGGGCGACTGGCCCGTCGCGTAGCTGGACAGGGCACAGCGCCCCTCCACCATCACGCACAGGCTGCCGAAGCCGAAGACCTCGACCGGCACGGTGCAGTGCTTGAGCAGCTGCTGCACTTGCTGCAGCGTCAGCACGCGCGGCAGCACGGCGCGGGCGATGCCGTAGCGCTGCCGATAGAACTCGATGGCCTCCCAATTGGTGGCCGAGGCCTGCACCGACAGATGCAGGCGCAGCTGCGGATGGCGGCGGCTGGCATCGGCCAGCACGGCGCTGTCGGCCACGATGAGGGCATCGGCACCCAGCTCGGCGGCATGGTCGACGGCGCGCTGCCAGGGCCGGGTGTCGCGGGCGTCGGCAAAGGTGTTGAGCGCCATCAGCACCTGGCGGCCCTGGCGATGGGCCATCGTGACGCCTTCGTGCACCTGGGCGGCGTCGAAGTTCAGGCCGGCGAAGTTGCGTGCATTGGTCGCGTCCTTCAGGCCGAGGTAGACGGCGTCGGCACCAGCCTCGAGGGCAAGTTGCAGCGCACGCAGCGAGCCGGCCGGGCAGACCAGCTCAGGCTTGCGCGGCGCTGGCGTGAGGGCAGCGGCCGTCATGCTCAGGAGCAGCCACCACCGCCACCACATCCGCAGCCGCCGCCCTGGGGAGCGGGCGCCGTCGCCCCGCCGGGAGCAGCGCGGGTGATGCGGATGCGCCAGTAGCCGGGATTGGCCTGCACCACCTGCCAGTTGAAGGACTGCGGGCGGTAGGCGTGGAACTGCATCAGCAGTCCACGCGGTTCGTGGTCGTTGACCAAGTCGAAGGCCTCGCCCTCGGCGAGGGTGTCGAAGCACTGGAAGGCGAGCTGGTGGCGCTGCGGCGGGGCGAGCGGGCGGAGGTCGTGAAGGGCGTTGTTCATGGACCGGCAGCCTAGGGCCGGCGACGCCTGCGCGCCTTGATCCAGTTCAAGCCAGCGGAACGCCGCTGGCGTCCAGGCCGCTGTCAGCATCACCGAAGCGGTAGGGTCCGGTGCCTGCGTTGTCGGCGCGCGAGGCGGGCACGAAGGCGCCGACGCCGACGTCGAAGACATGCACTTCGCCGTCCTCGATGACGTAATGCCAGCCGTGCAGGGTCAGCGCGTGCGACTCCACCTGCTCGCGCACCATGGGGTAGTCCATCAGCCGCTCCAGCTGCAGCACGATGGCGCGCTGCTCGGTGCGGCGCATCACCTCGGGACCAGGCTCGGCGACGGGCAGGGCCGCCTCGCGGCCGAGGTCCAGCCAGCGCGCCAGGTTCTGGGCGGCGGGCGGTACCTCGCCGTACAGCGTGCGGATGGCGCCGCAATGGCTGTGGCCGCAGACGATGATGCGGCGCACCTGCAGGTTGAGCACGGCGAACTCGATGGCGGCGGCCGTGCCGTGGAAGCCCTGGCTCTGGTCATGGGGCGGCACAAAGGCACCAACGTTGCGCACCAGGAAGAGCTCGCCGGGCCCGGCCCCGGTCAGCAGATAGGGCACGAGGCGCGAATCGGAGCAGCCGATGAACAGCGTCAGCGGATGTTGGCCGTCGTCGACCAGATGCCGGAACAGCGAGCGCTGCTGCGGGAAGGCATCGGTCTGGAAGCGGCGCAGGCGTTCGAGCAGCTCGTCGGGCATCAGGGCCTCCTGACGCCATGAGAAGCCACGCGAACGAGTCTGGCCGACCGCCAGGCTAGGCGCGGCGCGACGCCCAGGCTAGCGCCTGGGCGAGCGGTGCAACAACGCATGGCGGTCGGCCAGGCCCGTTCCCTCCGGGTTGCCACCAGATAAGGGCGCCCACTTCGTTGCGAAGCCTCGCCGGGGGATCTACCCCGGCTTCGTTTCGCGCCTCGTTGGCGCCCTTTCTGGATGGCAACGCGTTGGCTTCTCATGGCGTCAGGAGGCCCTACTGCACCAAGGGCGAGCTGGCCTTTTGCAGATCGACACCCTCCAGGCGCGCATCGGCAGCCAGCGTCTGCAAGTACTGCCGCACCGCGCTGATCTGGTGCGCCTGGCGCATCTGCTGCGCCACTGCGGCCTGCACCTGCTCGAAGGCCGGCAGGCGGCCGGGTTCGCGGGCGTCGATGGCGACGATGTGCAGGCCGAAGCGGCTGTGCACCAGCTGCGGCAGCACGCCGATCTCGCTGCGGCCGAAGAGTTCGCGGGCGAACTCGGGAGCGCAGTCGTTGGCGGTGAGCCACCCCAATTGGCCGCCCTCGGCACCGCTCGGGCAGTTGGACAGGTTCTTGGCCGCGGTGGTGAACGCCGCCGGCTCGCTGGCGCGCAGCTCGATCAGATGGCCCTCGGCCTTCTGGCGCAGCAGGCCGACGTCGACACCCGGCGTGACGGCGAACAGGATGTGCCGCACCTGGATGCGCTCGCCCTGCGCGAAGTGCTTGCTGTTGGCCTCGTAATGCCGGCGGCAGGCGGCCTCGTCGGGCTCGGGCCCGGCGAGTTCCTGGGCGATCAGCGCCTCGATGGCGGCCGAGGCTGCCTCGCTGATCGCGCCCTGTTCGGGCGCGGGGTCGTCGGCATCCAGCAGGCCGAGCTGAATCGCTCGCTGGCGCAGCAGCTCGGTGCAGGCGCGCTGGCGCAGTTGCTCTTCGTCCAGTGCCTCGTCAGGCGCGGCGATCTCGATGTCGTTGACGGCGTAGCTCATCGCATCAGCCCTTCTTCGGCAAATTCAGGCGGCGCGAGCGCACCACTTGATACGGCCGGAACACATAGAAGATCGAAGCCAGCCCGCTCCACACATGCACCAGGCGGCTGAAGGGGAACAGCAGGAAGATCGTCATGCCCAGCACCATGTGCACCTTGTAGGGCCAGGCCAGACCGACCAGGCCGCTGGCGTCCGGGTTCAGCACGACGATGCGCTGCGCCCAGTCCGACAGGATCAGCATCACCGAGCCGTCGCTGTGCGACAGCGAGAAGGGCAAGGTGATCAGGCCGAGGGACAGCTGAATCCACAGGATCCACAGGATCGCCAGGTCGGTGCGGTGGCTGGTCAGGCGGATGCGCGGGTCGGTCATGCGGCGCCAGATCAGCATGGTCAGGCCGATGAAGCAGGCGGTGCCGGCCACGCCGCCGGCGACGATGGCCAGCATCTGCTTGTTGGCCGGGCTGATGAAGGACTCGTAGACCGCGTGCGGGGTCAGCATGCCCACCGTGTGGCCGACGAACAGGAAGAGGATGCCGCCATGGAACAGATTGCTCGCCCACTTCATGCCGCGCGAGCGCAGCATCTGCGAGCTGTCGCTTTTCCAGGTGTACTGGTCGCGGTCGAAGCGGGCCAGGCTGCCCATGAAGAAGACCGCCAGGCAGATGTAGGGGTAGACGACGAAGAGGAAGTTGTGCAGGGCGTTCATGCCTGTGCTCCTGAGGAGTGGGCGGTCTTGCGCACGATGTGGATGGGCTGCGGCTGGTCCGGCTTGGATTGGCCGGCGGTCGAACAGCCGCCGAAGGCTTCGGGCTCGGCCCAGGCCTCGTCGAGCTCGGGCTCGGGCGGGATCTCCACCGATTCGGCGCGCTCGCCGGCCAACTCCAGCACGGCGGCCAGCACGCTGGCGTAGGGCGATTGGCGGCGCAGCAGCGCGCTGAAGATGGCGCGAGCGATGTGGGCGATCTCGGCCAGGAAGGCCGTGGCCTCGCGCGGCGGCTGGGTGCTGGCGAACTCCAGCACCACGGCTAGGTGATCGGGCAGCTCGCCAGGGGCGAGGTAGAGCCCGGCCTTCTCGTAGGTTTGCTGCAGATCGATCATGGCCGGGCCGCGCTCGCGCGAGTCGCCATGCACATGCTCGAACAGATGCAGGGCGGTGCCGCGGCCGCGGTCGAAGAGTTCGACGTAATCCGACTCGACCGTGAACGGGTCGTCGCGTTGCAGACGGCCCAGCAGAGCGCAGAGCTCTTCCAGGCGCGCCGCCCGCAGCGCGCCCTCGCTGCGCAGCGCCTGCTGCAGCTCGGGGATGGCGGCCCGGAAGCTCGCGTCCGGGTAGCGCAGCAGCGCGGCCAGCACGCGTAGGCTGTAAGGGCAGGGATCGGGTTTGAACATGAGGTGTCCCTTCACAGCGTCGCCTTGATGGGGATGGTGCGCTTCTTCTCCGAGCCGAACAGGCTGGTCTCGGTCACGCCCTCGGAGCAGCCGTTGCCGAAGCTGAAGCCGCAGCCGCCGCGCACATTGAAGGCGTTCTCCGCGTACTCGCGGTGCGTGGTCGGGATCACGAAGCGGTCCTCGTAATTGGCGATCGCCATCACGCGGTACATGTCCTGCACCTGGGCCTCGGTGATGCCGGCCTGCTTGAGCACGGCATGGTTCTTCACGCCGTCCACATGCACGCCGCGCTGGAAGGCGCGCATGGCCAGCATGCGCTCCAGCGCACCGATCACCGGCGCGGTGTCGCCGGCGGTCAGCAGATTGGCCAGGTACTTGACCGGGATGCGCAGCTGATTCACGTCGGGCAGCTCGCCCACCGAACCGATCTGGCCGGCATTCGCCGCGGCGCTGATCGGCGACAGCGGCGGCACGTACCAGACCATGGGCAGGGTGCGGTACTCCGGGTGCAGGGGCAGGGCCACCTTCCAGTCCACGGCCATCTGGTAGACGGGGCTGTTCTTCGCCGCCTCTAGCCAGTTGTCGGGAATGCCGTCATTGCGGGCCTGCTCGATCACCTTGGGGTCGAAGGGGTCGAGGAACAGGTCAAGCTGGGCCTGGTAGAGGTCCTTGTCGTTCGGCGTGGCCGCGGCCTCGGCGATGCGGTCGGCGTCATAGAGCAGCACACCCAGGTAGCGGATGCGACCGACGCAGGTCTCGGAGCAGACCGTGGGCTGACCGGCCTCGATACGCGGGTAGCAGAAGATGCACTTCTCCGCCTTGCCGCTTTTCCAGTTGTAGTAAATCTTCTTGTAGGGGCAGCCCGACACGCACATGCGCCAGCCGCGGCACTTGTCCTGGTCGATCAGCACGATGCCGTCTTCCTCGCGCTTGTAGATCGAGCCCGAGGGACAGCTGGCGACGCAGGCCGGGTTCAGGCAGTGCTCGCACAGCCTGGGCAGGTACATCATGAAGGTGTTCTCGAACTGGCCGTAGATCTCCTTCTGCACGTCGTCGAAGTTCTTGTCCTTCGAGCGCTTGCTGAATTCGCCGCCGAGGATTTCCTCCCAGTTCGGACCCCACTCGATCTTCTCCATGCGCTGCCCGGTGATCAGGCTGCGCGGCCGCGCGGTGGGCGCGTGCTTCATCTCCGGCGCCGACTGCAGATGGTCGTAGTCGAAGGTGAAGGGCTCGTAGTAGTCGTCGATCTCCGGCAGGTTGGGGTTGGCGAAGATCTTCATGAGCAAGGACCACTTGCCGCCCTGGCGGGGCTGCAGCGTGCCGTCGGGCTTGCGGATCCAGCCGCCGTTCCAACGATCCTGGTTCTCCCACTCCTTGGGATAGCCGATGCCCGGCTTGGTCTCTACGTTGTTGAACCAGGCGTACTCGACGCCGGGGCGGCTGGTCCAGACGTTCTTGCAGGTCACCGAGCAGGTGTGGCAACCGATGCACTTGTCCAG
>RXJW01000044.1 GCA_003963005.1 Burkholderiales bacterium
GCCCGGCGCTGCGCTCACTGGTGCACCCTTCGCGCTCCGCGCTGTCCCGCCAGGCGGGAGCGAGCTTGCTTGGGACGGCCCGGCGCTGCGCTCATGCCGTCAGCCGCTGCAGGGCTTCCTCGTACTTCTGCACGGTGTTGGCGATGACCTCGGGCGGCAGCGCCGGGGCGGGTGCCTTCTTGGCCCAGGGCTGGCCGTCGATGCGCACGGCCTCCAGCCAGTCGCGCACGAACTGCTTGTCGTAGCTCGGCGGGTTGCCGCCCGGCGCGTAGCTCTCGACCGGCCAGTAGCGCGAGGAGTCGGGCGTCAGCACTTCGTCCATCAGCGTCAGCGTGCCGTCGGCGTCCAGGCCGAACTCGAACTTGGTGTCGGCGATGATGATGCCCTTGGTCAGCGCGAAATCGGCGGCACGCCGGTAGAGCTGGATGGAGATGTCGCGCACGCGGGCGGCGAGTTCGGGGCCGATGAGGGCCGCGGCCTGCTCGAAGCTGATGTTCTCGTCATGGTCGCCCATCTCGGCCTTGGTGGCGGGCGTGAAGATCGGCTCGGGCAGTTGGTCGGCATTGCGCAGGCCGGCAGGCAGCGCCACGCCACACACCGATTGCGTCTTCTGGTACTCGGCCCAGCCACTGCCGGCCAGGTAGCCGCGCACCACCGCCTCGATCGGCAGGGGCTTCAGGCGCTTGACGAGCATCGCGCGGCCGCGGATCTGTTCGCGCTCGGCGTCGGTGGCCACGGCCGACAACGGGTCGTCACCCGTCAGGTGGTTGGGCACGATGCCCTGGAGCTTGTCGAACCAGAACAGGGCCATCTTCGTCAGCAGCGCACCCTTGCCCGGGATGGGCTCGCCCATGATGACGTCGAAGGCCGACAGGCGGTCGCTCGCGACCATCAGGATGCGGTCCTCGCCGACGGCGTAATTCTCGCGCACCTTGCCGCGGCCGAGGAGAGGAAGAGAGGGCAGGCGGGATTCGTACAGGGCTTGGGACATGGCGGCGCGGCTCGGGCTGAAGCCCGCGATTCTAGGAGTCTGCGCCGCGGAGGTAGTTCCTAGGAGTCCGCCGCCGGTCGCCGGCGGCGCCCCCGCTGCGCGGCGCGGAGCATCGCGTCGCGCACTTCGGCCAGCGGCGCCGCGCCGTCGCCCGCTGCAATCGCGTGGGCTGAACGGGCCAGCGCCTCGATCTCCTCAGCACTCAGCGACAGCGCACTCCAGACGATCACCGGCACACCCGCCCAGCGGGCGTCGCGGCGCATCTGCTGCAGCACCTGGAAGCCGTCGACGCCCGGCATCATCAGGTCCAGCACGATGGCGGCCGGGTCCAGGGTCTGGAGTCGCGCCAGCGCCGCCGCGCCGCCGTCGACCGCCTCGCAGGCGATGCCGCTGGCCTGCAGGGCCGCGCACATCAGCTCGCGCGAGGCTGCCTCGTCGTCCACGACGAGCACGGGCCGTCCGGGCACGAGCCGATCCCGCAGGGGCACGAGCGCACGCGCCAACGCGCCGCGTCGCAGCGGCTTGGCCAGCACGTCGGCGACCGGGAAGGCCACGCCCTCGCCGCCGGGTGGCGTCAGGGCCAGCGCCTTGACCGCCGCATGCCTGGACGGCCCCCCGCTGCGCAGCGCCGCCAGCAGGCCCAGCCCCGGCGAGTCGGGCAGGCCGAGGTCGATCGCCAGCTCGGTGTAGCGCCGCACACGGGCCAGGCGCATCACGTCGGCAGCGGTGGCCGCGGTATCGGCCGCGACGCCGGCCTGCGACAGCTCGCGCGCGACACCGTCCCGCAGCGGATGGTCCCGCAGCGCCACGAGCTGCCGGTGGCGCGGCGGCGCGGCCGTGGCGCCGGCCGTCAGCGTCTCGCGGGGCAGCACCGCGTAAAAGCGGCTGCCCTGCCCCGGCTCGCTGTAGACGCCGACGCGCCCGCCCTGGGCCTCCACCAGACGCCGCGTCAGCGCCAGGCCCAGGCCCGTGCCCTGGTGACGCTTGGTCAGCCCGTCATCGAGCTGCTGGAACTCCACAAAGAGCTGGCCGACGCGGTCTGCCGGGATGCCGATGCCGCTGTCCTCCACCTCCAGCCGCCACAGCTGCGGGCCTTCGCCCAGCATCCGCAGCTCGACGCGGCCACCCGCCGGCGTGAACTTGAGGGCGTTGGAGAGGTAGTTCAGCAGCACCTGCTTGAGCCGTGCCGGATCCAGCACCAGGCCATGCAGTTCCGGGGCGATCGACGAGCTGAGCGCGATGCCGCGCGGGGTGGCGAGCACGGCCATCGTGGTCATGACGTCGTCCACGAGTACGGGAAGGTCCAGCGGCTCGGGGTGGAAGTCCAGCTTGCCGGCTTCCACCTTGGAGAGGTCCAGCACGTCGTTGATCATGCCCAGCAGGTGGCGGCCACTGCTGGCGATGTGCTGCAGCCACTGCGCCTGGCGGGCGGGGTCGGCCGGGTGGTCATCGCGGCTGAGCAGTTCGGAGAAGCCGATGATCGCGTTCAGCGGCGTGCGCAGCTCGTGCGACATGTTGGCCAGGAACAGGCTCTTGAGGCGGCTCGACTCCTGCACGCGGCGGTTCTCGGCGGCGAGCCACACCGCCTGCTCGCGGGCCTGCTCGGCGCTGCGGGTGGCGGTCACGTCGGCGACGATGCCGACCAGGCGTGGCGGGCTGCCGTCGTCGTGGGTCACGCGTGCATCCATGCGCAGCCAGTGCACGCTGGCATCGGGCCAGACCACGCGGAACTCGGCATGCCACGGGGCGAGGCTGTCGCTGAGTGCCGCCAGCGCGGCCTCGACGGGCGCCCGGTCCTCGGGGTGAATGGCGGCCAGCAGGCGCGCGCGATCCCAGGGCTGCGTGGCATCCGTCAGGCCGAAGCACTGGTCATACCGGCGCGACCGGTGGATGGCCCCCGTGTCGAGCGCCATCTCCCAGTCGCCCAGGGCCGCGGATTCAAGCGCGAATCGCAAGCGCGCCTCGCTCTGCCGCAGCGCCGTCTCGATCTGGCGCTGGTGCGTGAGGTCACGGGCCGACTTGATGCCGCCGATGACCCGGCCGGCCGCGTCACGCAGCGGCGAGACCTGGGCCGAGATGTCCAGCCGGCGCCCGTCGCGGGCGACGCGCACGGTGCGAAACGGCGGCACCTGCTCGCCCCGGGCGAGGCTCGCGAGGATGCGCAGCTCCTCGGTTTCGCGCTCGGGCGGCACCAGCATCAGCACCGGCTGCCCCACGGCCTCGGCGGCGGTGTAGCCGAACATGCGCTCGGCCGCGGCGTTCCAGTTGGTGATGCGGCCATCCAGCGTCTTCACGACGATGGCGTCCGCCGTGGACTCGACGACGGCCGCGAGCCGCCGGGCCTCGGCCTCGACTTCGCCGAGCCGGCCCATGTCCTGGAGCTGGCTGTCCGACGCGGCCTGCGCCAGCAGCTGCGGCAGGCGCGGCCCGAGGCGCCAGGCTGCCGCCACGAAGAGCAGCGCCGTGAGTGCGCTTGCCGCCCCCGACGCGGCGCCCAGGCCGCTGCTGCCCAGCCACAGGGCCCAGGCGTCGACCAGCTGTGCGAGGGCCAGCAGGCCGGCCGCCGCGGCCACCGTCCAGCCGGCCAGGCCGACCGGCTGGCGACGCGCCACACCGGCCAGCCCCCAGGGGATGAGCAGGCAGACCGCGGCCATGCCGAAGTCACCTGCCATGCGGGCCCACAGGAAGTGGGGCGCGATGCCGTTCGCGGCACCCGACAGGACATCCATGCTGCACTCCCAACTCCATCGATTCGTGGAGTTATGAAGTGCATTGTGCGCCTGTCCGACAGGCGTGCGAGCGCGGCAGGCTCAGCGGGGCGAGCCGATCACATCGAAGCCGACGTAGCGGGCGAGAAAGCGCTCGCGCCCTTCGCGCTCGAAGGCCTCGACGTCCCAGGCACCGGGCAGCAGCCGCTCGGCCACGTCCCCTTTGAAGCGGTAGACCTGCGCGGGCACGGTGCGGCCATCCGCCAGCGTGACGAGCACGTCCACCCGCTCGTACTCATCGCCCTCGAAGGCATCGAGGCGCGCCCAGGCGGCAGCGTCCACGTCGCGGTACAGCCGCCCGGCCACGACGCCGTCGGGCGCCGGGCGCAGGCCGGGGTAGTCCTCGCCCCGCACCGGGTGGCGGCTGTGGGCGGCGAGGGACGCCGGCTCGCTCGCAAACGCACGCCCGCAGACGCGGGCCATGATGTCGGCCCACATCAGCGAGCCGTAGGTGAAGCAGTGCCCGGTGCTCACTGCACCCGCTGCGCCAGTTCGCCGCGGGCGTAGGCGGCAGCCACGTCGACCAGCGTGCGCGGCTTGATCTTGCCGGCCTGGCCTTCGCAGCCGAACTCCATGTAGCGCTGCTTGCAGATGGCCTTGGCGGCTTCGCGCGCGGGCTTGAGCCACTCGCGGGCGTCGAACTTGTCCGGGTTCTCGGCCAGGAACTTGCGCACCGCGCCGGTCATCGCGAGGCGGATGTCGGTGTCGATGTTGATCTTGCGCACGCCGTGCTTGATGGCTTCCTGGATCTCTTCCACGGGCACGCCGAAGGTTTCCTTCATCTTGCCGCCGTACTGGTTGATGATGGCCAGCAGCTCCTGCGGCACGCTGGACGAGCCGTGCATGACGAGGTGGGTGTTCGGGATGCGCGCGTGGATCTCCTTCACGCGGCTGATGGCCAGGATGTCGCCCGTGGGCTTGCGGCTGAACTTGTAGGCGCCGTGGCTCGTGCCGATGGCGATCGCCAGCGCGTCGAGCTGGGTGGCCTTCACGAAGGTGGCGGCTTCCTCGGGGTCGGTCAGCATCTGGGAGTGATCCAGCTTGCCTTCGGCGCCGATGCCGTCTTCCTCGCCGGCGTCCCCGGTTTCGAGGTTGCCCAGGCACCCGAGTTCGCCCTCGACGGTCACGCCGACCGCATGGGCCATCTCCACGACCTTGCGCGTGACCTCGACGTTGTAGTCGAAGCTCGACGGCGTCTTGCCGTCTTCCATCAGCGAGCCGTCCATCATGACCGAGCCGAAGCCCAGCTCGATGGCGCCGGCACACACCTTGGGGCTGGTGCCGTGGTCCTGGTGCATCACCAGCGGGATGTGCGGGTACATCTCGGCCGCGGCCTGGATCAGGTGCTTGATGAAGGGCTCGCCCGCGTACTTGCGCGCGCCGGCCGAGGCCTGCAGGATCACCGGCGCCCCGACCTCGTCAGCCGCGGCCATCACGGCCTGCACCTGCTCCAGGTTGTTGACGTTGAAGGCTGGAATGCCATAGCCGTTGTCGGCGGCGTGGTCCAGCAACTGGCGCATGGAAACGAGAGGCATGGGAGATCCCCGGTGGAGTTGAAAAGCCTGGGCCGACAACGGTGCCACCCGAGTTGGTAACCGCGCCGTAACTGGTTGGGGATTCTATGGAGCTTGCCGCGGTTCCCGGGCATGCCCCACCCCCAGGTTGAAGAGTAGTCAGCACAATGGGCAGATGCCAAGGACTTCACTGACACCGTGGCGGCGGGCCGAGCGCCGGGCCGCCCCAAGCCGGCCCGCCATCCCCTCGGGGGATCGGCTGGCGTACTCGCCGGCCGAGGGGCGGACATGACTCGACTGGTGTTCGACCACCTGACGAACTGGATCACCGCGGCGGCGAGCGAGCATTCGCACGACCTGGCGGCCCACATCGAGGAACGCACCGGCGCCAGCCACCGGGCAGCCCTGGCAGCGCTCAAGCGCCTGGTCGACGCCGGCTGGCTGGTGCGCTCCGGCACCCGCGCGCGCCCGGTCTTCGCCCCCGGCGCCCTGCGCCAGGTGGCCCGCAGCTACACGCTCTACGGCCTGCAGGAAGACCTGCCCTGGCAGCGCGACTTCGCCCCGCACTTCGCGCTGCCCAGGCAGGTCGAACGCATGATCCGGCACGGCTTCACCGAGCTGGTCAACAACGCGGCGGACCATTCCGGCGGCAGCAGCGTCACCGTCTCCCTGCGCCAGACGCCCACCCACGTGCAGTTGCTGGTCAGCGACGACGGCATCGGCGTGTTCGACAAGATCTGCACCGCCTTCCAGCTCGAAGACCCCCAGCACGCGATGCTGGAGCTCAGCAAGGGGCGCCTGACCAGCGCGCCCGACGCCCACACCGGCCGCGGCCTGTTCTTCAGCAGCCAGCTCGCGGACGTGTTCGACATCCACGCCAACAACACCGCCTACCAGCGCCGCGCCTGGGAAAGCGCCGGCTGGAAGAAGGGCCGCGCGCTGCCGCGCCAGGGCAGCAGCATCTACATGGCCATCGCGCTGAACACCACGCGCACGCTGGACGGCGTCATGGAAGCCTGGAGCCTGCAGGGCGACGGCATCGAGTTCGACCAGACCGTGGTGCAGCTCAAGCTGCTGGCCGGCGAAGGCCAGGCGCTGGACTCCCGCGCCCAGGCCCGCCGTGTCGGCCTGCGGCTGACCACATTCAAGCGTGCACAGATCGATTTCGACGGCGTGACCGACGTCGGCCACGGCTTCACGGATGAACTCTTCCGGGTGTTCGCCAAGGCCAACCCGCAGATCGAGCTGGTGGCGGTCAACACGACGCCGCGCATCGAGGCCTTGATCAAGAGCGCGCGTGCCGGATGAAGGTCATCGTCGCCCTGCTGCTGAGCCTGCTGGCCAGCCTCCCCGCTCCGGCCCAGCCCCGCGAGGCCAGCGGCTGTTCGACCGATATCGAGGCCGCGCTGCGCGAACTCAACCCAAAGCAGCCCACGCCCGGCAATGTGGCCGACGCCAACTGCAAGCCCTGGCCGCCTTCGGGCGGCAAGGTCATCGCCGCGGTGATGGCCTTCGAGCAGGGGGAAGCCCCGGAGCGGCGCTGGGTCGGTGTGCTGGCGCTGCTCGACACCAAGACGCTCAAGCCGCTCAACAGCCGGCGCTTCGAGCTGGCCGAGGACGCCACGACCCGCGTGGGCGAACACAGCCTGCGCCTGGACACGGCCAACTACGCGGTTGCCCCGGGGGTGAGAGCCCTGGGCTTGCGCTACTCGGACAGCGGCCCCGGTCCCTCAGCCGCGGATGAAAGCCACAGCGACGAGCTCACCCTCTTCGTGCCGGAGGGCCGCGGCCTGCGGCCGGTCTTCGGCATGTCGATGGAGCGCGCGCGTGCCGTCGAAGGCTGCCTGGGCTCGTGCCCGAACGCCGTCTGGGACACCGCCAGCTTCACGGTCGCCATCGGACCGCCTGGCCCCAAGGGCTGGAACGACCTGCGCGTGACCGCGACGGTGACGCGGGACGGCAATGTCCAGACGCCGAACTTCGACACCACCCCACGCCGCTACCACCTCGTCTACCGCTACGACGGCACGGGCTACCGGCAGGAAGCCTCGCAGCTCGACTGGACCGACTTCTGCTGCACCATCGCCTCGATGCCGCGCTGAGCCGTCAGCCCGGTCGGCGCAGCGCCGGCACCGGCGGCACGGCCAGCCGCGGGCCGGGGTAGCCGGCCACGACGCCGAAGCGCCCGCCGTCCTCGCGCGCCCAGTCCTGCGCCCACACGGTCATCTCCGCTGGCTCGCGGCCGACGAAGTTCCACCACAGCAGCGGCGGCTCGGCCCAGGGTTCGCCGCCCAGCAGCAGCAGACGCGACGCCGCCGCGCCGCGCAGTTCGACCGACGCGCAGCCCGGCCCGACGTAAAGCAGCGTGCCCGGCGCCACGGTCTCGACGGCCTCGTGACCCGCAGGGGCGATCTCCACCTCGCCCTCCAGCAGCATGAAGCCGTGCTCGAAGCGCGTGTCCAGTGCCAGCACGGCGTCAGCCGGCCCGGAGGCCGCCAGGTCCACGCCCAGCAGTGGCGTGAAGCTCGGCACCGGCGAACGGTGGCCGGCCCAGTCGCCCACCAGCACCGTGCCCTCGAATCCACCGGCGCTGCATCGCGGCAGGTCGGGGAAATGCTGGAAGCTCGGCGCGCGCTCGCGCTCCGCATCGGGCAGTGCGATCCAGAGCTGCGCGAGGTGGATGCGGTCGGTCAGTGACTCCTCGCTGTGGCTGATGCCGTGGCCCGCCGTCATCAGGTTGACCTGCCCGGCGCGCAACACCTGCTCGGAGCCGAGGCTGTCGCGGTGCAGGATCTCGCCCTCGATCATCCAGCTGAAGGTGGACAGGCCGGTGTGCGGATGCGGACCGACGTTCATGCGTTGCTGCGGGGGCAGCGTGGCGGGGCCGGCATGGTCGGCGAAGCACCACGCGCCAATCAGGCGGCGGCCCTTGTTCGGCAGCGCCCGCTGGATGGGAATGCCGCCGACGTCGCCGACGTGGCTTGTGATGCGCTCGACGTGGACGCTCATGCGGGCTTCCGCCTGGCGATGTGCGCCGCGAAGCCCTCGACGAAGCTGCGCAGCTGGTTGAGCAGCTTCTCCTCGGTGAGATGCCCCTCGGCGTCAAAGGCGGCCGGGGCATGCGACAGCATCAGCCGCCCGCCAAACCACACGTCGCAGCCGAAGGCCCGCAGCACGGACAGCATCGCGTCCTGCGCCTGGACGGTGCCGAAGCCGCCCGGCGTCGCGCCGATGACGGCCACCGGCCGGCCGCCGAACAGGCGGGCGCCTTCGCCGCTCGGGCGGGACAGCCAGTCCAGGCCGTTCTTCAGCACGCCGGGGATGGAGTTGTTGTATTCGGGCGTGGCGATCAGCAGGCCGTCGGCAGCGCGGATGGCCTCGCGCAGCGTGGTCACGGCCTCCGGAATGCCCGCGGCCTCGACGTCACCGTCATACAGCGGGATGCCGTGCAGCGTGCGCACGTCGAGGGTGACGCCGTCGGGAGCCAGGGCTGCAGCAGCGCGCAGCAGGGCCGTGTTGTAGGACGCGCGGCGCAGCGCGCCGCTCAGGGCGATGATGTGCATGCAGGCATGATGCCAGCCCGCCGGAGATCCGCATGCAACGATTCCATCTTCCCGACATGAGCTGCGGCCATTGCGTGGCCGCCATCACCGAGGCGCTGAAGGCGGCCGACCCGCAAGCGCGCGTCGACATCGACCGCGACACGCGCACCGCCCGGGTCGACAGCCAACTGCCCCGCGAACGCCTGGCGACCGCGCTGAGTGAGGCCGGTTACACGCCCGCGCCCACTGACACGCCCGTTTGAGGGGGCAAGCCACCGAAGCCGGGGACAGACGCCTCGCCAGCCAGGGCCTAGCATCAATCGGCATCCGCTCAAGGAGCCCGTCATGGCCCGCCTTCCGAAGTTCTGCCTCGCCGCCGCCCTGACGGTCCTCTCGTCCCTGAGCCTGCCGACCTGGGCGGCCCTGACCTACACGGGCGCAGGGGCCTACAACATCGGCACCTTCGCCGGGCCTGGCGGCACGGCCACGCCCAGCAGCGCCTGCGGCAACATCTCGGGCCAGGACAGCGGCACCTTCATCGGCGCCGGGTCAGACAACATCGGCATCCACGCCTACGCCTGTGACGACGTTCCCGGCAACGCCGGCTCGCGCGCGTCGGGCCAGGGCACCTACTTCGCGCAAGGTGTGGCCTCCATCTTCGGCACGGTGGGCGGCACCGATGCGTCGACTTTCGATTTCGTCGTGAACGCCGGCCAGGTGGGCGCCTTCGGCAGCACGGCCTTCGTGGCCGGTGAGTTCCAGCGCGCCCTGCTGACGATCAAGCTGATCATCGACGGCACCACCTACCTGGACGAAGCCTGGAGTGCGCAGGTCGGCGCGGGTGGCGCCATCACCAACAGCTACGTGAGCCATGGCCTGCAGGCCCTGGGCTGGACCAGCGGCAGCGGGGCCGGCTACTTCAGCTACGACATCACCGGCGGCACGTTCTCGATTCCGCTGCTGGCCCTGCCCAATGGCGCGGACCACAACATCGCCTACGTCATGACCTCCGAGGCGGCCGGCAACATCATCACCACGACGTCCTGCGTCGGCGTTCTGGCCGGTGCTTCGCAATCGCCTTTCGGCGCTGTCTGCGGGGCTGGCGCTGTGACGGGCGACTTCAACAACGACCCGATCGTGGTGCCCACGGGCCAGCTCCCCGAGCCGATGACCGCGGGTCTGGTGCTCACAGCCCTGCTGGCGGCCACTGGCGTGCGACGCCGCGCGCACCGCCACTGACGCCGCCGCGGGGTCGGAACCTCAAGACAACGGGCCCCGCGGGGCCCGTTGTGATTGGCGGCGTTGCAAGCGCTCAGGCGAAGCGGAAGGGCAGTTCGCGCTGGCGCTGCCCGGTCAGGCGGGCCACGGCATTGGCCAGTGCAGGCGCCAGCGGCGGCAGGCCGGGCTCGCCCATGCCCTTGGGCGGGTCGTTGCTGGGCACGATGCTGACCGTCATCACCTTCGGCGCATCGGTCAGGCGCGGCATGGCCATGTCGTAGAAGTTGTTCTGCTCGACGGCACCGTTCTTGAAGGTCACGCGGTGGGTCGGCATCGTCGTGCCCAGAGCCATGATGGCCGCGCCCTGCACCTGCGTCTCGACCGCCCGCGGGTTCACGCACAGGTTGCAGTGCACGCCGGCATGCACTTCCTGCAGCACCGGCTGGCGGTCACGGCCCTTGCCCTTCAGGCTGGCCACGACGACGTACGCCACGACCGACTCGAAGCTCTCGTGCACCGCCACGCCCCAGGCCTGACCGGCCGGCAGCTTTCGCTGACCGTAGCCGCTCTTGGCCACGGCGGCCTGCAGCGCCGCGCGGTGACGGTCGGCCTTCGGGTTGCCGTCCATCAGCTTCAGGCGGTAGGCGACCGGGTCCTGCTTCGTCGAGAACGCGATCTCGTCGACCAGGGTCTCCATCACGTAGGCCGTGTGTGTGGAGCCCACCGAGCGCCACCACAGCACCGGGACGTTGACGTCCGGATGGTGGACGCTGAGGTTCATCGGGATGTCGTAGGGGTCGCGCATGCCCTCGGTGGTGGTGCCATCCACGCCCTTCTGGTAGCCGAAGCCCTCCAGCGGCGAGCCCTTCAGGATGCTCTGGCTGACGATGCGGTGCTGCCAGCCGAGCACCTTGCCGGTGGCGTCGAAACCGATCTCGGCGCGGTGCACCGTCATGGGCCGGTAGTAGCCGGCCTTGATGTCGTCCTCGCGGCTCCAGATCACCTTCACCGGCATCGGCTTGCCGGCCTGCTGCAGCGCCACGGCCACCGCGGCCGCCTCGCGCGGCCACTCGGTGGCGGGCGTGGCCCGGCGGCCGAAGCCACCGCCGGCCATCTGCACGTTGATCTGCACCTGCTCGGGCTTCAGGTTCACCGCCTTGGCCAGCGCCATGGCGTCGATGCCGGGCATTTGAGCGGCGTAGTAGAAGTCGCAGCGGTCGGCCTTCAGGTCCACCGTGCAGGCCAGCGGCTCCATCTGCGCATGGTTCAGGTAGGGGAAGACGAAGTCGGCCGTGATCTTCCTGGGTGCCTTCGCCCAGGCGCTCGCGTCGGCCTGGAACTCGGGCTTGGGCGCCGGCGTGCCGGGCGTCCTGGCGAGTGCCAGGTACTGCTTCGTCAGCGCCGCCGTGTCGGGCTTGCCCACGCCGGCCAGGTCCCACTCGACCTTCAGCGCCTCGCGGCCCTTCTTGGCCGCCCAGTAGCCGCTGGCCACCACGGCCACGCCCTGGCCGCCCCGGTCCAGCGGCACCGGCAACACGGCCTTCACGCCCTTGACCTTCAGGGCCTCGCTCGCGTCGAGCTTGGCGATCTTGCCGTTGAACACCGGCGGGCGCTGGATGACGGCCACGGCCATGCCGGGCAGCTGCACGTCCATGCCGTAGGCCTGCGCGCCGCTGCTCTTGGCCTGGCTGACGACGAGGCCGGTGGGCTGGCCGATGCGCCGGAAGGTTTTCGGGTCCTTCAGCGTGATGGCCTCGGGCACTGGCAGCTTCATCGCCGCGTCGAACAGCTCACCATAGCCGGCCGACTTGCCCGCGCCGGAGACGACACCGTTCTCGGCCTTCAGCGACGCGACCGGCACGCCCCAGCGCTGCGAGGCGGCCGCCAGCAGCATGGCCCGGGTGCGCGCGCCGAGTTCACGGTACTGCTGGTAGCTGTTCTTGATGGAGTTGGAGCCGCCGGTCAAGTGAATGCCGAACAGCGGGTCGACGTAGGCGGCTTTCTGATCGCCAAAGCCGGTGCGGACCTTGCCCCAGTCCGCCTCCAGCTCCTCGGCGCAGAGCATGGCGAGGCCGGTCTCGATGCCCTGGCCCATGTCCATGCGGTTGCACAGGATGGTGGTCGTGCCGTCCGGCGCGATGCTGACGAAGGCCAGCGGCTGCTCGGTGGGCTTGCTGCCGGGCTTGTCGCCGGCCTGCGCCGAGGCCACGCCGGGCAGCAGCGCCAGGCCGACGGCGCCGCCGACGGTGGTGGTGACGAAGCCGCGGCGCGACACACCACGGGGGCCGGCGGACAGGATCTGGTCGATGCGACGGGGGTTGAGCATGTCGATCTCCTCAGGCCAGCTTGGCGGCTGCCGCGTGGATGGCCGCACGGATGCGGGTGTAGGTGCCGCAGCGGCAGAGGTTGCCGGCCATGGCGGCATCGATCTGCGCGTCGGTGGGCTTGTTGTTCGCCTTGAGCAGCGCGACGGCGCTCATGACCTGGCCGCTCTGGCAGTAGCCGCACTGCGCGACGTCGTGCTCGACCCATGCCGCCTGGACCGCCTGGCCGACCTTGTCAGTGGCGATGCCCTCGATGGTGGTCACCGGGCCCTGGACGGACGAGATCGGCGTCATGCAACTGCGCACCGGCGTGCCGGCCACGTGCATCGTGCAGGCGCCGCACTGCGCGGCGCCGCAGCCGAACTTGGAGCCGGTGAGCTGCAGTTCCTCGCGAACGGCCCACAGCAGCGGCATGTCGGGGTCGGCGTCCAGCGAGACGGCGCGACCGTTGACGGTCAGGTTGATCATGGGGGGCTCCGGAGTCAGAAAACCTTGGGACTCTAGCCACAAGCCATGACCACGGCCATCACTCAGGCATTGCCGTCCCCGGGCCTCGCCCGCGCGTACTTGGCGAGCGCCTGCAACAGCGCCGCCAGGCTGATGGGCTTGGTCAGGTGGGCGTCGCAGCCGGCGGCCAGCGACTGCTGCACGTCGTTGTCGAAGGCATTGGCGGTCAGCGCGACGATGGGCGTGCGCGGCAGGCCCTCGGCGGCTTCGATGGCACGCCATTGCCGCGTGGCGGTGAGGCCGTCGATGCCGGGCATCAGCATGTCCATCAGCACCAGGTCGAACTCCGCCTCCCGCAGGGCTTCGAGTGCCTGGGCACCGTCCGCCGCCCGGGTGATCTCGTGGCCCAGCGGCTGCAGCATGCCTTCGATGACGAGCACGTTCACCTCGTTGTCCTCGGCCAGCAGCAACGACAGCGGCCGGCTCGGCGCGACGCGGTCGGCCCGGGGCTCGGCGATGTCGCCATGCGGCGGCTGGGCGTCCGGCAGATCGAGCGTGACGACGAAGCGGCTGCCCTCGCCGAGCCGGCTCTGCACGCTCACGTCGCCGCCCATCAGCCGCGCCAGGCTGCGCGTGATGGACAGCCCCAGGCCCGTGCCGCCGAACGCCTGCGCGATGCTGGCATCCGCCTGCTCGAACGGCTGGAAGATGTGCTCCAGCCGGTCCGGCGGGATGCCGATGCCGGTGTCCTGCACGCTGATCTCCACCAGCCCCGCCCGGTGCCCGTCCGGGCCGTCCTGCGCGTGGGTGCGCGTCAGCTCGACGGTGACGCCACCCGACTTGGTGAACTTGATGGCGTTGCCGACGAGGTTGGTCACGATCTGCCCGACCCGCTGCTGGTCGCCCAGCACCCAGCCGGTGGCCTCGGTGCGCGCGAACACGCGCAGCCACAGCCCCTGCGCCTGCGCTCGGCCGCGCAGCAGCTCCAGCTGCAGCTCCACGAGGTCCACGAGGTTGAACGGGTGCGAGGACAGTGCCAGGCGGCCGCTCTCGATGCGGGCGTTGTCGAGCAGGTCGTTGATGAGGGCGAACACCTGGCGCCCGGCATGGCCCAGCACTTCCACCTGATGCGCCTGCTCGGGCCGCAGCGGCGAGCGGGCCAGGATGTCGGAGAACCCGAGCACGGCATTCATCGGGGTGCGCATCTCGTGGCTGACGTGGGCCAGCAGCTCGGTCTTGGCGCGGCTGCGGGCATCGGCCAGTTCCCGCTCACGGGTGAGTTCGCGCTCCCGCTGGCGTGTGTGCCGCTCATGCTCGATGGCGATGGACAGCAGGGCCAGCACCAGCAGGTAGACGCCTGGCGCCGGCGTGGCCAGCAGGCCCGCCGCGGCGCCCACCCAGGCCACGCCGACGAGACCCGCCACGGCCGCGCCTGCGGCCAGCAGTTGACGCCGCATCAGCAGCGGCAGGCTGCCGAGGGCCAGCAGCAGCCCGCTCAGTGCCCAGAGCGCGGGGCCGGTGTCGCGCACCCGGGGCAGGGGCTCGGCACCCAAGGCCTCGAACACCGCCGCATTCAGCGCCGTGCCGGACATCCGGCCCTGCGGCGTCATGACCTCGTCGGCGAAGAAGGCGCTGCTGCCAACGAAGACGCTGCGGCCGCCCAGCAGCTGCGCCAGCTCAGGGTCGTCGGCCTGGCCAAGGGCGGCGCGCATCAGCCGCTCCCAGCTGACCTGGGGTGGGCTGCCCGCACCCATCGCTGGCAGGCGCAACCGCAGGCGACCGGTGTCGTCCACCGGCCAGCGGCGGCTGCCGGCCACGAGTTCGCTGCCGTCGCGCCGCCAGGCCAGCGCCCCGTCCGCCCTCAGCCGGGCGGCGAACGCGAGGCTCGGCAGGCTGCGGCCCTGCACGCGGTGCACCAGGGGCTGGTGGCGCAGCAGGCCGTCGTCGTCCAGCGGCGTGGAGATCACGCCCAGGCTCGCCGGGGCGGTCAACGCCTCCAGCAGGGCATCGGACGGCGCCGTCAGGCCGTCCCAGTCCAGGCCCGGCGCATGCGCCACCCCCAGGCGCGCGAGGGCCTCGCGCTCGGCCGCGCTGACCGGCACCAGGTCCACCGCGGCACGCTGGCGCAGGCCGGCCGCAGCCAGCACGACCGGCGGACCCGCGGCGATCGCCTGCGCGAGACGGCCATCGCCGTCGCGCGGGCCGGCGAACACGATGTCGATCGCCACCAGCCTGGCCCCGACTTGCCCGAGGTAGTCCAGCATGACGGCATACACCTCGCGGGAGTACGGCCACTCGCCCAGCGGCTCGCGCAAGGCGCGCAGCGAGGCGTCATCGATGTCGACGACCACGCTCGTCGGCGCGGGCGCGGGCGGCGCGGCGGCATGCAGCAGCAGGTCACCGAGCGCCCGGTCGACGCGCGCCTGGGCGCCGGTCACGACCAGCAGCCCCCACAGCGCCAGCGCTGCGGGCAGGGCGAGCCAGGGCCAGCGCTTCAAAGCAGCGGGATCGCGAGCAAGGGCAGCAGCCACAGCCATCGCGGGTAGGGCTGCTCGATCATCTGCGTCTGCCCCCAGGGGCTGGCTGCGCCGATCGCATTGAAGGCGCGGGCCCGCAGGTAGTAGGTGCCGGGCGACGGTTTGGGCAGCACGGCCTCGGCTTTGTCGACCTTGAAGCGCTGCACGCCGGCGCCGTCGAAGCTCGGCGTGGTCGACCACTCCAGCTCGTACAGCGACACGGACGGGTCGGCCCGCCAGCGCAGCTTGAGCTGGTCGCCGCTGACCTCCGGTTCAGCAGGCGGGGGGGCCGGCGGCGGGGGCACGACGAAGAAGCGCTGGGCATCGCTGAAAGGCCCCACGCGTCCGTTCGCAGCGACGGCAGCCACGCGCCAGTGGTAGTCGCCATAGCCCGGGCTCACTTCCACACCGTTGCCATCCAGGGGCGGGCTGTCGAACACCAGGTCTTTGAAGGATGAATCGCGGGCCACCTGCAGGCGCACGCGAGGCGCCTGCGTGTTGCGCGTCCAACCGAGCAGGGCGTTGCCGCGCTCGCTGTAGATCACGGCATTGGCGGGCGGCGCTTGGATGAAGGGCGGCTCCGGACGCGCCTTCAGGGCGATGTCCGTGTCCGCAGCCCGGCCTTCCTGCCCCTGCGCATCGATCGCCCGCACGCGCAGCGTGTAGTCACCATCGGGCAGCTCACGAGCCTCGGCCCAGGCCACGCCCGGCTCGCTGACGCGGGCGTCCAGCAGCAGCCGGTCCGCATCACCCCGCGGGTAAAGCTGTGCACGCCAGCCCACCGCTCCGGCAGGCGACGCTGCCCAGCCCAGCTGCAATGGCAGTCGCTCCACCTCGCGCGGCGCACCGGACAGGTCCGGCGCTGCGAGCAGCGGGCTGACCGTGCGGCTGCCGCCCTGGGCGAGCAGACCCTGGCCGGCGGCCACGTCGGCAGCCAGGCCATCGACATGCACGGCCCCCGACAGGACCTGCATGCGGCTCTGCGCACCGGCCGTCTGCACGCGGAACTCGGTACCGCGCACGCCCAGATTCACATGCGGCGTGCGCACGTCGTACAGCGGCACGCGCTGGGCATTCGGCGTGACGCGGCTGTCGGCGCCGCCTTGCTGCACGTCGAGTCGCACCGCGGGAATGGCGCTGCGGCCCAGCACCAGCAGCTGGTCGAGCGTGACGTCGCTGTCGGCCGGAATCAGCAGGCGCGAGCCGTCGGCAAATCGCAGGCTGGCACTGGACTGCGGGCCGGTGCGGATGCGGTCGCCGCTCTGCAACGTGGCGCCGGCCGTCAGGGCTTCGGTCGCAGCGCCGCGCTGGCGCGTCACCTGGCCTCGGGCGAAGAGGGCCTCGGCCACGCCGGCTTCACGCCGCAGCCAGCCCACCGGCATGCGCAGCGTGGAGCCGGGCATCAGGCGCAGGGGGTCGGGCACGCGGTTGAGCTTCTGCAGGTCGCGCCAGGTCCGGGGCGGGGCCAGCCACTGCTCGGTCAGCGAGATCAGCGTGTCACCCGGCTGGATGCGGTAGCGCCAGTCGGCGTCCGGCGCTTCGGTTTGGGCAGACAGGCTGCCGCAGACCAGCATCCACACCACGGCAAGCCAGACTCTCATCGGTCTCATCGGTGCCTCCTTCCCTTGCGGACCGTTGATCGTAGAGCGAGTCTGCGCGGCCGCAACCGCTGATCAGTGGGGGGCACGAGAATGCCCCTCAGCTGGAGGAGGCGCGCACGATGTCGAGGATCGAGGGCTTCACCGGGTGGCTGCGCCGCCACCGCGTGGCGTGTTTCGGGTTGATGGTGGTGGCCTTCCTCGTGTTCGGGCTGCTGACGCTGGACCTCGTGCGCCTCGTCAGCGCGAACGCTGCCTTGCTCAAGGAGAACGGCTGGCAGGCCTTGCAGGACGGCGGTCTGCAGCAACTGGCCGAGCTGGTGGCATCGGCCGCGGCCGCGATGGCGGCCTGGCTGCTCTTCAAGGTGTGCGAGACCGTGCTGCTGCAGTCATTCACCCGTTAGGGCCTGGGCGACACGCTCGCGCAGCCGCCGCAGCCGGGCGAGCTCTTCGTCCGGCGCCTGGACGGCCGGCCAGAGCAGCGCCACCAGGTCGCGCGCGCTGGCTTCCACGTCGATCTGGCGCCCGGTGATCACCACCTCCCACAGCATGTGCTCCATCGGCCCGAAGACGAGCGAGCGCAGCAGGCGCAGCGGGATGTCGCGCCTCACCTCGCCGCTGGACTGGCCGCGCGCCAGCACATCCATCAGCGGCGCGGTGTAGCGGCGCTGCAGCTCCACGAAGCCCTCACCCAGGTCCTGGCCCTTGGTCCGCCCCTCCGACAGCACCAGCGCACACAGCCCCGTGCCCTGGATCAGGAACAGCCGCAGGTGCGTCAGCACGACGAACTCCAGCTGCTCCCGCACCGGCCTCTCCCGCGGCAGGCCCGCCTCGATGGCCGTGATGATCTCGTCGTACCAGTCCTGGATGACGCGCATGCACAGCTCGCGTTTGCTGCGGAAATAGGTGAAGACGGTCGCCTCGGACACCCCCAGACGCTGCGCCACCTCGGTGGTGGTGGCGCGCTCGTAGCCGCGCTCGGCGAACACCTCGCGGCCGACGCGCAGGATGTCGCGTACCCGCTGCTCGGCCTTGGGGCCGGCGGGCGAGCGACGTTGGGCTGGTGGGGCGGCAGTGCGCATGCTGGGCCGCATTCTGCGCAGTTATTGAGGATTACTCAAGTCGTGATTGCATCCCCGTGCGTGCTCGATTATCCTGACGCTCCTCGCACGGCTCACGAGGCCGTCACGCCATCAAGTTGAGTTTCGCTTAAGCGAAGCCTCCGGGAGACACCATGCCGGTCCTGACCACCCAGCTCAACCCCCGCTCGGCCGATTTCAAGGCCAATGCTGACGCCATGCGCGGGCTGATCGACGACCTCAACGCCAAGCTCGCGCAGATCGCCCAGGGCGGCGGCGAGGCGGCACGTGCCAAGCACACCGCCCGCGGCAAGCTGCTGCCGCGCGACCGCGTCGAGATGCTGCTGGACCCGGGCACGCCGTTCCTGGAGCTGGCCCCGCTCGCCGGCCTGAACCTGTATGACAACGCCGCGCCGGGCGGCGGCGTGGTGGCGGGCATCGGCCGCGTGGCCGGCGTGGAGTGCGTCATCGTCTGCAACGACGCGACCGTGAAGGGTGGCACCTACTACCCGATCACCGTCAAGAAGCACCTGCGCGCGCAGGAGATCGCGCAGCAGAACCGCCTGCCCTGCATCTACCTCGTGGACAGCGGCGGCGCCAACCTGCCCAACCAGGACGAGGTCTTCCCCGACCGCGACCACTTCGGCCGCATCTTCTTCAACCAGGCCAACCTGTCGGCCGCCGGCATCCCGCAGATCGCGGTCGTGATGGGCTCGTGCACGGCCGGCGGCGCCTACGTGCCGGCCATGAGCGACGAGACCATCATCGTCAAGAACCAGGGCACGATCTTCCTGGGCGGCCCGCCGCTGGTGAAGGCGGCCACGGGCGAGGTCGTGTCGGCCGAAGACCTCGGCGGCGGCGACGTGCACACGCGCCTGTCCGGCGTGGCCGACCACCTCGCCAACAACGACACCCATGCGCTGGCCATCGCCCGCCAGTCGGTCGCCCGGCTGAACTGGACCAAGGCCAACCCGCTGGCCGTGCAGCCGCCGAAGGCGCCGGCCTACGACCCCGCCGAGCTGCACGGCGTGATCCCGACCGACACCCGCAAGCCCTTCGACGTGCGTGAGGTCATCGCCCGGATCGTCGACGGCTCGGAGTTCGATGAATTCAAGGCCCGCTACGGCGCCACGCTCGTCTGCGGCTTCGCGCACATCGAGGGCATGCCGGTGGGCATCGTCGCCAACAACGGCATCCTTTTCGCCGAGAGCGCGAACAAGGGCGCGCACTTCATCGAGCTGTGCTGCCAGCGCAAGATCCCGCTGGTGTTCCTGCAGAACATCACCGGCTTCATGGTCGGCCGCAAGTACGAGAACGACGGCATCGCCCGCGCCGGCGCCAAGATGGTGACGGCCGTGGCCTGCGCCCAGGTGCCCAAGTTCACGGTCATCATCGGCGGCAGCTTTGGCG
>RXJW01000098.1 GCA_003963005.1 Burkholderiales bacterium
GATCGCCATCGGCGTGACCGCCTGGAAGAAGTTCTCCCGGGCGTCCATCTTGCGCATCATGTAGTTGGCCGCATACAGCGCGATGCCGAACTTGGCCAGCTCCGACGGCTGGAAGTTCATGACGCCGAGCGGAATCCAGCGCCGCGCGCCGTACACGACCTTGCCGATCCCCGGGATCAGGACCGCCACCAGCAGCACCAGCGAGATCACGAACACCCACGGCGCGTAGCGCTCCCACAGCGACACCGG
Source organism: Burkholderiales bacterium (assembly GCA_003963005.1). Classification (GTDB taxonomy): domain Bacteria; phylum Pseudomonadota; class Gammaproteobacteria; order Burkholderiales; family Burkholderiaceae_C; genus Pelomonas. The sequence goes on from RXJW01000098.1 coordinate 250, forward strand.
GATCTGCACGGTGATGAAGCCGGCGATCAGCGCAAAGCCGATGGCCACCAGGTGGCGCGTCAGGAAGTGCGTGGGCAGGTACTTGGAGAAGCGCGGGTTGTCCGGCATCGCGATCGACGCCGAATAGACCATCAGCAACCCGAACGCCATCAGCGCGAGCACGACCCACACGAGCGTGATGTCGAAGCCCTGCAGCTGCGTCGGGCGGCCGGCGGACGTGGACACCCAGTCGCGCACCGGCACGCTGGCGTCTTCGCCGCCGCGCTTCCACAGCGACTGCAGCTTCGCGGTGATCGCACTCACAGCGCCACCCCGCGGTCGTCGGCCAGCTGCTGCACCGCGGCGACGAACACCTCGGCGCGGTGGGCGTAGTTGCGGAACATGTCCAGGCTCGCGCAGGCCGGCGACAGCAGCACGCTGTCACCGCCTTGCGCCTGAGCCAGACACCAGGCGGTGGCCGCTTCGAGCGTGTCGTGGCGCTGCATCGGCACGCCGGTGGCCGCAAGCGCCGCTTCGATCTGCGGCGCGTCACGGCCGATCAGCGCGACGGCTCGCGCGTGGCGGGCCACGCCCTCGGCCAGCGGTGCGAAATCCTGGCCCTTGCCATCGCCGCCGAGGATGAGGATGAGCTTGGCCGGCGCGCGATCGGCACCCAGGCCCGAGATCGCGGCCACCGTCGCGCCGACGTTCGTGCCCTTGCTGTCGTCGTAGAACTCGACGCCATCGATGCTGGCCACCGGCTCCACACGGTGCGGCTCGCCGCGGTACTCGCGCAGGCCGTGCAGCATCGGTGCGAGTTCGCAGCCCGCCGCGGTGGCCAGCGCCAGCGCAGCCAGTGCATTGGCGGCGTTGTGCCGGCCGCGCACGCGCAGCGCGTCGGCCGGCATCAGGCGCTGGATGACCAGCGGCTCGTCGTCGTCGCCACGGCGCTTCTTGACGGTGGGGTCCAGCTCGCGGGCGCGCACGAGCCAGGCGAGGCCGCCTTCGTCGACGAGGCCGAAGTCGCCCGGCGCTTTCGGCGGGTTCAGCCCGAAGCGCACCACACGGCGCGACACCGTGCGGCCGGGCTTGCCGCGCGTGCCCTTCACGAACACCGGCGCCGGGATGAGGCCTTCCACCTCGGCATCGTCGCGGTTGGCGACGATGACGGTCGGGCTCTCCATGCCACGACCGAAGATGCGGGCCTTGGCACGGCCGTAGGACGCCATGTCGCCATGCCAGTCGAGGTGGTCTTGCGTGAGGTTGAGCAGTGCGCCCGCGGTCGGGTCGAAGCCGGCGACGTTGTCGAGCTGGAAGCTGGACAGCTCCAGCACCCAGACCTCCGGCAACGTCTCGAAGACCGGGCCGCGGGGCGGTGGCGGGTCGATGGGCAGCGGCGCCTCTTCATCGGGGATCACGGCCGCTGCAGCGTCGTCGGCGGCAGCCTCCGGCTCGGCGGTCGGGGCGCCCTCTTCCACCGCGACCTCGTCGACCGCTTCCAGGGCGGGAGCCTCGACGGGCGGCTCGACGGCGACAGCTTCGACGACCGGATCCGGCTCCTTGGCCAGCGCCTCGGTCAGCGTGTCCAGCAGCGTCGGGCCGATGTTGCCGGCAATCGCCACGCGCTTGCCGGCGCGCTCGACGAGCAGGCCGGTCATGCAAGTCGTGGTCGTCTTGCCGTTGGTGCCGGTGATGGCCAGTACCGCCGGCGCGTAACCGTGCTGCGCCTTCAGCGCGGCCAGGGCTTCGGCGAACAGGTCCAGCTCGCCGCGCACCGCGGGGCCGTGTTCGTAGACCGGCTTCAGCCGCGCGTCCAGCGGCGACAGGCCCGGGCTCCTCAGCACGGCCTGGAAACCGGCCACGATGTCCGCGGTGAGTTCACCCGTGATGAAGGCGGCCGTGTCGCCCAGCGCGGCGAGCTGCGGCGGCTGGGGGCGGGAGTCCCACACCGTGACCTGCGCCCCGAAGCGCGCGCACCAGCGGGCCATCGCGAGACCGGAGTCCCCGAGGCCCAGCACGAGCACGCGCTGCTGATGGAGGTGTGGCAGGTCCAGCTTCATCGCGTCAGCGGAGCTTGAGGCTGGCCAGGCCGACCAGGCACAGCAGCATCGTGATGATCCAGAAGCGGATGACGACCTGCGTTTCCTTCCAGCCGCCCTTTTCGAAATGGTGGTGCAGCGGCGCCATCTTGAAGATGCGCCGGCCCTCGCCGTACTTCTTCTTCGTGTACTTGAACCAGGTCACCTGGAGCATGACCGACAGCACCTCGGCCACGAAGATGCCGCCCATGATGCCGAGCACGATCTCCTGGCGCGTGATGACGGCCAGCGTGCCGAGGCCACCGCCAAGCGCCAGTGCGCCGACGTCACCCATGAACACCTGGGCCGGATGCGCGTTGAACCACAGGAAAGCCAGGCCCGCGCCGGCCATCGCCGCGCAGAAGATCAGCAGCTCACCGGCGCCCGGGATGTAGGGCAGCAGCAGGTACTTGGAGAACACCGACGAGCCGGTCACGTAGGCGAACACCCCGAGCGCCGAGCCCACCATCACGACCGGCATGATGGCCAGCCCGTCCAGGCCGTCGGTGAAGTTCACCGCATTGCTCGTGCCAACGATGACGAAGAACGCCAGCGCCACGAAGCCCCACACGCCCAGCGGCATGCTGATGGTCTTGAAGAACGGGATCAAGAGGTCGGCCTTGGGCGGCAGCTCCGTCGAGAAGCCGCTGCTGACCCAGCGGAAGAACAGCTGCACCACGCCGAGAAAGCTCGCCTCCGACACGCTGAAGGCCAGGTACAGCGCTGCGAACAGGCCGATCAGGCTCTGCCAGAAGAACTTCTCGCGGCTCTTCATGCCTTCCGGGTTCTTGTCGACCACCTTGCGCCAGTCGTCCACCCAGCCGATGGCACCGAACCCCATCGTCACGAGCATGACGACCCAGACGAAGCGGTTGCTCCAGTCGAACCACAGCAGCGTCGACACGCCGATGCCGATCAGGATCAGCACGCCGCCCATCGTCGGCGTGCCGCTCTTGGCCAGGTGGGCCTGCACGCCGTAGCTGCGCACCGGCTGGCCGATCTTCATCGCGGTCAGGCTGCGGATGACCCAGGGGCCGAAGGCCAGGCCGATCAGCAGCGCGGTCATGGCCGCCATCACGGCACGGAAGGTGATGTACTGGAAAAGACGCAGGAAGCCCAGGTCGGGGTAGAGGCCCTGCAGCCACTGGGCCAGGCTAAGCAGCATGCGGGTCTCCGGGTTGTGCTTGTTGAAGGGCCGAGACCACGTGTTCCATCTTCATGAAGCGCGAGCCCTTGACCAGGGTCTGGGCTGCGTCGGGTGGTGCCGTCAGCGCTGCGATGAGCGCAGCGGGGGTGTCAAAAGCACGGGCTGTGGGGCCGAAGGCGGCGGCGGCGTCGCGGGCGGCGCTGCCGGCCGTCCACAGATGGGCGATGCCACGCTCAGCCGCGTAGGCGCCCACCTCACGGTGGAAGGCAGGGCCGTCGTTGCCGACCTCGCCCATGTCGCCGAGGATCAGCCAGCTCTCGCCCGGCAGGCCGGCGAGCACGTCGATGGCGGCGCGGACGCTGTCGGGGTTGGCGTTGTAGCTGTCGTCGATCAGCGTGCGGCCACGGGCGTCGCGCTTCAGTTCGGAGCGACCCTTGACCGCGCGGAACGCCTCGAGCCCCTGCTGGATCGCGGTCAACGGCGCTCCTGCGGCCAGCGCAGAGGCGGCGGCGGCCAGGGCATTGCGAACGTTGTGTTCACCGGCCATGTGCAGCGCCACCGGCACGGTGCCGGCGGGCGTGTGCAGCTCCACGGCCCAGTGCGATCCTTGCCACTGCGCAGCGCCGGTCACGTCCGCCTCACCGCGCAGCGCGAAGGTCAGGTGCGGGCGGCTGCCCGCCAGCTCGAACCAGATCGGCGCGCAGGCATCTTCTGCGGGGAAGACCGCGCAGCCGGTCGAACCCAGCGCCTGCAGCACGGCGCCGTTCTCGCGCGCCACGGCCTCGACGGTCGCCATGAACTCCTGGTGCTCGCGCTGAGCGTTGTTCACCAGGGCGACCGTCGGCTGCGCCATGGCCGCCAGCGGCGCGATCTCGCCCGGGTGGTTCATCCCCAGCTCGACGACGGCCGCGCGGTGGCTGCGCTCGTCGTCATGGCGCAGGCGCATCAGCGTCAGCGGCACGCCGATGTCGTTGTTGTAGTTGCCCTCGGTGGCCAGCGCGTCGTCGCCGACCCAGGTGCGCAGGATGCTGGCGATCATCTGGGTCGTCGTGGTCTTGCCGTTGCTGCCGGTGACGGCGACGACGGGGATCCGATGCTGGCGACGCCAACCGGTGGCGAGCAGGCCCAGGGCGGCCTTGGCATCCGGCACGAGCAGGCCAGGCAACCCGGCTTCGGCGAGGCCCCGTTCGGCGAGTGCCGCCACGGCACCGCTGGCCTTGGCCTGCGCAAGGAAGTCGTTCGCATCGAAGCGCTCGCCGCGCAATGCGACGAACAGGTCACCGGCCCGCAGCGTGCGCGTGTCGCTGTGCACACGGGCGAACGCGGTCGCGCCGTCACCCACGAGCGTGGCGCCCGGCAGCAGCGCCTGGGCATCGGCCAGCGTCATGACGTGGCTCACAGGCCGGCCCTTTCAAGCAGCGCGGCCCGGGCCTCGCCGACGTCGGAGAACGGACGGCGCACGCCATTCACTTCCTGGTAGTCCTCATGGCCCTTGCCGGCGACGAGCACGATGTCGCGCGCGCCGGCCTGTGCGATGGCCGCGCGGATGGCCTCTTCACGCGCCTCGATGACGAGCGCTTCGGGGGCAGCCACGGCGATGTCGGCCAGGATCTGCGCCGGCACCTCGGTGCGCGGGTTGTCGGTCGTGATGACGACACGGCCGGCCAGGCGCGCGGCGATGGCCCCCATCTGCGGGCGCTTGCCGCGGTCGCGGTCACCGCCGCAGCCGAACACGCACACCAGCTCGCCGCCGCGCGCCTGGGCGAGGCCCTGCAGGGCGGACAGCGCCTTGTCCAGCGCGTCCGGCGTGTGGGCGTAATCGACGACAACCTGCGGCAGCTCACGGCCATTGCCCACACGCTGCATGCGGCCCGGCACCGGGGTCACGTGGCTGAGCACGCGGGCCACGTCGGCCAGCGCATGGCCCTGGGCGCGCAGGGCACCGGCCACACCGAGCAGGTTGGCGGCGTTGTAGTCGCCGATCAGGCTGGTCTGCACGGCAACGGCGTCGGCGCCTTCATGCAAGGTGAAGGCCAGGCCCTCGCCGGTGTAGTGCAGGCCGCGGGCCGAGAGCCGCGCGTCGCTGCGCTCGACGCCGGTGGTCCAGACATCCAGCGCGGCCAGTTCGGCGGCCAGCGGCGGGCCCTTGGGGTCGTCCAGGTTCACGACCGCCGCGCGCAGCCCGGGGAAGCTGAACAGCGCCCGCTTGGCCGCCCAGTAGGCGTCCATCGTGCCGTGGTAGTCGAGGTGGTCCTGCGTGAAGTTGGTGAACACCGCCACGCGCACCGCGCTGCCGGCGAGCCGGCCTTCGACGATGCCGATGCTGCTCGCCTCGATCGCACAGGCGGCGAAGCCCTGGTCCCGCATGCGCGCGAAGGCGGCCTGCAGCAGCACGGGGTCGGGCGTGGTCAGGCCGTTGTAGTCCAGGCGCGGCGGCTCCCCGATGCCCAGGGTCCCGACGAGGCCGCAGCGCTTGGCCAGCAGCGCGCTGGCCTGGGCGATCCACCAGGCCGACGAGGTCTTGCCGTTCGTGCCCGTCACGGCCACCACGTCCAGCGTCTCGGTGGGCTTGCCGAAGAAGGCCGCGGCGATCTCGCCGGTGCGGGCCTTCAGACCGGGCAGCGACGCCACGCGGGCATCGACGAAGCCGAAGCGCTCCACGTCGGCGTCTTCCACGAGGCAGGTGGCCGCCCCGGCGGCGAGCGCGGCAGCGACGTACTCGCGGCCGTCGCGGGCATAGCCCGGCCAGGCGATGAAGGCATCACCGGGCTGGACCTGGCGGCTGTCGGTGCGCAGCGTGCCGGTGCACCATTCGGCGAGCCAGCGGGCGGCGGCGTCGGGGGATTTGAGGCGGGTCAACATCATCGACCGCCGGGCCGCCCCAAGGGCGATGACGCCCCCTCGGGGGGCAGTGAGCGAAGCGAACGTGGGGGCATCGTCATCTCAGAAGCTTTCTTCGGTGGCCACGGCGTTCTTGTTCGCGACGATCTGGCTCTTCACGTCGAGATCGGGCGGCACGCCGAGCAGGCGCAGCGTCTGGGCCGTGACCTGGCTGAACACCGGGCCGGCGACCTTGCCGCCGTAGTACACGCCCGCCGTGGGCTCATCCACCATCACAGCCACGACGATGCGCGGATTGCTGATCGGTGCGATGCCGACGAACCAGGAGCGGTACTTGTTGCTCGCGTAGCCGCGGCCTTCCTGCTTGTGGGCCGTACCGCTCTTGCCGCCGATGCTGTAGCCGGGCACCTGCGCGTCCGGCGCCGTGCCGCCGGGGCCGGCAGCGGCCTGCAGCATCAGGCGCAGCTCGCGAGCCACTTCGGGCTTGAACACGCGGATGCCGGGCACGGGGTGGTCGTGCGGTTGGCGCAGCATGCTGACCGGGATGATCTCGCCGTCGCGCGCGAACACCGTGTAGGCGCGGGCCAGCTGGAACAGCGACGCCGACAGGCCATAGCCGTAGCTCATCGTGGCCTGCTCGATCGGCCGCCAAGTCTTGTAGGGGCGCAGCTTGCCGCTGATGGCACCGGGGAAGCTGATCTGCGGCCGCTGGCCCAGGCCGATGGCCGTGAACATCTCGTGCATCTCGCGCGGCTGCATCTGCATCGCGAGCTTGGTGGCGCCGATGTTGCTGGAGAACTTGATGACCTCGCGCACCGGGATGACCCCGTGCGGATGGGTGTCGGTGATGACGGCACCCTGGAATGGGTACTTGCCGTTGCCGGTGTCGACCAAGGTGTCGGCCGTGACGCGACCGGTGTCCATCGCCAGGCCCGCGATGAAGGGCTTCATCGTGGAGCCGGGCTCGAAGACGTCGGTGAGAGCGCGGTTGCGCAACTGTTCGCCCGACAGGTTCTGGCGGCTGCCCGGGTCGTAGCTCGGGAAGTTGGCCAGCGCCAGCACCTCGCCGGTCTGCGCGTCCAGCACGACGACCGAGCCAGCCTTGGCCTTGTTCTCGGCCACCGCATCGCGGATGCGCTGGTAGGCGAAGAACTGCACCTTGGAGTCCACGGACAGGTCCACGTCGCGGCCGTTGGCGGCGGGCACGATCTCGCCGATGTCCTCCACGACGCGGCCCAGCCGGTCACGCACGACGGAGCGCGAACCATCGCGGCCCTGCAGTTCCTTCTGGAAGGCGAGCTCGATGCCTTCCTGGCCCTTGTCCTCGACGTTGGTGAAGCCCACCACATGCGCGGCAGCTTCGCCTTCGGGGTACTTGCGACGGTACTCGCGGTCCTGAAACACACCCTTCAGGCCGAGGGCCTTCACCTTCGCGGCCGTCTCGTCATCGGCCAGGCGCTTGAGCCAGACGAAACGTGATTCCGGGTTGAGCTTGGTCTCCAGCTCCTTGGACGTCAGCCCCAGGGCCTGGGCCAGGTCGCGGCGCTTGCCGGGGTCGGCGTCGACCTCCTTCGGGATCGCCCAGATCGACGGCACGGCCACGCTCGCGGCCAGCACCTGGCCGGTGCGGTCGTTGATGCGGCCGCGGCTGGCCGGCAGCTCCAGCGTGTGCGCGTAGCGGGCCTCACCCTGCTTCTGAAAGAATTCGGTGTGCAGCACCTGCACGTAGATGGCACGCGCCAGCAGCCCGACAAAGGCCAGACCTACGAGTGCCACCAGGAAGCGCGAGCGCCAGGGCGGCGTCTTGGAGGCCAGCAGCGGGCTGGTGGAATAGCTGACGCCACGCGCACCGCTCACCGGGCGGGCGCCGCTCTTGTGGCCCCCGGGCTTGCTCACGGCGTCACCCCCGAGGCGACGACTGCCGGCGAGATCAGGCGCATGCCCAGGCGCTCGCGCGCGACCTGCTCCACGCGCAGGTTGGTGGCCTGGGCGTGGCGTTCAGCCTTCAGCCGCTCGGCATCGGCAGCCAGGCGCTCGCCTTCGTTCTTGGCCCGCTCGCGCTCCGCGAACAGGCGGCGCGACTCGTAGGCGTTGTGCACCAACACGACACCGCTGGCCAGCACGGCCAGGATCAGCAGGAGGTTGAGCTTGGCCATGGGCTCAGTCCTTCAGCGGAGCATCGGTGCGCTCGGCCACGCGCAGCACCGCGGAACGCGAACGCGGGTTGGCGGCCACCTCGGCGGCACTCGGCATCACCCGGCCCAGGGCCTTCAGCGCCAGAGCCGGCGGCGGCGCGAACGGGGCACGGCGGTCGAACTCGGCCTTGCTGTGAGCGGCAATGAACTGCTTCACGCGGCGGTCCTCCAGCGAGTGGAAGCTGATGACCGACAGCCGCCCGCCGGGGCTCAGCAGCCGCAGCGCGGCGTTCAGCCCTTGCTCAAGCTCTTCAAGCTCGCGATTGACATGAATCCGAAGGGCTTGAAAGGTGCGTGTCGCCGGATCCTGTCCGGGCTCACGGGTCTTGACCGTGCGAGCCACGAGTTCGCGCAGTTCGTCGGTGCGCGTGAGGGGCGCACCGGTTTCCCGGCGAGCAACAAGCGCCTTTGCAATCTGGCCAGCAAACCGTTCTTCGCCATAGTCTTTGATCACCCGTGCAATCTCGCGTTCGTCGGCGCTTGCGAGGAAGTCCGCCGCGCTCATCCCGCGGGTCGTGTCCATGCGCATGTCCAGCGGCCCCTCGAAGCGGAAGCTGAAGCCTCGCGCGGGGTTGTCGATTTGTGGGCTGGACACACCCAGGTCCAGCAGGACACCATCCACCTGATGAACACCCAGCGCCGCCAATTGCGCTGCCATGTCGGCAAAGCCGCTGTGGCAGATCGTGAAGCGCGGGTCGTCGATCGCCTGCGCGGCGGCGATGGCCTCGGGGTCGCGGTCGATGGCGATCAGCCGGCCGCCGGGACCGAGCTTGCTCAACAGCAGGCGCGAATGGCCGCCGCGGCCGAAGGTGCCGTCGACATAGGTGCCGTCCGGTCGCGCCAGCACGCCGTCGACCGCCTCGTTCAGCAGCACGGTCGTGTGGCGGAACGGGGCTTCGTCGTTCATCACGCCGCCCATCAGAAGCTGAAGTCCTTGAGGGAGTCGGGCATGGGGCCGGCCATCGTGGCCGCCTCCTGCGCGGCATGCGCCTCGGCGTCCCACAGCTCGAAGTGACTGCCCATGCCGATCAGCATGACGTCGCTCTTCAGGCCGGCACTCTTGCGCAGTTCGGGCGAGATCAGCACGCGGGATGCCGAGTCGATCTCCACGTCCATCGCATTGCCCAGGAACACCCGCTTCCAGCCCACCGCCGACATCGGCAGCGCGGCGACCTTGTCACGGAAGACCTCCCAGGTCGGGCGTGGGAACACCATCAGGCAGCCGTCGGGATGCTTGGTGATCGTCAACCGCCCCTCGCACAGGACCTGCAGCACCTCCCGGTGCCGAGCGGGCACGCTCAGGCGACCCTTGGCATCCAAAGCCAGGCTGGAGGGTCCCTGAAAGACGAGTTCCGACACTTTTCACCACTAAACAACACTTCCTCCCACTTTACGGGGGCGACCCGGCGGGGTCAAGGTTTCGCACAAGTTTTTTCAATGAAATCAAGCACTTAGGATCGACTGTTGATCCATACAGCTCGACAAAAAATGTCATTCAGAAATAAGGACTTGGCGCAGAATTGAGAAGTAGCGCTTGAAAAGTCGGCGCTGGCGTGTCGTGGTTGTCCCCAGGCACCGTGGCGGCCGCGCACCAAAAGGCAGCATCCGAATTGATAGGAACGCCGCGTTTGCCGCACATGTCACGGCAATCCTTTGCAGGGCCCATCTCAGCCTGTGTGGCGCCTGCCAATTTCTGCTGAAATCGTTCGCGCCCACTGGGATCTGTCCAAGAACTCGAACCCCGTCCCGGAGGCGCTTTTCCTTTGGAGACTGTCCCCATGTCGTTTCTGTCCCGCATGCGCATCGGTCAGCGGCTCACCGCTGGCTTCAGCGTCGTCATTGCCTGCCTGATGGCGATGGCTGGCCTGGGTTACTTCGGGATCCAGACGCTGAACGCCGAGATCACCCAGTTGCTGAGCAACGACTACAAGGCGGTCGCGCTGGCCAACAAGGCCAAGAGCGAACTGGGTGACGCCTCGCGCAGCATGATGACCACGCTCATCATGACGGGCGAAGAACAGATCAAGAAAGAGCTCGACACCGTCGCCGGCCTGATGGCTGCGCACGAGAAGACCATGGCCGAGCTCAAGCCCCTGCTGACGGACGAGGCAAGCCTGGCGCAGTTCAAGGCCATCGAGGAAGTGCGCGCCAAGTTCCTGCCGGCCCAGGCGGCCTTCGTGAAGACGGTGGCCTCGGGCGACACCGAAGGCGCGCCGCTGAAGTACCAGTTCTCGGTGCGCGCAGCGCAGATTCGTTACCTCGCCGCCCTCGACAAGCTGGTCGAAGGTCGCAACGCCGCGATGGAAGAAGCCGGCGCCAAGTCCAATGCGGTGGCCCGCAAGACGGCCCTGCTGCTGCTCGCACTGGCCGCCGCGGCCATCCTGGCGAGCATGCTGACCGGCGTGCTGATCACGCGCGGCATCGTCGTGCCGCTGCGCGGCGCGGTGGCGGTGGCCCGCAAGGTCGCTTCCGGCAACCTGACCAGCGTCATCGAAGTGCGCAGCCGCGACGAGACCGGCGACCTGCTGCAGGCGCTGCACGACATGAACGAGAGCCTCAAGGGCATCGTCGGCCGCGTTCGCGAGGGCACCGAATCGATTGCGTCGGCGTCCAGCGAGATCGCCAGCGGCAACCTCGACCTGTCCGTCCGCACCGAGGCCCAGGCCGCCTCTCTGGAGCAGACGCTGTCAGCGATGAAGACCCTGACCGATGCCGTGCAGCAGAACGCTCAGAACGCCCAGCAGGCCAACCAGCTGGCCCAGGCGGCCTCACAAGTGGCCGGCGAAGGCGGCGAGGTCGTGGCCCAGGTCGTGACGACGATGGGCAGCATCGACGCGTCCTCCAAGAAGATCGTCGACATCATCAGCGTCATCGACGGCATCGCTTTCCAGACGAACATCCTCGCGCTCAATGCCGCCGTGGAAGCGGCGCGCGCCGGCGAGCAGGGTCGCGGCTTCGCCGTGGTGGCTGGCGAAGTGCGCTCGCTGGCTGGCCGCAGCGCAGACGCCGCGAAGGAGATCAAGCGCCTGATCGGCGACTCCGTCGAGAAGGTGGCCCTGGGCAGCGAACTGGTCGCCAAGGCCGGCAACACCATGCAGGGCGTGGTGGCGAGCGTGCAACGGATGACCGACATCATGGGTGAGATCACGCACGCCAGCGCCGAGCAGAGCGCCGGCATCGAGCGGGTCACGCATACCATCCATGACATGGACAAGAGCACACAGCAGAACGCAGCGCTGGTGGAAGAGGCGGCTGCCGCTGCCGACTCCCTGCGCACCCAGGCCCAGGGCCTCGAGGAGGTGGTGAGCCTCTTCAAGCTCGACGGCGCCCATTGAATCGCCACCCAAGAACAGGAGATCGCATGAAGACGAAACCCGTCACTCGCTGGCTGACCGGCCTGACCCTCGCCCTCGGGATGGCAGGCCTGGTGCCCGCGGCGGAAGTGGCTGGCGTGAAGCTGGACGACACGGTCAAGGTGGGCGGCAAGGAGCTCAAGCTCAATGGCGCCGGTGTGCGCACGCGCATCGTCGTGAAGGTCTATGTGCTCGGCCTGTACCTGACCGAGAAGAAGGACTCGACGGCCGGCGTGCTGGATGCCACCGGCCCGCGCCGCTTCACGCTGACGATGCTGCGCGAGGTGACCGGCGACGAGCTCGGCCAGGCCTTCATGGCCGGCATCACGGCCAACACCGACAAGACCGAGCGCTCCAAGTTCGTCAATCAGCTCGCCCAGTTCGGCGAGGCCTTCGTGAACATCCCGCAGGCCAAGAAGGGGGACACCGTGACGGTGGACTGGGTGCCTGATACCGGCACCGTGATGTACTTCAACGGCAAGCAGCAAGGCGAGGCGATGAAGGACATCGCCTTCTACAACGCGATCCTGAAGATCTGGCTCGGCGAGAAGGCGGTGGATTCATCCCTCAAGCCTGCCCTGCTGGGCAAGGGCTGATGCCGAAACTCACCAAAAGCGCCACGCCGCCACCGCGACGTGGCGCTTTTTGCTCGTCTGGCCCCGTTCTCGTGGCAGCATGAACGCATCTTGAGTCGCAAGCCCTCGTCCTCGCTCTTCGCCGCCCTCGCCCTGGGCGCCAGCATCGGCCTGCTGTTGCCGGCCTTGATCGTCGGCGGCCTGTTCATCGGGCTGCGCGAGGCCCAGGTGGCCGAGCAGTCGCTGCAGCGCGACCTGGATGCCAAGCTGGACGTGCTCGCCAGCAGCCTCCCCGAATTGCTCTGGAACCTGGACGCCGTGGCGGCGCGCGAGGTGGTGTCGGCCATCATGAAGTCGCCCGAGGTGGTGCGGGTGAGCGTCAGCGATGCCTCGCAGGGCCTGCCCTTCATCGAGAACCACCTGCCCGAGCGGCGCCTTGGGCAGACGCTCACCGGCGAGCGCGAGATCCTGCGCGGTGCGACCCGCATTGGCCACATCCAGATCGAGATCGACGACCACCTGAGCACCACGGCCGTCGTGCGGCAACGCTGGCTGTACGGGGCCACGGTCGGTGGTCAGTTGCTCGCCTCGCTGGCCCTGGTGCTATGGCTGCTCAACTCACGCTTGTTCCGGCCGCTGCGTGAATTGGGCGACTTCGCCAATGACCTGGCCGAAGGCCGCTTCGACGCCACGCTCAACCATACCCGCCAAGACGAGATCGGCCTGCTCGGTGGTCACCTGGAACACATGCGCGACGCCCTGCAACAGCAGTTCGACGCCCAGCGCCACCTGATCGACCGCCTGCGCGGCATGGCCGAGACGGTGCCCGGTGTGGTCTACCAGCTGCGCCTGGGTGTGACGGGCGAGTTCAGCTTTGCCTATGTCAGCGAGGCGGTGCGCGAGTACTTCCTGCTCGGCAGCGCCGAACTCAGCCGCAGCGCGGCACCGTGGTTCGAGCGCATCCACCCCGATGACCGCACCGCCGTGCGCGACAGCCTGCTGGCCTCGGCACGCAGCCTGAGCCCCTGGCAGCAGGAGTTCCGCACGCCGCTGGCCGAGGGTGGCGAGCGCTGGCTCTACGGCAACGCCATCGCCCAGCGGGAAGCCGACGGCAGCGTGCTGTGGCATGGCTTCCTGACCGACATCTCGCGCCAGCGCCGCGATGCGCTTGAACTGGAACGCTACCGGCACCACCTCGAGGAACTGGTCGAGGCCCGCACCGCCGAACTGGCCGAAGCCACGCAGGCGGCCCAGGCCGCGAGCCTCGCCAAGAGCGCCTTCCTCGTCAACATGAGCCACGAGATCCGCACGCCGATGAACGCGATCATCGGCCTGACCTATCTCGCCCAGAGCGACACGGTGGAGCCCGAGCAGCAGCAGCGTCTGCAGAAGGTGGCCAACGCGGCCGAGCACCTGCTCAGCGTCATCAACAACGTGCTGGATTTCTCCAAGATCGAGGCGGGCAAGGTGAGCCTCGAGCAGCGCGAGTTCACGGTCGACCAGGTGCTGGACAACATCGCCAACATGACCACGCAGGCCGCCGCCGCCAAGCGCCTGCGCGTGGAGACCGACGTGGCGCCCGAGCTGGCCGGCCGTGTGCTCATGGGTGACCCGCAGCGCATCTCCGAGGTGCTGCTCAACTTCGCCGGCAATGCCGTAAAGTTCACCGACAAGGGCTTCGTCCGCCTGCGCGCCCGCGTCGAAGCGAACCACGGCGGGCCAGGGCTGGCACTGCGATTCGAGGTTCAGGACAGTGGCATCGGCATTGCCGCGGAGGCGCAGGCCCGACTGTTCCGCGACTTCGAGCAGGCCGACAGCTCGACCACACGCCGCTACGGCGGCACCGGGCTCGGGCTGGCCATCTGCCGGCGGCTGGCCGAGCTGATGGGCGGCACCGTCGGCGTGGAAAGCACCCTGGGCAGCGGCAGCTGTTTCTGGTTCGCGCTGACCGTCGAGGCTCCCGCACAGGCGCCCGTGGCACCCGTGGCGGCCCCGCGGCCGCATTCCGCCCGAGAGCGGCTGGCCCAGCTGGCGGCGCGACAGCCGCGGCGCCTGCTGCTCGCGGAGGACAACCCCGTCAACCAGGAAGTGGCCGTCGCCCTGATCGGCAGCGCGGGTCTGGTGGTCGACGTGGCCGTCGACGGCCAGCAGGCGGTCGACATGGTCAAGCACGGCGACTACGCCCTGGTGCTGATGGATGTGCAGATGCCGGTGATGGATGGCCTGGACGCCACCCGTGCCATCCGCGCGCTGCCCCAGGGCGCGGAGCTGCCCATCCTGGCGATGACGGCCAACGCCTTCGACGAAGAGCGCCAGCGCTGCCTGGACGCCGGCATGGACGACCACGTCGCCAAGCCGGTGGTGGCCGAGCAGCTGTTCGCGACGCTGCACGACTGGCTGTCGGGCGCGCGCCGCACGACCAAGGGTCAGGTCAAGGACCGCCCAGCGACTCCTTGATGATCCGGCCCGAGCCAGCCTGCAGCGGCCGCGCGTTCATCGGGTAGAGCCGCGCAAAGATGCCCAGTTGCTGGGCCGACAGCGCCACCGGCTGGCGCATCACCATCCACAGCACCCCTTCGGTACAGGGCGGCGTCGTCAGCGACCCCATGTAGGTGAAGTAGCCTCGGTCCGACGGCAGCAGTTGGTTCAGGTCGATCTGGACCTGCGCGGCCAGTGGCTCGCCCTTCTCCAGCGGCAGGTTGGCCCAGACGGTCTGGATGAGCGGCTGCGGCTTGTCATCCCGCGCCCGGTCCAGCAGCACGGCCACGACGGCCAGGCGTCCCTGCGCATCCCGGTGCACGAGGTGGGCCACCATCTCGAACTGCTTGCCGTTGATGCGTTCCTCGCTCGGCCGGTGGAAGTGGAACTGCAGCAGCTCGTAGCGCCGGCCCATGACGGTCAGACCGCTGCCGGGCGCCACGTTCACCTGGACCGTGTGGCCGTTGTCGAGCACCGAGAAGCCACCGGTGCGGTAGTCGAAGGCGATCGGCTCCAGGTCGACCGGGAGGCCGTCCCGGATGTCGATGGGGCTCTGCCGCGTGCCGACGGCGCAGAGCTTGTTCTCGGGTGACAGCTCGGCCCACCGGTCCGGGCCGACGTCACCCGTGTAGCCCCAGTGCGCCGCCTGGCGGCCCTCAGGCCTGGCCTCGGCCTTGCCGCGTGTCTTCGCGGGGGTCTTGGCCGTGGCGCCTTCAGCGGCGGTCGACAGGCGCTCCGCCAGGCGCTGGCGCAGCACCTCGACGGGCTCCTTGGGCGCCTCCTTCGTGGACTCCTGGGCTCGCGCGGCCAGCGTGAGCAGGCAGGCAGCAGCGATGAGCAGAGGTGTTCTCATGCTGCTGATTTCGGCAGCCCGGCCGGCATCTTGAGCCGGCCGGACTCAGCCCACCACCGACCGCCGCACCCCGTACCAGGACGCCAGGCCGACGAGCATCAGCAAGGCCGAGGTCACCGCGAGAGCCACGGTCGAGTGCATGACCAGCGGCACCAGCACGCCCGCCACCAGGCCGTTGGCGGCCGAGCCGATGCAGGCCTGCAACGACGACGCCATGCCTCGCCGCTCGGGCACCTGGTCGAGCACCAGCAGCGTCACGACCGGCACCATCAGGGCCCAGCCGAAGGCGAACAGCCCCACCACCGGCAGCGCCCAGAAGGCGCTCAGCGGCACGAAAATGTTCAGCGCGATGTTGGCCACCGACACCGCGAACATGATCCGGAAGCCCCGCATGATCTGCCGCTGCGGGCTCATCTTGCCGGCCAGGCGACCGCTGACCGCCGCGCCGCCCATGATGCCGCCGATGGAGCACAGGAAGAACCAGAAGAACTGCTGCGGCGCGAAGTGCAGGTGCTCGCCCAGGAACACGGGCGTGGCCAGCACATAGAGGAACATGCCGTTGAACGGGATGCCGCTAGCCAGCACCAGCATCATGAACTTGGGGCTGCTGCACAGCCGCCAGTACTCGCGCAGCAGCGCCCCGACGTGGAAGGGCTGCACGAGCGACGGATGCAGCGTCTCGGGCAGCAGCCGCCAGTTGGACACCAGCAGCGCGGCGCCGATCGCGGTCAGGAACCAGAAGATCGAATGCCAGTCGGCATGCACGAACAGGAAGCCGCCCACCATCGGCGCAATCGCTGGTGCCACGCCGAAGAAGAGCGTCACCTGCGACATCACCCGCTGCGCGTCCGCCGGCGGGAACATGTCCCGGATGATGGCCCGCGACACGACGATGCCAGCGCCGGCCGACATGCCCTGCACCGTGCGCCAGAACACCAGTTGCCCGATCGACCCGGCCACCGCACAGCCCACGCTCGCCAGCGTGAACACACCCAGGCCGATCAACACCACCGGCCGGCGGCCGAAGCAGTCCGACAGCGCGCCGTGGAAGAGGTTCATGAAGGCGAAGCCGAGCAGGTAGGCCGACAGCGTCTGCTGCATCTGAACCGGCGTGGCGTTCAGCGCCGACGCGATCCCGGCGAAGGCCGGCAGGTAGGTGTCGATGGAGAAGGGGCCCACCATGGCCAGACAGGCCAACAGCACGGACAGGGCCCAGCGCGGTGCACGCCACAGGCGGCTGGCGTCAGGATTCATCGGGGGATGCGCTCGACTCGCTCGAAAGCGGGCCAGTGTATCGACGTGCCCCGCAACGTCCGAAAGTCAGCCTTGGTGAACCTGGGATCAGGCCCGCCCCGTGCGGAACTGGGCGACCACCTGGCTCAGCCCAGCAGCCTGCACCTGAAGACTCTCTGCCGCAGCGGCACTCTGCTCCACCAGCGCGGCGTTCTGCTGTGTCCCCTGGTCAATCGACGCCACGGCCTGGTTCACCTGGGCAATGCCCGTGCTCTGCTCGGACGCCGAGGCGTTGATCTCCGCCATCAGGTCCGTCATGCGGCGAATCTGCGCGACGATCTGCTCCATCGTCGTGCCCGCCTCGGCCACGAGGGTCGAGCCAGAATCGACGCGCTCGACGCTCGACTGGATCAGCCCCTTGATCTCGCGAGCGGCCGTGGCGCTGCGCTGTGCCAGCGCGCGCACCTCACCCGCCACAACCGCGAAGCCGCGACCCTGCTCGCCCGCCCGTGCTGCCTCGACGGCCGCGTTAAGCGCGAGGATGTTGGTCTGGAAGGCAATCCCATCGATGACCGAGATGATGTCGGCCACCTTGCGGCTGGAGTCGCTGATGTCACCCATGGTCTGCACCACGCGCTGCACGACGGTGCCGCCCTGCTCCGCCACCTGCACGGCTGCCTGCGCCAGTTGGCTCGCCTGCCGGGAACTGTCTGCCGTCTGCTGCACGGTGCTCGTCATCTGCTGCATGGACGCCGCCGTTTCCTGCAAGGCACTGGCTTGATGCTCCGTGCGACTGGACAGGTCCTGGTTGCCGCTGGCAATTTCCTTCGAGGCGGTGGAAATGCTGTCGGCCGATTGGCGGATCTGGGCCACCATCTGTTGGAGGCTGACGTTCATGTTCTGCAGCGCTGCCATCAATTGGCCCGTCTCATCCTGGCTGTCAACGACGACTTCCGAACTCAAGTCCCCCGCCGCGACGGCCTCGGGCACCACAATCGCCCGCTGCAACGGACGTGACAGCCCCTGACCCAACCACCAGCCCAGGCCCAGCGCAGCCGCAACCGCCAGCACGGCCCCGGCGATCAGGCCTGCGCGCTCCTGGCGAAACAGATCCTCGGAAGCCTGGATTCGACCTCGTGTGTTGCCGGCCTCATGGACCAGATAGGCATCGATCGCCTTGATCAAGGCCGCCAGCAACGGCCGGCATTCGGTGTTGATCTTCCGAATGGCCTCATCGCGCTGCCCGGCGCTGCCGAGTTTCACGATCTCCAGCGCCACCGGGCCGTACTGCCGCTCGACACGCTCGATCGCATCCAGCCGGGCAGTATCCTCGTCATCACCGTCACGGCGCTGGGCCACAAGCAGCTTGAGCTTGGCCAGCGCGTCCTGTGTGGCCGCATGCTCCCGGGCTGCCGTGGTCGCGAGTTCCTGGGCGGCCTTGGCATCCTCGGCTATCACCATGTCGCGCACGGCCAAGGCCCGGCGGGAGGCGGCGCCCTGAAGCGCCGACGCCAGTTCGACGTCCTTGCCGACGCCACCGACGTAGTCCACGAATCGATCGTTGGCCCGGGACAAGGCGAGGATGGCTCATGCCGCCACGGCCATCACCAGCAGCGCCAGGGCGCCAAACGTGCTCTGCAGTTTCAGACGCACCTTCATGTTCTTCCAGGCCACGGCAGCACTCCTGCGTCGATGCGGCTCCGGTGACCTCATCGGGCCCGTGGCCGCCGTTGTCCACGGTAGGACAACGCCCGGCTGCAGACGATGCAGGGCCATGCGCGGACACGAAAGTGCCTGGCACAGACCAAGCGTGACGCATGCCTCGCTTGTGACCGGCCGGCCAGTGAAAAGAGTGAAGCAAGCCGATAGGCCGGATTCTGTGCACCGGGGTCGCCCCCGGCGTGACCGCCATTCCTCTGGGCCGGACATCACTGCCCGGCTCGGTGCCACCTACCCGCCAGCTCTGCGAGCCGCATCAACGCTGGCCTACTTGGTGTTGCTGCGCGTAGAGATTGCCCGTTGCA
>RXJW01000159.1 GCA_003963005.1 Burkholderiales bacterium
CCCGGCAGGACGACGCCACCGTGCCGGGCAGCTTGCTGCGGCGCTGGCGACTGGGCCAGGGCGCGCAAACCCTGGGCCGCGTGGAACCCCGTCCGGTCGACCCGCGCCTGTTCGCCCTGGGCGATGGGCGCATCGCCCTGCTCTCGGACACCCGCGACGCGCCCGAGTTGCATGTCCGGGTGACGGCCGCCGGCAAGCCGTCGCTGAACACCGGCGCTGCCCTTGTGTACGACCCGCGGCAACAGGACTTTCAGCGCGGACCGGCCCTGTTGGCGCGCAGCTCGGGGGCCGTGGCCCTGGCAGACGGGCGCGTGTTCAAGATCGGGCGTACCTATCGGTCGGGTCGTGACGAGATCCAGGTCGATGTCATGGACGCCGCGTGGCGGCGCTGGCGTGTGCTGCCGGCGTTGCCCGAGTGGCTGCGGCGCTGCAACGCCTGTGATCCCGTCCTGGTGGCCATGGGCGACCGCGTGCTGCTGTGGCCGCGCGATCACGAAAGGCCGGACGCTGCCCAGGTCTTCTGGGACGAGGCCCGCCAGGCGTGGCGAACCGTCAGCCTGCCGATCGATTCGCATCCGCACGCGCTGATCGGCCTCGACCGGGAGCAGCTGTTGATGCGCCACCCTTGGCAGCTGATGGCGTTGACCCTGAGTCCGGCCGATCCCGCACGCGGCGGGAAGGCTTCAGCAGGCCTGCGTCAGCCGGGTCACGCGGGCCCGCCGTAGCACGATGCCCAGGCCCGCGAGCAGCAGGGCGGCCATGCCGGGCTCCGGCACGGGGGCAGTCGAGAAGCGGTCGTCGACGCCCGATGCCGCCCCAGTCTGGGCATCGCTCTGGGCGGCCGGCAGTGCGGGCTGGGCCTGGGCCAGGCCGGTGATGGCCCGTGCGGCGGTCAACTGGGCGAGAAAACGGGCCATGAGTGCCTCCCGGGGCGACGGCCGCAGGAGATCACACCTGGCACGGCGCTCGCAACCCCATTGGCGCTCGTCACCCCCAGCCCGAGGTGGGCCAAGTCCCGCTTCAGCCGTCCAGCCGCTGCTGGAACACCAGCCCCGCGTGCTCGCGCAGCGCGTGGAACTTGATCTTGGGCCAGTTGGCCTCGATGGCGCGCAGCTCGGGCGCGTACTCGACCAGCACGGTCGGCGCGTCCACGGCGTCGTAGGCCATGCGGTGGTCGTTGGCGTCGATGAAGCGCTTCAGTTCCTGCGGGTCGTCGCAGGTCACCCAGCGCGCCACCTGGAAGCGGCTCGGCATGATGCGGGCCTTGCAGCCGTACTCGTGCTCCAGGCGGTGGGCCACCACCTCGAACTGGAGCTGGCCGACGGCGCCCAGCAGCAGCACGCTGCCGGCGATCGGGCGGAACACCTGGATCGCGCCTTCCTCGCCGAGCTGCTGCAGGCCGGCCTTGAGCTGCTTGGTCTTGAGCGGGTCGGCCACTTCCACGGCGCGGAACATTTCCGGCGCGAAGAAGGGCAGGCCGGTGTACTGCAGGGCCTCGCCTTCGGTGATGGTGTCGCCGAGCTGCAGCACGCCGTGGTTCGGGATGCCGATGATGTCGCCGGCGAAGGCCTCGTCCAGCAGCTCGCGCTTCTGGCTCATGAAGGTCACGACGCTGTTGGGCCGCAGGGTCTTGCCCGAGCGCACGACCTTGAGGTTCATGCCGCGCTCGAAGCGACCCGAGGCCACGCGCACGAAGGCGATGCGGTCGCGGTGCGCCGGGTCCATGTTGGCCTGGATCTTGAACACCACGCCGGTGAACTTGGGCTCTTCCGGCTTGACCGTGCGCTGCATGGCCTGGCGCTCGTCCGGCGCGGGGGCCAGCTCGACGAGGGCGTCCAGCACCTCCTGCACGCCGAAGTTGTTGACGGCCGAGCCGAAGAACATCGGCGTCTGCTTGCCACTCAGGAAGTCGTCGTGCACGAACTCCGGCGCGGCCTCGCGCACCAGCTCGATCTCGCCGGCCGCGTTGTCGTACTGCATGCCGAAGCGCTCGGCATACAGCGGGTTGTCCAGCCCTTCCAGCACCTCCTCGGTGCCGGCCACGCGGTCCTCGCCGGGGGCGAACACGCGCATGCGCTGCTGGCGCAGGTCCATCACGCCATGGAACTGCTTGCCCATGCCCACCGGCCAGGTGAAGGGCACGACGGTCATGCCCAGCTCCTGCTCGATCTCGTCCATCAGCGCGAGCGGCTCCTTCACCTCGCGGTCCATCTTGTTGACGAAGGTCAGGATGGGGGTGTTGCGGGCACGGCAGACCTGCAGCAGGCGGCGGGTCTGCGGCTCCACGCCGTTGGCCGCGTCGATCACCATCAGCGCCGCGTCGACTGCCGTCAGCACGCGGTAGGTGTCTTCCGAGAAGTCCTGGTGGCCGGGGGTGTCGAGCAGGTTGATGACGCAGTCGCGGTATTCCATCTGCATGACGGACGACGCCACCGAGATGCCGCGCTGCTTCTCGATCTCCATCCAGTCCGACGTCGCATGCCGCGAGGCCTTGCGGGCCTTGACCGAGCCGGCGATCTGGATCGCGCCGGAGAACAGCAGCAGCTTTTCCGTCAGCGTGGTCTTGCCCGCGTCGGGGTGGCTGATGATGGCGAAGGTGCGGCGGCGGCGAACCTCGCTCTGGATGCGGCTGGGCTGGTCGGCGGACATGGGCGGCTCGGAGAAAAACGACAAGCCCGCAGGGCCTGCCGAGGGGCTCGGCGGCTGCGGGCGATGGCGCGCATTATCGCGGGCCGGTCAGCGCGCCCAGCAGCGGGGCCAGCCGCTGGGCGGCGCGGGTGAGAGATGCATCGTCATAGCCCGCGTAGCCGAACAGCCAGCCGCGCCGCGGCGACGTCATCGCATAGCGGGCCAGGGGCGCCAGCATGACCCCGGCGGCCAGCGCCTGCTGCGACAACGCCTCGTCCTGCTGAGGCGTCGGTCCTGCCGCTGTCTCGTGCAGCAGGTGCAGGCCTTGCGGGCTGGGGGCGAGCTGCAGCCGGCCGTCACTGGCGTCGGCCAGGGCCTGGATCAGATGCTGCTGCCGCCGCATCGCAGCGCACGCCGCGCGCCACCCACAGCCACTGCGCCACGGCCTCGCGCAGCGGCGCGTAGCCGGCGGGGTCGAGGTGCTGGGCCAGGCGCTGGCGCTCGCGGTCGCCGAGTTGCCGGGTCAGGCGGTCCCACAGCGCGAAGGGAAAGCTGGCCACCTCGGGCGCCCCGATGCGAAAGGGCAGCGCGGCCACCAGCAGGGGCTGCCAGCGGGCATGGAGAGCTGCAGGCGCAGCGGCACACTGGCCCGCGGGGTGGCCATCAAATTGGCTCCTCCAAGGCGATCAGATGGCCCTATTCTGGCAAGCCAATCCACCCCGTGACCGATGCCATGTCCGACCACGCCGCCCGCCTGCTCTGGCAGCGCGACCCCGCCGAGCCCTTCGTCGACCAGCGCTACAGCCGGCGCCACACCTGGCATTTCGACGGCGGTGCCGTGGTGCCGGGCTCGTCATCGCCGAGCGTCGTGCGCCCGCCGTTCTCCGACCCGGGCGCGGTCGACCCCGAGGAGGCGCTGGTGGCGGCCGCATCGAGCTGCCACCTGCTGTGGTTCCTGTCCCTGGCGGCGGATGCCGGCTGGTGCGTGGACCGCTACGAGGACGAGGCCGTCGGCCACATGGGGCGTGACGAGCGCGGGCGCGCGGCCATCACGCGCATCGTGCTGCGGCCGCGGGTGCGCTTCGGCGGCCGCTCGCAGCCGGACGAGGCCACCCTCGCCAGGCTCCACCACGACGCCCACGACGCCTGCTTCATCGCCAACTCCCTGCGCAGCGAGATCGTCTGCGAGCCCCGGCCCTGACCATGTCCACGACCTACCTGCCCGCCCACTTCGAGGAACGCGACCTGCCCACGCTGCAGGCCCTGGTCGACGCCCACCCGCTGGCCACCTGGGCGACGACACAGGACGGCGAGCTGGTCGTGCACCACGTGCCCTTCCGGCTCGACCGCACGCGCGGCGAGTTCGGCACGCTGGTGGGGCACGTGGCCCGCGCCAACCCGGTGTGGCGCGTGCCGCAGCCGAGCCTGCTGGTGTTCGGCGGCCCGCAGGCCTACGTATCGCCGGGCTGGTACCCGTCCAAGCAGGTGCACGGCAAGGTGGTGCCGACGTGGAACTACGCCGTCGTTCACGCCCGCGGCACCCCGGTCATCCGCGAAGACGCTGCCTCGGTGCTGCGCATCGTCAGCCAGCTCACCGACACGCACGAGGCCACCCAGCAGCGTCCCTGGCAGGTGGGTGACGCGCCGCCGGACTACATCGAGCAGATGCTGCGTGCCATCGTCGGCATCGAGATCCCGATCGAGCAGCTGGTCGGCAAGTGGAAAGTCAGCCAGAACCGCTCGGGCGAGGACCGCGCCGGTGTGGCCGCTGGCCTGCGCGCGCAGGACGCCGGCGACCCCATGGCCGACCTCGTCGCACCGCCGCCGCACCAGCCCTGAGTGGCCGCCTGCCGCGGCGGGCAGTGCCATAGTCGACAAGACGCCTGGGACAGCGCATCGCCGCGCGGCCGGCGGCCCCGCCATACCCCAGAATTCGGGATGGTTGGCGCCGCAAGACGAGGATGCGATGGACAAGCAGGTCGACATGAAGCGCGTGCAGGAGCTGGTGGCCGACCTGCGCGAGCCGCGTCAGGCCCACTACTTCACGGACCTGCTGCTGTGTGCCGGCCTGGGCTGGCCGGCCTTCGCATTCGCCGTGCTGCCGGGTGCGGCGCCCGCCCGGGTGGCGGCCTTCGTCGTGGCCGTGCTGCTGCTCTACCGCACGCTGGGCTTCATCCACGAGATCTTTCACCAGCAGGGCATGAAGGCCTTCCGGCATGTCTGGCATGCCGTCTCGGGCGTGCCGCTGCTGATTCCCTTCCTGCTCTACCTGCCCATCCACCAGGGCCACCACAACAAGCTCACCTACGGCACGCCCGAGGATGGCGAGTACGACCAGTTCCACGGCCGGGCCGGCGCGGCCAGCGCCAAGCTCTTCGCGCTGAACCTGGCTCTGCCGCTGGCGCTGTGGGTGCGCTTCGCGATCCTGACACCGCTGTCCGTGGTGCTGCCGCCGATCCGCGAGAAGATGATCCCGGAGTTCGTGCACATGGCATTGCGCATGCCCTACCGCGCACCGGCCATCAAGGAGAGTGCCCGGGCCGAGGCGATGGCGGTGGAATGGTGGTGCTGCGCCTGGGGCTGGGCGATGGTCGCCTTCGGTGCGCTGGCCGGCTGGCAGTGGCTGGCCGCCTGGGCACTGCTGGTGATCGCGATCGCGACCCTGAACACCCTTCGCGCGCTGGGCGGCACGCACCTGTATGTCGAGGAGGCCCAGGGGCGCGACGCCCGTGGCCAGCTGCTCGACTCGCTGAACGTCGATTCCAACAGCCCGCTGACCGTGCTGCTGTGCCCAGTGGGCCTGCGCTTCCATGCGCTGCACCACGTGGCGCCCTACCTGCCCTACCACGCGCTGCCGACAGCGCACCGCCGCCTGATGGCGCAATTGCCCGCGGGCTCGGAGTACCACCAGGTCACGGTGCGTTCGCTCGGCGAGGGCATCGGCCGGCTGCGCCAGGCCACGGCCGTCAGGGCGGCGGCAGGAAAGGCGTGACGACGGCGAGCAGCCGCTCCACGTAGGCGTCCTTCTCGCCGACCGGCGCGGCGTAGTGCAGCGCCTGGCGGGCCGCGTCCACGCCGGCCCCGGCGGCCATGATCCATGCGGCGAGGTATTGCGACGCGAGGCAGCCGCCCGCCGTGGCGATGGGCCCGCGGGCGTGGAAGGGCTCGTCCACGACGCGCACGCCAGCCTCCACGACCCAGGGCTTGGTGAGGGTGTCGGTGCAGGCTGGCATGTCAGCCAGCAGGCCGAGGCGTGCCATCAACAGCGTGCCGGAACACTGGCCCCCGATGCGCTGGCGCAGCGGGTCGAGCTGCAGGCGGTCCAGCAGCGCGCCGTCGGCGGCGATGGCGCGGGTGTGGATGCCGCTGCCGAACAGCACAACGTCCGCCTCGTTGGCGAACGCCAGCGGTTGCTGGGCATTCACGATCACGCCGTTCATCGACGTCACCTGAGGCGTCGGGCTCGTGATCTCGGCCCGCCAGCCCAGGTGGCCCAGGCGATTGATGAGCCCGAGCGCGATGAAGCTGTCGAGCTCGTTGAAGCCGTCGAAGGTGAGGACGGCCACCTGCACGCTCATTCCTCCTGCAGGCTGCGCAGCATCCAGGCGGTTTGTTGGCTTCGCCGACAAACCGCGAGCGCTGCGCGCGGGTCCGCTGCGCGTCCCATGGCTACTCCTCCAGCAAGCTTCGGAGCATCCAGGCGGTTTGTTCGTGCACCGTCAGTCGTTGCGTCAGCAGGTCGGCGCTCGGCTCGTCGCCGGCCTTGTCCACCAGCGGGAAGATGCTGCGCGCCGTGCGGGCGATGGCTTCGTGGCCCTGCATCAGCAGCTCGACCATCTTCAGCGCCTTGGGCGGCGTGGCGGGCGCGTCGGGCAGGCCGCTGAGCTTGGCGAACTGCGCGTAGCTGCCGGGCGCGGCATGGCCGAGGGAGCGGATGCGCTCGGCGATCGGGTCCACCGCATTCCACAGCTCGGTGTACTGGGCCATGAACATCGCGTGCAGGCTGTTGAACATCGGGCCCGTCACGTTCCAGTGGAAATTGTGGGTCGTGAGGTAGAGCGTGTAGGTCTCGGCCAGCAGCTTGGACAGGCCGGCGGCGATGGCCGCGCGGTCCTTCTCGCTGATGCCGATGCTGATGGCGGGGGCGGGGGCGGTGCTGGCGGTCTTCTTGGCCATGGGTCTCTCCAGAAACGAATGGGGGCGAGCCTAACGGATTCGGCTCGCCCCCGGCGTGTCAGCCCTTGCGGGCGGCTGGGTCAATGCGGATGCCGCTGACTCAGGCGGTCAGGCCGTGCATCAGCAGGGCCAAGCCTGCGAAGTTGCCGCTGGCGAAGATCAGCCAGCCGAGGCCGCGTTGGGCGGTGCGGGCGACGGTTTTCATGGTGCGTTCTCCTTCAGGTGTCAGGCGTGCAGGTCGAAGCGATCGAGTTCCATGACCTTGGTCCAGGCGGCGACGAAGTCGGTCGCGAACTTGGGCGTCGCGTCGCGGGCGGCGTAGACCTCGGCCAGCGCGCGGAGCTGCGCGTTGGAGCCGAACACGAGGTCGGCGATCGTGGCGGTCCAGCGCCGTGCGCCGGTGGCGCGGTCCACGCCTTCGAGCACGTCGCCAGCCTTCCGCCACTGAGTGCGCATGTCCAGCAGGTTCACGAAGAAGTCGTTGCTCAGCACGCCGGGCCGGGTCGTCAACACGCCGTGGGCGCTGCCGCCGGTGTTGGCACCGAGCACCCGCAGGCCGGCGACCAACACCGCCATCTCCGGCGCCGACAGCGTCAGCAGCTGGGCCTTGTCCACCAGCAGCTCGGCCGCCGCCGCCTCGGGCAGGCCCGGGGCGAGGTAGTTGCGGAAGCCATCAGCGCGCGGCTCCAGCGGCGCGAAGGAGGCCACGTCGGTCTGGTCCTGGCTCGCATCCGTGCGGCCCGGGTGGAAGGGCACCGCGATGTCGACGCCCGCCTGGCGCGCTGCGGCTTCGACGGCGGCGCCGCCGGCTAGCACGATCAGGTCGGCCATCGACACCCGGCGCCGGTCCCCGGCGCTCGCGTTGAACTGCTGCTGGAGGGCTTCGAGTTTCGCGAGCACCGTGGCGAGCTGCGCCGGCTGGTTGACCGCCCAGTCCTTTTGCGGCGCCAGTCGGATGCGTGCCCCGTTGGCACCGCCGCGCTTGTCGCTGCCCCGGAAGCTGGCGGCCGACGCCCAGGCCGTGCTCACCAGCTGCGCGGTCGTCAGCCCTGAGGCCAGCACCTGGGCCTTCAATGCGGCGATGTCGGCGGCGTTGATCAGCGGGTGGTCGACGGCCGGAATGGGGTCTTGCCAGATCAGCGTTTCCTTCGGCACCAGGGGCCCGAGGTAGCGCGTGACCGGGCCCATGTCGCGGTGGGTCAGCTTGAACCAGGCGCGGGCGAAGGCGTCGGCGAAGGCGGCCGGGTCGGCCAGGAAGCGGCGCGAGATCTTCTCGTAGGCCGGGTCGGCCCGCAGGGCCAGGTCGGCGGTGGACATGATCGGCGCGTGGAACTTCGTGGGGTCGTGCGCGTCGACCACCGTGCCGGCGCCGGCACCGTCCTTGGGCACCCACTGGTGCGCGCCGGCCGGGCTCTTCGTCAGTTCCCACTCGTACTTGAACAGCGTCTCGAAGTAGCCGTTGTCCCAGGTCGTCGGATGCGGCTTCCAGGCCCCTTCCAGGCCGCTGGTGATGGCGTGGCCGGCCACGCCGGAGGCGTAGCTGTTCTTCCATCCGAGGCCTTGCTCGGTGATGTCTGCGCCTTCGGGTTCGCGGCCGACGTGGCCCGGGTCGGCCGCGCCGTGGGCCTTGCCAAAGGTGTGGCCGCCGGCGATGAGTGCCACGGTTTCCTCGTCGTCCATCGCCATGCGGCCGAAGGTTTCGCGGATGTCGCGGGCCGACAGCCGCGGGTCCGGGTTGCCGTTGGGGCCTTCCGGGTTCACGTAGATCAGGCCCATCTGCACGGCCGCCAACGGCTGGGCCAGTTCGCGGTCGCCGCTGTAGCGCTCGTCGCCCAGCCAGGTGGTTTCCGGGCCCCAGTCGATGTCGATTTCGGGCTCGTAGATGTCCTCGCGGCCGCCACCGAAGCCGAAGGTCTTGAAGCCCATGGACTCCAGCGCCACGTTGCCGGTCAGCACGAAGAGGTCGGCCCAGGACAGCTTCTCGCCGTACTTCTGCTTGATGGGCCACAGCAGCCGGCGCGCCTTGTCGAGGTTGCCGTTGTCCGGCCAGCTGTTCAGCGGGGCGAAGCGCTGGTTGCCGGTCCCGGCGCCGCCACGGCCGTCAGCCACGCGGTAGGTGCCGGCGGCATGCCAGGCCATGCGGATGAAGAAGGGGCCGTAATGGCCGTAGTCGGCCGGCCACCAGTCCTGCGAATCGGTCATCAGCGCCTTCAGGTCGGCGACGACGGCGTGCAGGTCCAGGCTCTGGAAGGCCTTGGCGTAGTCGAAGGCCTCCCCCATCGGGTTGGACGCCGGCGAACGCTGGTGCAGCACGGCCAGGTTCAGCTGGTTCGGCCACCAGCGCTGGTTGGCGGTTGCCGTGCGGGGGGAAGCGGCGCCGTGGTGGACGGGGCAACGGGCGGCGGCGGGGGTGTCGGACATGGCGGGCTCCTGGGTCGTGAACAGAGCCCGAATGATGGTCAGCCGCTAGAAATTGAGCAATTTGATTGGAGATAAGTTACCATTAGCCAAACACTATTGAACCGGCGGGTTCCATCAACTCAGCCGGGTCACCCCGGGCAGCGCGCAGGCGTAGATGGCATTGCGCAGCGCCGCGATGGCCTCGTAGCGGGTGAAGCTGCGCCGCCAGGCGAGCACCACGCGCCGCGTGGGAATGGGATCGCTGAACGGCACGTAGCGCAGGTGGGTGGAGGGCTCGTCGGGCACGCTGAGCGCCGGCACGACCGTGATGCCCATGCCCGAGGCCACCATGTGCTTGATCGTCTCCAGCGACGAGCCTTCAAAGCTGCGGCGGATGCCCTCGCCGTCGCTGGAGAAGCGTGCGAACTCGGGGCACACCTCGAGCACGTGGTCGCGGAAGCAATGGCCGGTGCCGAGGAGCAGCATCGTTTCTCGCTTCAGTTCCTCGGCGCTGATGGCTTGGCGCGAGGCCAGGGGGTGTGCAGCTGGCACGGCCACGACGAAGGGTTCGTCGTAGAGCGGGGCGGTGGCCAGGCCGGTGTCGGGGAAAGGCTCGGCCATGATGGCGCAGTCCAGCTCGCCGGTGCGCAGCATCTCGAGCAGCTTGACGGTGAAGTTCTCCTGCAGCATCAGCGGCATCTGCGGGTAGAGCTCGATGCTGTGCCGCACCAGCTCGGGCAGCAGGTAGGGGCCGATCGTGTAGATGATGCCCAGCCGCAGCGCACCGGCCAGCGGGTCCTTGCCGCGCTTGGCAATTTCCTTGATGGCGCCCGCCTGGTCGAGCACCGATTGCGCCTGGCGCACGATCTCCTCGCCCAGCGGCGTGACCGTGACCTCGCTGCCGCCGCGCTCGAAGATCTTCAGGTCCAGCTCCTCCTCCAGCTTCTTGATGGCGACCGACAGCGTCGGCTGCGACACGAAGCAGGCCTCCGCCGCGCGGCCGAAATGGCGCTCGCGGGCGACGGCGACGATGTAGCGCAACTCGGTGAGGGTCATGGCGAAGGGTCTTGTTCTGGGCGGGGACCCGAACGCTACACTGCGCCCGCCCATCGAGGGCTCCCAGGGTTTATACCGAGGTAACTCATGACCGATCGCAAGCCGATGACACTGCCTCGCCTGGCGCAGATGCACGCCAGCGGCGAGAAGATCGCCATGCTGACCTGCTATGACGCGGCCTTCGCCGGCCTGCTGGACGAGGCCGGCGTCGACATGCTCCTGATCGGCGATTCCCTGGGCAATGTGCTGCAGGGCCGCGGCTCGACCGCCCCGGTCAACCTCGACGACATGCTCTACCACACGACCTGCGTGCGCCGCGGCGTGAAGTACGCCTTCGTCGTGGCCGACTTGCCCTTCGACAGCTACCACGTGTCCAAGGAAGAGGCCTGGAAGAGTGCCGCGGCGCTGGTGAAAGCCGGCGCCCACATGGTCAAGCTCGAAGGCGGCGGCTGGACGACCGAGACCGTGCGCTTCATCACCGAGCGCGGCATCCCGGTGTGCGCGCATCTCGGCTTCACGCCGCAGACCGTCACGTCGCTGGGCGGCTTCAAGGTGCAGGGCCGCGACGAGGCCGGTGCCGCGCGCATCAAGCGCGAATCGCAGGACCTGGTGGAAGCCGGCGCGGCCATGCTGCTGTACGAGATGGTGCCCGCCACGCTGGCGGCCGAGATCACGGCGGCCTCGCCCGTGCCGGTCATCGGCATCGGCGCGGGCGTGGGCACGTCGGGCCAGGTGCTGGTGCTGCACGACATGCTCGACATCACCCAGGGCAGGAAGCCCCGCTTTGTCAAGAACTTCATGGCCGGGCAGGACTCCATCCTCGGCGGCGTGAAGGCCTACGTGAGCGAGGTCAAGGCCAAGACCTTCCCCGTGGACGCGGTCCACGGCTTCTGACATGCAAGTCATCCACACCATCGCCGAGCTGCGTGACGCGCTCGCCCCCCACCGCCAGCGCGGCTTCGTGCCGACGATGGGCAATCTGCACGACGGCCACCTGGCGCTGGTGCGGCAGGCGCGCGAGCTCGTCGGCCCGGCCGGCGCCGTGGTGGCGAGCATCTTCGTGAACCGGCTGCAGTTCGCGCCCCACGAGGATTTCGACACCTACCCGCGCACGTTGGCGCGCGACTGCGAGCTGCTCGAAGGGGCCGGCTGCGACGTCGTCTTCGCCCCGAGCGAGGCCGAGCTGTACCCCGAGCCCCAGGGCTACAAGGTGGTGCCGCCGACTGATCTGGCCGACATCCTGGAAGGGCACTTCCGCCCCGGTTTCTTCACCGGCGTGTGCACCGTGGTGCACAAGCTCTTCAACATCGTGCAGCCCACGCTCGCGGTGTTCGGCAAGAAGGACTACCAGCAGCTCATGGTGCTGCGCCGCATGACGGCGCAGATGGCGCTGCCCATCGCCATCCACGGTGGCGAGACGCGCCGCAGCGCCGAGGGCCTGGCGCTGTCGTCCCGCAATGGCTACCTGAGCGACGCCGAGAAGATGGAGGCCCTGCGCCTGTCGCGCACGCTGAAGGGCCTGATCGCCCGCTGGCAGGCCGGCGAGCGCGACGTGGCCGCGCTGGAGGCTGACGCGATGCAGGCCCTGCGCGACGCCGGCTGGGTGCCGGACTACGTCACGCTGCGCCGCCAGCATGACCTCGGCCCGGCGGCCGAGGGCCAGCCACTCGTGGCCCTGGCTGCCGCGCGGCTGGGCACCACGCGGCTCATCGACAACCTCGAACTCAGTTGACGGTGCTGGCCGTCACGTCGAACACCAGCGCCGCACCCGGCGGAATGCTGCCCTGGCCGGTGTTACCGTAGGCCAGCCGGGCCGGGATCGTGATCGTCCGCTTGCCGCCCGGGCGCATGCCCTGAACCCCCTGCTCGAAGCCGGCGATCACCTGGCCCGAGCCGAGCTTGAAGGTCAGCGCCGCACCGCCGACGTTGGAATCGAACTGGGTGCCCTTCTTGTTGGCCACGCGCGCGTCGTAGAGCCAGCCGGTGTAGGTCACCGACACCGTGTTGCCCGTGTTGGCCGCCGTGCCGGCGCCCACGATGAGGTCATCGGCCCGCACGTCGGTGATGCCCAGCCAGCCGTTGGGGTCCACCGCCAGCAGCTCGATGTCGAACACCATGGCCGCATTGGCCGGCACGCTGCCCTGGCCCGTGCTGCCGTAGGCGAGGCTGGCCGGCACGGTGACGGTGCGCTTGCCGCCCACCTTCATGCCCTGCGTGCCCTGGTCGAAGCCCTTGATCACATTGCCCGCGCCGATGACGAAGGGCAAGGCGGTGCCGCCGACATTGCTGTCGACCTTGGTGCCCTTGGTGTCGGCGTTGCGCACGTCATAGACCCACGCGGTGTAGGTCACCGTGACCGGCTTGCCGGCGTCGGCGCTGGCGCCCGTGCCGACGGCAGTGTCGGCCGTCTTGAGCGTGGTCACCGCATTCCAGCCGTTCGGGTCGCTGTTGATCGGGGCGCCCGAGCTGCCCCCACCGCCACCACAGGCGGCGAGGGCGAGGGTGGTACTCAGGGTCAGCAGAACGCTGCGACGGCGCGGTGTGGACAGGGGCATGATGAACTGCGGCAGTGGAGGAGGTTGCCGGCCCAGGCCGGCGGCGCGGACTATAGCCAGCCGACGTAAACGCTTGTAAGCGGCGTCAACAGCGCGCGGCGGCCGGCGTTGAGCCGGCATCCCAGGAGACCTTCATGCGCTTGCCCGCCCGATTTGCCAGCCTCTTGCTCGCCGTGAGTACCGCCGCCCTTCTCAGCGCCTGCGGTGGCGGGGTCGATGTCGAAGTGGGTGGCGGTGGCGGCGGCGGCAGCGGCGGGGGCGGCGGCGGGGGCACGCAGTACCCCGTGCCGAACCCCAACCCGAACCCCAGCACGCTGTCCTGCAGCACGGCAGGGCTTGCGGCATCGGCTGCGAGCAAGTGGGGCACGGTCTGCATGCTGACGAGCAGCGGCGAGATCGTCGTCGAGCTCTACGACAGCTACGCCCCTCAGACCGTCGCCAACTTTTACAAGTACGTCTCGGCGGGCTTCTACAGCAACACCCTGATCCACCGCGTGGACCGCGATTTCGTCGTGCAGGGCGGCGGCTACACCAGCGGCATGTTTGCCAAGACCCCGTTGTTTGCACCCGTCCCGCTGGAGAGCAACAACGGCCTGTCCAACCTGCGCGGCACGATCGCCATGGCCCGCCGCAGTGACCCGAACTCCGCCACCAGCCAGTTCTTCTTCAACGTCAACGACAACACGAGCCTGGACTACCAGAGTCCGGCCAACCCCGGCTACACCGTGTTCGGCCGCATCATCTCCGGGCTGCCGGTGCTGGACGCGATCAACGTCGTGCCGACCTACACCTACAGTGCGACCGACATCGAGCCGCGCACAGAAGTGCTGGTGTACTGGATGCAGCGGCTGAAGTAGGCCAGGCGGCCGCCGTTCGCCCCGGCGGCCCGCCATTCGTCCGCGGCGCTCGCCGTTCGTCATCGGGCCTGTGGGAGGGGTGCAAAGCGACGGCAAGATGCGCTCCATTGCCAACCTGATGGAGCTACCGCATGTCACGTTCTCGCCGTTCCTGGATGGGCCTTTTCGCCGCCGCCGTGGGCATCGCCACCGCCGTGTGGGTCAGCAACGGCCACGCGGCCACGACCGAATTCCGTGACCTGACCGTCGAGGTCGTTGGCCAGGGCCGCCCTGTTGTCATGATTCCGGGCCTCAACAGCGCCGCCAGCACCTGGACCGAGACCTGCGCCGCGCTGCAGCCGGCCGTGCAATGCCACATCGTGCAACTGCCGGGCTTTGCCGGCGCCCCCGCGGTCAAGACCGACGCCTTCCTGGACGGCATGCGCGACCGCCTGCTGGCCTACCTGGACGACCGCAAGCTGGAGCGCCCGGTCGTCATCGGCCACAGCCTGGGCGGTGTGCTCGCGCTGAAGATGGCGGCCGAGAAGCCAGGCCGCATCGAGCGCCTCGTCATCGTCGACTCCCTGCCCTTCTTCGCGGGCCTGCGCGGCCTGAGCCCTGAAGCCGCCAAGGGTGCGGCCACGGCCATGCGCCAGCAGATGATGGCCGCCACGCCGGAGCAGTGGGAAGCCGGCGCGCGCCAGGGCGCCATGGGCATGAGCCGCACGCCAGCGAACAACGAGCGCGTGGCCGGATGGAGCCTCAAGAGCGACCGCGCCACGTCCGCCCAGGCGATGTCCGAGCTCTGGGGCGAAGACCTGCGCCCCCTGCTGCCCCGGATCACCACTCCGACCCTGGTGCTCGGCGCATGGGCCGCCTTCGAGCCGATGGGCTCCACGATGGACAGCACCCGCAAGATCTTCGAAGGCCAGTACGCCGGCCTGAACGGCGTGAAGGTGTCCATGAGCCCGCGCGGCTTCCACTTCCTGATGTGGGACGATCCCGAGTGGCTGGTCGGCGAAGTCAAGGGCTTCCTGGCCCTCAAGTGAACCGGGGAGGGTGAGCGGATGACGATGCGCCGGCGCGCCGCGCTGCAGGCGATGGTGTGGGGGGGCTACACGGCGGTGTCGGTGGCCATGCTCGCCAGCTTCCAGAGCCTCAGCGGCTCGCTGCTCTTCGTGATGCTGGCCCTCGGTGCGCTGCTGTGGGCGGCCAGCGAGGGGCTGCGGGCCTTGGCGTTGCGCCAGGCCTGGCTGGACGGCAGCACCCGCTCGCTGGTGCTGCGCCTGGCTCTCATCACACCCGCCGCGGCCCTCGGCGTGCAGCTCACGCTTTTCGGCATCAACTCGCTCGGCCTGGCCCTCGGCTGGCTCGAGTTCCCACGCGGCGTGCCCCAGGGCCTGGGCGTGCTGCTCGGCTACACGATCAACACCACCATCATGCTGTGGCTCTGGATGTCCGCCTGGCTCGGCGTGCAGACGCTGAACCGCTGGCGCCTCGGCGAGATCGCCAAGTGGCGCGCCGAGACGGCCGCCCGCGAGCTGGAGCTGCAGGTGCTGCGCGCGCAGATCAATCCGCATTTCCTGTTCAACGCGCTGAACAACCTGCGCGCCCTCATCAACGAAGACCCGGCGCGCGCACGCGAGATGGTCAGCCGCCTGTCCAACACGCTGCGCCACACGCTGCAGCACAGCGCCAAGCCGCGCGTGCCGCTGGCTGATGAACTCGCCGTCGTGCGCGATTACGTGGCGCTGGAGCAACTGCACCACGAGGAGCGACTGCAGGTGAACTGGCAGGTCGACCCCGCCACTGCTGGCGCCAGCCTGCCGCCGATGCTGCTGCAGTTGCTGGTGGAGAACGCCATCAAGCACGGCATCGCCCGCACGCCGGGCGGCGGCGTGGTGGCCGTGGACATCGCCCGCGACGGCCCGCTGCTGCGCATCGCGGTCGACAACCCGGGGCAATGGCAGCCCGGCGTGTCCGACAGCACCGGGCTGGGTCTGGCCAATCTGCGCGAGCGGCTGCAGCGTGCCGGCGGTGACGGCGCCGACTGCCGCATCGAATCCGGCGCCGGCCGCGTCAAAGTCAGTGTGCAATTGACCGCATGAAGATCGTTATCGTCGAAGACTCCCGCCTGGCCCGCCAGGAACTGCGCACCTTGCTGGCCGCCATTCCCGACGCCGAGGTCGTCGGCGAAGCCGCCGAGCTTGCGGCGGCGCGCGAGCTTGTCGAGCGCCTGCAGCCGGAGCTGCTGCTGCTGGACGTGGAGCTGCCCGGCGCCACCGGCTTTGACCTGCTCGACCAGCTCGACCACCTGCCGCTCGTCGTCTTCACGACGGCCTACGACCAGCATGCGCTGGCCGCCTTCGAGCGCAATGCGCTGGACTACCTGCTCAAGCCCATTGCCCCCGACCGCCTGGAAGCGGCCCTGGCCAAGGCCCGCGAGCGCCTGCGCCCGCCGCCCGCCAGCGCACCTGCCGCTGCCGTGAAGGGGGCCGACGACATGGTCTTCCTGCGCGACGGCGAACGCTGCTGGTTCGTGCGGCTGGGTGACATCGCCGGCTTCGAGGCCACAGGCAACTACGCCCAGGCCTGGTTCAACGGCCAACGGCCGCTCATCAACCGCACGCTCACCAGCCTCGAAGAAAAGCTCGACCCCCAGCTCTTCTTCCGGGCCAGTCGCAGCCACCTCGTCAACCTGCGCTGGGTGCAGGGAATCGAACCCTGGCACAACGAAGGCTACCGCGTGACGCTGCGCGACGGTCACCAGGTCGAGGTGTCGCGCCGGCAGGCCAAGCTGCTGCGGGAAAAGCTGGAGCTGTAGGCGCCGCGCAGCGGGCTAGCGAGGTGCTGCTGGTGCGGCACCGGCGGCAATCGCCGCCTGGAACGTCGTTGGCTCGCCGCTCGCCGCTGCCCGGGCCCGCCAGAACTGCGCCAGCGCCGGGTCGACGGGGGCGCCACGCCCGGTACGGTAGGCCTCGCCCAGCACTTGCGCGGCACGTGGATGCCCCTCTTCGGCAGCCGCCCGCAACCACGCCAGCGCCTGCCCGTCGTCGGGCTGGCCCTTGGCATGGATGAGTTCGAACAGCTGCAGGCGGGCGTCGATGTGGCCGGCGGCAGCGGCTTGCTCGAGCAGGCCGCGGGCACGTGCGATGTCTGCCGACCCAGGCGCCTGAAGCAGCAGCTGAGCCAGGCGAACCTTGGCGGGCACCCAGCCGGCGGCCGCCGCCTGTTCGAACCATTGGCGCGCGGCTGCAAGGTCCTGCGGCACGCCGAGGCCCGTCACGCTGAGCAGACCGAGCTGATCGGCTGCCATCGCCTGGCCGCCCTGCGCAGCGCGGCGCAACCACGCCACCGGCTCGTCCATGTCCTGCGACCGCCGGGCGGCTGCGCCGAGCAGGGACGACAGCCGGAACTGCGCGAGGGCGTCGCCCGCCTGGGCGGCCTGCCGCATCAGGCGCAGGCCGAGCTCCCGATCCGCGGTGCCTGCGGCGCCGGACAGCGCGATCTCGGCGGCCATGCGGTGCCCACCCGGGTAGCCCGCATCACCGGCGCGGGCGAACAGGGTCTGGGCCTGCGCCGGGTCGCGGGCGTCGACGCCCAGACCGTCCAGCAGCATCGCCGCCAGATCGTTCATCGCTCGGGCATCGCCCTTCTCGGCAGCGATGCGGAACCAGCCGGCGGCCTTGCGGTACACGCCGCGATGCAGCAGCTGGGTCGCCAACTCGTACTGCGCCTGCCGGTCGCCGGCCACGGCCGCCGCCTGCAATGCCGACGTCGGGGCACCCGGGTTCTCGGTCGCACCGGCTGCGGGTGCTGCCGCCTGTGCGGCGGTGGACATCGGCCCACCCACCATCATGGCCACGGCCAGGGCCACCTGCGCTGCTGCTTGGAATCTCATGCGTCGCTCCTTGACTTGACGTGCGCCGCGGATGCTAGGCAGCCGGCCGGCGCCCATCCCCATTTCCGATGAAGGGGTGCGTTGCGGGAACGAACGGCCTAGGCGAGCTCCGGAAATGGCTGGCGACTGCTTGCCGGGTTCACGGAACCCACTCGCCCGTCCGGCCGCCGTCCTAACGCTTCGTAGCCGCCGAGAGTCCCTTCGTTCCCCCGTGAATGGCGTTCGCCCCAAACCCGTGCGCCGCCCTGCTGCGATTTCAACAATCCGCCCGCTGACGCCTCCTGGCCGGCTGCGCGCTTTCATCGCGGCCCCCGCCGGGAGCACCTTCCTCAAAGAACTTTCGCTGTCTGGAGCACCGCGTGAACAAGTCGTACAGAAGTATTTGGAATGAAGCCCTCGGTGCCTGGGTGGCTGCCAGTGAGATCACCTGCGCCAGGGGCAAGCCCTCACAGGCTGCCCGTGTCGGCGCGCGACGTGCTGCCGGCGCTGCCCACGGGGCTCTGGGCGCGGCAGTCCCAGTTTCCAGGTTGCGCGTGCTGCCAGCCCTGATCTGCGCGTCGCTGGCCGGGTTGCTGCCGTTGCAGGATGCTCGGGCTGCCTCTCAGTGCGCCAGCGCGTCAGGGGCCAGCGTGGGCTTCTTCGCGAGTTCCCTGTACAGCCCATCCCAGTTTTACACGTCCAACATCTGCGGGAACGGCGTCTCCGCCGTGTCCGGTTTGGGCAGCGGCGTCAACGGGATCAACAACTTCTCGTTGATGGCGGGCTCCAACTCAAATGGTGTGAACAACGGCGCTGCCATCGAGACCAATGGCGATGGCACCATCTATTTCCAGGTCGACAACGGGACGGTCACAGACGGGAGCATCAGCAGTTTCCGGCGATTCGCGACCATGAAGTGGTCCTCGTCCGGCGTGACCCTGTCAGGCTTGGCCCCCGGCTCGCTCGCCGCCGGCAGCACCGAGGCCGTCGTGGGCAGCCAGCTCTCCACCACCAACTCCACGGTGTCGTCGCTGTCCACGGCCACCGCCGGCAGCGTGTCGTCGCTCTCCACGGCTTCGGCCAATCTGGCAAGCAGCCTGAGCACGACGAACAGCACGGTGACGTCGCTGTCCACGGCCACCGCGGGCAGCGTGTCGTCCCTCTCGACGGCGTCGGCCAACCTGACGACCAGCCTGAGCACGACGAACAGCACCGTGACGTCGTTGTCCACGGCCACTGCTGGCA
>RXJW01000017.1 GCA_003963005.1 Burkholderiales bacterium
GATCTCGCCGTCCACCCACTCCAGCTCGTTGAGCATGGCCACCGGTTTGCCGTCCGCCGTCACGCGCAGGCGGCGGGTTTCCTTGAAGCTCAGCGGATCCAGGAAGCGCAGCTCGGGCGTGCCGTCGCTCATCACCAGTTCGCGGTCGTTCTGCGTGATGCCCCAGCCTTCGCCGGGATAGTTGAACTTGCGCCAGAGCTTGAAGGTCTTCAGGTCCAGCACGAACGCGGTCTGCTCCTGCCAGGTGATGCCGATGAGCCGGTCGCCCCAGCGCGCGATGCCTTCGCCGAAGAACTCGTCAGGCAGCTGGACGGCCTGCAGCACCTTGCCGGTCTCGATCTCCACCTTGCGGATCGTCGAGCGGCCGTGCAGGCCGGTGCTCTCGTACAGAAAGCCCTCGTGGAAGAACAGGCCCTGCGTGAAGGCCTCCGGGTCGTGCGGGTAGGCCTTGAGGACCTTGAAGCCTTGCACGGGCGTGGCGGCCTGGGCGGGCAGGGCAGCCAGCGCCACGGCGCCGGCGGCCAGCGAAGCCGCCAGCAGCGCACGGCGACGGGGAGCGAACGTCGGAATCATCCCGCCAGCGTAATCCAAGCCGGCGCGCGAAGCTGTCAGGCGCCCCCCAGCGACTTGAACAAGGCGGATTGCCGCAGCCACTGGGTCAGTTGCAGGCGGATCTGCGCCTGTTCCGCGTCGAGCAGGGCGGAGCGCGTCTGCAGCCAGTCGGCCCGGGCGATGACTCCCACCTCGTAGCGCAGCGCGGCCAGGCGCTCGTTCTCGGCGGCCTCGCGCAGCCGGCCGGCATTGGCCTGAAGCTGCTGCGCCGCGCGTTCGGCCTCGATGCGCTGGGACTCGATGTCCGCCAGGGCCTTTTGCAGCGTGTCGCGCAGCGTGAGGGCGGCCGTGTCGAGCTCGGTGCGGGCGCCGTCTCGCTGCAGCGCCAGGCGCTGCCAGTCGATCATCGGCACGACGAGGTTGGCCGCGAAAGACGCCAGTGGCTGCGACAGCCAATCGCTGCTGCGCGTCCCGCCCGTGCTGACGGCCGCCGAGAACGACAGCCGCGGATAGCGCTCGGCCTCGCTCACCCGCAGCTTGGCCAGCGCGGCATCCACGCCCAGGCGGGCACGCTGCACGTCGGGGCGCTGGGCCAGCACCGTCGCCGGCTCGGCCAGACGCCAGCGGGGCGGCTCACCCGCCGGCAGCGTTGCTTCGGGCAGCGGGCCCGGCAGGGGTTCGTCGAGCAGCAGGGCCAGGATGTGGCGCTGCAGTTGCGCGTCGGCGGTCAGGTCCGCCAGGCGCGACTCCGCCGCCTGCAGGTTGACGGCGATCTTGTCCAGCTCGATGGGCAGCAGCTTGCCTTCGCGCACGCGCTGGCGGGTGAGTTCGAGCGTCTCGCGCGTGAGGGCCAGCTGCTGTTCGGCCAGCGGGCGCTGGGCGCGCAGGGCGGCGAGCGTCCAGTAGGCGTCGGCGACCTGGCTGCGCAGCAGCAGGCGCGCCGCGGCGATGTCGGTGCGCGCAGCCTCGGCCTGGGCACGCTGGGCCGCAGTGGCCTGCGCAAGGCGGTCCCAGAGGTCCAGCTCGTAGCCGACGCCGACCGAGGCGCCATAGCTGCGGCTCCAGCCGGTGGACGTGGTGACCGGCACGCTCACGCCGCCGATGTCGACGTTGCGTGTGCTGCTCTGTGTCTCCACAGGGCGGCTGGCGTTGGCCGACAGGCTGGCGCTCGGCGTCCAGCGCAGTGCGCTTTGATCGACAAGCAGCTGGGCCTGCTTCCACCGCTGCGCGGCCAGGGCCACGTCGCGGTTGGCAGCCAGGGCGCGGGCCTGCAGCGCGGCGAGTTGCGGGTCGAGCAGGCCGGCCCAGTCGGGGGCGACGTCGCCCCCGGTGAGCGCCCAGGCGGTGGGCTCGGTCACGGCCGGGCGTTGCGGCGCGGGGCCGGCGGCGCAGGCCGCCAGGGTCAGCGCCGCCGTCAGGGTCAAGAGGGTGGTTTTCATCACAGTCACTCCCGCGCCAGGGCGTCCACGGGGCTGAGGGCGGCCGCGCGTCGCGCGGGCAGGGTGCCGAACACGAGGCCCACGCCGCTGGACACGGCAAAGGCCACGCCGAGTGCGGCCCAGCTGATGTTCACGTGCAGTTGCTGCTGGGCCGCATTGACGCCTTGCGCCGCCAGCCAGCTGAGCGCCACGCCCACGAGGCCGCCGAGGCAGCACAGCACCACGGCTTCGATGAGGAATTGCAGCCGCACATCACCTTGCCGCGCGCCGATGGCCATGCGGATGCCGATCTCGCGGGTGCGTTCCGACACCGACACCAGCATGATGTTCATCACGCCGACGCCGCCCACCAGCAGCGAGATCGCGGCGACACCGGCGAACAGCGCGGCCATGGCGCCCGTCACGTTCTGGAACTTCCGGAACTCCTCTTCGCCGTTCCAGGTGCCGAAGTCCTCGCGGCCGTGCAGCGCCTTCAGGCGGTGGATGATCTGCTCGCGCACCTGCTGGGGCGGCACGGTCAGGTCGAGCAGCACGTCGAAGTTGTCGACGTCGGCGCGGGCATCGAGCTTGCGTGAGAAGGTGGTGTGCGGCAGGTAGAGCTGCCCGAGCCAGCCGCTGAAGCTGAAGGCGCCACCTTCCGGCGCCACCACACCGACCACGGTGAAGGGCAGGGCAGCGGTAGGTGGAGGCGGTGCACCCGGCAGTTGTGCGCCCGCGTCAGGCGCCATGCCCGGGTTCACGAACACCAGCTTGCCGACGGCGGACTCGCCTTTCTTGAACAGCGCGTCGCGCGACTTCTCGTCCAGCACCACGACCTGGCTGCGCGACTCGAAATCCATCGCGTTCAGGTAGCGCCCCTCGACGAGCTTGAGCTTGCGCGCCTTCAGCGTGTTCGCGTCGCCGCCGATGGCCTCCAGCATCGCGTCGCGCGACTGGTGGCGGGCGGTCAGCTGCATCTGGCGGTTCAGCGTGATGCCCTTGACGCCGTCGAGCGCGCGCAGCGAGTCGATCTCGTGCGGGCGGAAGGGCTGGGGCACGACGCCCGGCGGCAGGCTGGGGTTGCCACGCCAGACGGGGATGCGGCCGGAGATGAGGCTGGACAGGTCCGTCTCGATGGAAGCCCGAGCGGCGGTCGTCAGCGCCACGATGCTCACCACCGAGGCGATGCCGATGCTGATGCCGAGCATCGATAGCGCCGTGCGCAGCCGGTTGCCCTTGAGCGCCAGCAGGGCGGTCGCGACCGCTTCGCGCCACTGCACCTGCAGGCGGCGCAGCGGGCCGCCGCCCTGCACCGGCGGCGCGTCGCTGGGCAGCTCGCAGGGCGGCACGTGGCCGGCCGGTGTGCCGTTGTCGGCCACGACGCGGCCATCGCGCAGCTCGATGACGCGGCGCGCGTGCGCTGCGACCGTGGCGTCGTGCGTGACGAGGATGATCGTGTGCCCGCGGTCGTTGAGTTCGCGCACCAGGCGCAGCATCTCCGCGCCCGAGGCGGAGTCAAGCGCGCCGGTGGGTTCGTCGGCCAGGATGATCTGACCGCCATTCATCAGTGCGCGGGCGATGGACACCCGCTGCTGCTGGCCGCCGGACAGCTCGTTGGGCCGGTGGTGCAGCCGCTCGCCCAGGCCGAGGCGCTCCAGCAGCGCCCGGGCCCGGTCGCCGCGGGCGGCCTGGCCCACGCCGGCATAGACCGCCGGCAGGGCGGCGTTGGCGCGCGCATCCAGGTGCGGCAGCAGGTGATAGCGCTGGAAGATGAAACCGAAGCGCTCGCGGCGCAGCGCGGCGAGCTCGTCAGCGCCCAGCGTGCTGGCGTCCTGGCCGTCGATGTGGAAGCTGCCGCTCGTCGGGTTGTCCAGGCAGCCGAGCACGTTCATCAGCGTGCTCTTGCCCGAGCCGGACTGGCCCATGATCGCGACGAACTCGCCCGCCTCGATGGACAGGCTCACGCCGTCCAGCGCGGGCACGTCGATCTCGCCCAGCTGGTAGTGCCGGGCGATGTCTTTCAGCTCGATGAGGGCCATGTCAGCGCCGCCCGGCCGCCCGAAGGCGCTGAAGCGCCCCCTCGGGGGGCAGGGAGCAAAGCGAACGTGGGGGCTTCATGTCAGCGCCGCCCGGCCGCCCGAAGGCGCTGAATCGCCCCCTCGGGGGGCAGGGAGCAAAGCGAACGTGGGGGCTTCATGTCAGCTGGACGCAGCAGACGCAGCGCTGGCGGCGGCATCGGCCGCACTCGGCGGTGCCAGCAGCACCTTCTCGCCGGCCTTCAGGCCGTCCAGGATCTGCACCTTGGCGCCGTCCTGCAGGCCCACCTTGACCTGGCGGGGCGTCTGCTTGTTGGCGGCGTCGAGCACCTGCACGGTGAAGCGCCCGTCCTTGCCGCGCTCGCCCAGCGCCACGACCGGCATGGTCAGCACCTGCTTGGCCGTGCCCGTCTCGATGTCGACCTGCACCGTCATGTCGCTGAAGAGCGCCCGCTCGCGGTTGTCCACCTCGAACAGCACGTTGTAGAAGACGGCATTGCCGGCTCGTTCCGGCACCGGCTGGATGACGCGCACCTTGCCCTCGTAGCGCTTGCCTTCTCCCGACAGCGTCGAGAAGCGCGCCGTCTGGCCCACCTTCACGGCCTGGATGTCAGCCTCCGGCACCTTGGTGCGCACGGTGATCGTGTCCAGGTCGGCCAGCGTGAGGATGACCGGCGTGATCTGCACCGAGATCAGCGTCTGCCCGACCTGCACGGGCAGGTTCACGACCGTGCCGCTCATCGGCGCCGTGATGCGGGTGTAGGAGAGGTTGACCTTCTTCTTGTCGAGCTCCGCCTGCAGGCGGGTCAGGTTGGCCGCCTGGCCGCGCAGGTCGGCTTCGATCTTGGCGAGCTCGATCTCGGCCTTCTCGGCCTCGTTGCCGGAGGTGGCCTGACCGGCCAGCAGTCGTTGCTGGCGCTTGAGTTCGCGCCTTGCGGCGTCCGCATCGACGCGGCGGCTGTCGATGGCGGCACTGGCCTGGGCCACGGCGGCCTCGGCCTGGGCGACGTCGCTGCGGGCGAGGTCCGGGTCGAGGCTGACAAGCAGGTCGCCCTTCCTGACCTGCTGGCCGAGTTCCACGTGCAGCGTCTGCACCTGGCCGCTGACCTGGGCGCCGACGTCGACCTTGGTCTTGGCCTGCAGCACGCCGGCGGCCTGCACGGTCTGCGTGACGTCACCGAGGGCGACGACACCGCTGGGCGGCGCTGGCGGCGCGGGTGGCGTGCGCAAGAACCACCAGGCGGCGACGCCGGCCACGATCAGGCCGATGACGATCAGGCGCACGCGCCAGCGCTTCAGAAACGATGCTTTCATGTCCCTCCCAGGACCACGGGGTCTGTGCCCCTTCAGGTGGCCAGCGGCGGGGCTGGCAGTTGACGGGTCGATCTCGAGGCCGAGCGTATCAGTCGCGCGGCCGCAGACCGCCACGATCCGATGCATCGTCCCGAGACGCGGGCACCTTGGCGAAAGTCATGTCCGCGGGCCTGCTCAACGGCTGTGCGACGTCAGCCGCGCCAGCGGCGAGGCGGTGCTCACGCCTGGTGCGGCGGCGCCGCCACGGCCCTTGCCGTCGTC
Organism: Burkholderiales bacterium; assembly: GCA_003963005.1. Taxonomy (GTDB): domain Bacteria; phylum Pseudomonadota; class Gammaproteobacteria; order Burkholderiales; family Burkholderiaceae_C; genus Pelomonas. The sequence continues at coordinate 5,582 of RXJW01000017.1, forward strand.
GTCCTCCGACCCGCCCGTGAGCGCGGCGATGCTGTCCGGGCTGCGTCGCATCGCCACGCCCACCGCCAGGATGTCGATGACGAGCAGGTGCAGGATGCGGCTCACCATCGGCAGGTGGGTGGCAATGTCCTCGATGTGGTCGACGATCAGCGTCACGTCGGCCTTCTTGGCCAGCGGGCTCTGGCTGGCCGTGATGGCCACGACCTTGGCACCGCGCTCCTGCGCCTTTTCCACGACGGCGATCAGTTCCGGCAAGCGGCCGCCGCTGCTGATGACGACGGCCACGTCGCCCTCGCGCAGCACATCGGCCGCCAGCAGTTGCAGGCGCGGGTCGGTGTAGGCGCCGCAGGGCATGCCGAAGCGCAGGAACTTGAACTGCGCGTCCTGCGCGACCACGCTGTAGTGGCCCAACGCAAAGAACTCGATGCGGTGGGCGGCCAGCAAGAGGTCGATGGCGCGGTCGATGGTGTCGCGGTTCAGGTGGCTGCGCACCTGCAGGATGGCGCTGGCCGTGTTGCCGAGCACCTTGGCCCCGAGCTCCAGCATCGAGTCGTTGGTGTTGACCTGGGTGTGCGTGACAGGCACCGTGCCGGTCAGGCCGGAGGCCAGGCGGAGCTTGAAGTCCGACAGGCCCTCGCAGCCGAGCGAGCGACAGAAGCGGATGACGGTCGGTTGGCTCACGCCCGCGGCCCGCGCGATCTCGGCGATCGGGTCGTTCAGCACGGAGCGCGGCTGGGCCAGCACCAGGTCGGCCACGCGCAGCTCGGCCGGCGACAGCTCGCTGCGCGCCCGGCGGATCTGCCCGAGGATGGCCGAGCCGGGCGATGCCTGCAGGTTGCGCAGCTGGTTTTCGAGGATGGCCGAGGCGCCCTTGAACGTCGCGTTCTCGGCGGTGATGACGAAGGTCGGGATGGCCGACACGTACTCGCGGAACCGTCCCTTGTCCTCGAACCGGGCGCGGAACGGGCTGCGGTCGAAATACTCGCCCAGGCGCGGCACGATGCCGCCGCCGATGTAGATGCCGCCCAGCGAGCCGAGGGTCACGGCGAGGTTGGCGGCGGCCGTGCCGAGCAGGCCGCAGAACACCTCCAGCGTTTCCAGGCACAGCGGGTCGGCCTGGTCGAGCGCGCGTTGTGTGATGGCAGGGGCCTGCAGCGGCGCGACATCCACCCCCTGGCGGTGGGCCAGCGCGCGATAGATCAGCTCCAGGCCGGGGCCGGAGATCAGGCGCTCGTAGGAGACGTGGTCGAGCGTCTTCCAGGCGAACTGCAGGATGTCCATCTCGCGTTCGTCACGCGGGCCGAAGTTGACGTGGCCACCTTCCGTGCCCAAGGCGATCCAGCCTTCACCCGCGGGAATCAGGCCCGATACGCCGAGGCCCGTGCCGGCGCCCAGCAGGCCGATGACGCTGGGCCGGCGCGCCTGGCCGCCGCCCACCTGGCGCACGTCCACCTCCGCCAGCCGCGGCAGGGCCATCGCCAGCGCGGTGAAGTCGTTCACCACGACGAGGGTGTCCAGGGCGAGGCGCTGGCGCATCTCGTCGATGGAGAACTGCCAGTGGTAGTTCGTCATGCGCACCCGGTCGCCCTCGACCGGATTGGCGATGGCGATGGCGGCATGGGCGATCTGCTGCGGTCCGCCGTCGGCCCAGCTCAACCCTTCCAGATAGGCCCGGACCGCCGCATGAAAGTCGGCATGGTCGGCACAGCGCAGCGACGCCATCTGGGTGAACTCACCCGGCCCGGTTTCCAGCGTGAATCGGGCATAGGTGCCGCCAATATCGGCAAGCAGGCGGGGGCTGTCGAAACGCGGCATGGGCAGGCGAAGTGACGAGAAAAACGATGATTATCGGCAGCCGTGCAAGGCGTTCCGGAACGGTCGGCGAGGGGGTTCGCGCCACCAAGCTTGTAGCTTCACTACAGGGGCGCGGCAATCGAGTTTCCCCAGGGAGAGCGCTGGGTTTCCGGGGGCGGAAAGCGTTTTCGATGCGGTTTTTCCAAACATGGGGTGAACTTGTATTGCTGATTTCATGTAGTTTTGCTACCGTCCGCGCGCCCGAAAATTGAAGATTTTTCCGACGTGTTTGCCCCATCCAGTTTCCTGAATCGTTGCCGCATTGCCTTTCTGACGTCGGAGGTGGAGGCGTGACGGCCGCGTATCCCTGGCTGGTGGCCGATGTCGGCGGTACCAACGCCCGGTTTGGCACCGTGGCCGCCCCGGGCGCGCCTGTCGAAGACGTCCGGGTCTTGTCGGTGGCCGGACATGCCGGCCCGGCTGCCGCGGTTGAGGCCTACCTGGCGGGTCGCCCCGCGGGCGCGGCGCGGCCTCGGAGTGCGGCGTTCGCCCTGGCGACGGCCCTGCACGGTGACCAGATCGACCTGACCAACGGTGCGTGGAGCTTCTCCCGTGCCGCCACGCAGCAGGCGCTCGGCCTGCAGACCCTGCTCTGCCTGAACGATTTCGAGGCGCAGGCGCTGTCCTTGCCGCGCCTGCGCGCGGACCAGCTCCGACCCTGGGGGGCGCCGCCGCCGTCGACGCGCGATGTCGCGGTCGGCACCGTGATGGCCGTCATCGGGCCGGGCACCGGGCTTGGCGTCGGCGGTGTGGTGCGGGCGCCGGGCCTGTGGCTTGCGCTGCCGGGCGAGGGCGGGCATGCGACGCTCGCGCCGGCGGACGACTTCGAAAGTGCCGTGCTGAGCCAGGCGCGGCGCGAGTTCCCGCATGTGTCGGCCGAGCGCTTCCTGTCCGGCATCGGCCTGCCGGTGCTGTGCCGGTCGGTGGCGGCCGTGCTGGGGCAGGGCGAAGACGTGAGTGCGCTGCCGACCGAGCAGATCGTCGCCCGGGGCCTGGCGCGTGACTCGGCTGCCTGTTCGCGCACGCTGGATGTCTTCTGCGCGATGCTCGGCGGCTTTGCCGGCAGCGTGGCGCTGACGCTGGGATCGCGGGGCGGTGTGTTCATTGGCGGCGGCATCGTGCCGCGCCTGGGTGATCGATTCTTCGCGTCCGATTTCCGCGCGCGCTTCGAGGCCAAGGGCCGGTTCCAGCCGATGCTGGCGGCCATCCCCACCGCGCTCATCACCGACACGCTCGCCGCCTTGTCCGGAGCCGCGCTGGCTCTCGAGCAGGCCGACGCCTGAGGCGCGGCACCCGGGAGGGTGTCGCGATCCCATCTTTGCTCTCGTGCGTGCGCACCCGGGTCGGTGCGGCATTGCGCGCCGCCGTCGTTCGAGTGGGGACCGCGGTGCTGCGCCGCGGGCGGGTCAGGCCTGGCGTCAGCGGCTGGACGGGCGCCTGCAGCCTGCGGCTTGCTGTTCATCCTGTTGTTAACCCTTAGGGAGGCATGTAGTTGAGCTACAAAACAGGGTTTCAGTCGCCAGGCTTGTGGAAGTTGACGGCGTGATGTTGCGCAAATGTCTACAGGTTAACCCTTGGAATCAGCCCGAAATCGGGTGGTTTGCCTGCAACGTCTAGGGTTTACGCAGGTGCGGGACGAAATCTAGTTTTGATACAAACTCGTTCGAGACGTTGGGTTCTCGCCCCAAACATGTGCGCCGGGGGCGGCGTGCAACGAGGGCCAGCCGCTTTCACGAACAGAGGAGACATCCATGAGCATGAGCAAGGACAAGCGCAGCCAGCCGGCCGCCAAGTCGTATCGGATCAGCCCGGTGGCCGTTGGCTGCACGCTGATGGTCATCGCCGCCGCCGCCTCGGCGCAGCAGCAGACCCAGCAACTGGAAACGGTGACCGTCACCGGCATCCGCCGAGGCATCGAGGCATCGATCTCGGTCAAGAAGAACTCGGACAGCATCGTCGAGTCGGTGTCCGCGGAAGACATCGGCAAGCTGCCTGACATCTCGATCGCCGAATCCCTCGGCCGCCTGCCCGGCCTGTCGGCCCAGCGCGTGGCCGGTCGTGCGCAGGTCATCAGCGTGCGCGGCCTGTCGCCTGACTTCGCCACCTCCCTGCTGAACGGTCGCGAAATCGTCAGCACCGGCGACAACCGTTCCGTCGAGTTCGACCAATACCCGTCCGAACTGCTGGCCAGCGTGAGCGTCTACAAGACCCCGGACGGCGGCCTCATCGGCCAGGGTCTGTCCGGCACGATCGACATGCAGACCGTGCGTCCGCTCAATTTCGGCACCCGCGTGCTGGCCGTGAATGTGCGCGGCCAGAAGAACTCGCTGGGCGCCGCCGCCGGTGCCAAGGGCACGGGCAACCGCGTCAGCGCCAGCTACATCGACCAGTTCGCTGACCGCACGGTCGGTCTGGTGCTGGGTTTTGCGCACCAGGAAACGCCGATCCAGGAGCAGCAGGTCGGCCTGTACGAGCCCTGGCAGGCCGTCGGCAATGGCTGGCGTCCGGGCGTTGCCGCCGGCACCTTCTATTCGGACGGCATCAAGGCACTGCGCCGCACCGGCGTCAACAAGCGCGATGCCTTCCTGGCGACGGCCGAGTTCCGCCCGAACAAGGACTTCACCAGCGTCGTGGATTACTACCACACCAAGGCCAAGCAGCAGGACACCGCCAACCAGTTCGAAGTCAACCTGAGCGGCTACAACGGTGGCTACTCGCCGGGGCTGAACGTGACCTCGCCGGTGGTCAACGGCAACAACACCTTCGTGGGCGGCACGGTCAGTGGCCTGTACCCGCTGGTGCGCGGCATGTACAACGACCGCAAGGACACCATCGACGCCTTCGGCTGGAACAACAAGTTGAAGCTCGCCGGCGGCTCGACGCTGGCCGCGGACGTGAGCTACTCGAAGGCGGACCGCAAGGAAATCAACCTCGAGAACAACTCGCAGCTCCTCCCCTCCGGCTCGACGGCGCCGCTGGACACGCTGAAGCTCGACTTCGCGACCGGGGGCTTCCCGACGCTGACGCCCACGCGGAGCTACGCGGATCCGACCAAGCTGTTCCTGCGAGGCACCATCTACGGTTCCGGCTATGGCAAGACGCCGAGCGTGGTCGATGAACTGAAGTCCCTCAAGCTGTCGGGCAACTTCCCGCTGCCCGAGGGCTTCAAGGGCTTCTTCCAGGACGTCGACGTCGGCTTCAACTACGCCGACCGCTCCAAGAAGAAGCGCCAGCCTGAAGGCAACATCAACGTGGGCGCCCAGGGCGATACCGCCATCGCCAGCGATCTGCAGTACTCGCCGGTGGACCTGGGCTTTGCCGGTCTGGGCAGCGTGCCCGCGTGGAACGTGCCCGCCGCTGTGGCCCGTTACATGACCTTCAACCCGAGCGAGACCAGCGCACCCTACCTGATCCCGAAGGCCTGGAACGTCTACGAGAAGACCTCCACCGGCTTCGTCAAGGGCAACATCGACAGCGAACTCGGCGGTCTGCCGGTGCGCGGCAATGTCGGCCTGCAGGTGATCCGCGTCGACCAGTCGTCCACGTCCAACTACTGGGACAGCAACGCGCCTGCCGGCAGCAACGTCAAGCCGAACACGGCTGGCAAGGTGCGCACCGACGTGCTGCCGAGTGCCAACCTCGTGTTCTCGCTGGCCGATGACCAGACCCTGCGCCTGGCCGCCGCGCGCCAGATGGCACGTCCTCGCGTCGACCAGCTGCGTTCGGGCGTCGAGTTCGGCGTCGACACCGCGACCGGCAAGCCGGGCGCGAGCGGCGGCAACCCGAAGGCCGACCCGTGGATCGCCAATGCCTTCGACGTGTCCTACGAGAAGTACTTCGGCACCAAGGCCTACCTGGCGGCTGCCGCGTTCTACAAGGACCTGAAGAGCTACATCTACACGCAGACCCAGGACGGCTACGACCTGAGCAACTTCACCAAGAGCTACGTGCCGCCCAAGACCTGCACGACGCCGGCCGGCCCCAACCAGCAGTGCCCGCCCGTGCTGAGCACCGGCACCTTCACCGCGCCGTTCAACGGCAAGGGTGGCAGCCTGTCGGGTGTCGAGCTGTCGGCGTCGCTGCCGCTGTCCTTCGTGTCGTCGTCGCTCAAGGGCTTCGGCGTCCAGGCCAGCGCCAGCTTCACGCACAGCGGCATCAAGATCAAGGATCCGGAGAGTGCCTCCAGCGTCGGCAGTGGTGACATCACGCTGCCGGGCCTGTCCAAGCAGGTCTACAACCTGACGGCCTACTACGAGGCCGATGGTTTCGAGACCCGCATCAGCCAGCGCCGCCGTTCCGACTTCATCGGTGAGATCGGCAACTTCAACGGCGCCCGCACGCTGCGCTATGTGGTGGGTGAGAACATCACCGACCTGCAGGTCGGCTACAACTTCAACGACGGTTCGCTGAAGGGCCTGAGCCTGCTGTTCCAGGTCAACAACCTGACCAATGCCGCCTACCAGACCTACGCTGGCACCAAGGATCGGCCGCTGGAGTACGTCAAGTGGGGTCGTACTTACCTGCTGGGCGCGAACTACAAGTTCTGATCAACGTCCGCCTCGAACCCCTGCCGGTGTTGCAGCCCGCAGGGGTTTTTCGTTTTTGGGCCGCACGACGACAGAATCCGTGCGCCGCACTTTTCATCCAGGGATTCCATGACCTTTGTTGACTGCCGATCGGTGCCTGCGTGGCGCCGTCGAGATGTTCTGGCCAGCTCGCTCGCCGCCTTGGCGGCTTCGTCCGCTTGGGCGCAAGCGCGGCTGCCCGTTGACGCTGCCCGCTTCTTTGCCCGGCGTCAGACGGCGGGTGCCGTGCTGTCACCGGACGGCAAGCGGCTCGCCCTGCGCAGCGTCGGCAAGGAGGGGCGCGTCATGCTGTCGGTGCTGCCGCTCGACACCTTGCAGCCGCAGGTCATCTTCGCCGCCGAGCGGGATGACGTGAACCAGGTGGCCTGGGTCAACAACGACCGGCTGGTGTTCGACCTTGCCAACAGCACGGAGGCGGATGCGGATCAGGACGCCGCCCCCGGCCTCTTCGCGGTGGACCATGATGGCAAGCGGTTCAAGCAACTGGTCGAGCGCCAGCGCGCCTGGGTTCGAGACGGCAGCGATTCACGTCGCATCCAGCCCTGGAACACCTTCCTGCTCAATGCGAGCACGCAGCAGCGTGGCGACAGCGTCCTCGTCGTGCGCCCCGAGGCCTACAGCAACAAGACGTTCGGCTACGTCAAGCTGTTGCGCTTGAACACGCTGACAGCCATCGAGGAGGAGGTGGAGGCGCCGTTGCACAGCGTCGCTTGGGGGGCCGATGAAGCCGGACAACTGCGCGTCGTCATGACGCGTCAGCAGGAGAAGGGCAGCCTGCGCTGGAAAGATCCGGTCAGTGCCGAATGGAAAGTGCTGCGAGAGTTCAACGTGTTCACGGACGATGGCAACCTGCGGGTGCGGCATGTGGCCGGCGACGGCAGGCTCTACGTCGCTGCGCGCCGCGGCAGCGACCGCTTGTCGATGTGGACCATCGATCCGGCCACGGGCGAGTTCTCGGCGCAAGCGCTCGCGTCCTCGCCGCAGTTCGATGTCGATGCGCAGGTGTTGGCGCGCGCAGGACGTGTGCTCGGCCTGCGCTTCACCATCGACGCGGAGGTCACCCAATGGCTGGACCCCGACATGCAGGCGCTGCAGCAGCAGATCGACAAGGTGTTGCCGCAGACGGTCAACCGACTCAGCGTGCCGGGTACCGGTGACGAGCCGTGGGTGCTGGTCGAAGCCTCGTCGGACGTCCAGCCGACGCTCTTCCTGTTGTTCAACCGGGCGACGCGCAAGTTCACACGGCTGGGCAGCGAACGGCCGGATGTCGACCCCAAGCAGCAGACACCCACAGACCTCAAGTGGCTGAAGGCCCGCGACGGGCGGATCCTGCCGACCTGGGTCAGCGTGCCTCGCGCGCCCGGGTCTGCACCCGCCACGAAGCCGCCGGCCGTCGTGCTGGTCCACGGCGGCCCGTGGGTCAAGAACACGAGCTGGCACTGGGATGCCGAGGTTCAATTCCTCAATGCCCTGGGCTATGTCGTGCTGCAACCGCAGTTCCGAGGCACGGAGGGGTTTGGCGCCGGCCATGTGCGTGCGAGCTGGCGCCAATGGGGGCGGACGATGCAGGACGATGTTGCCGATGCCACCCAATGGGCCGTGGACAGCGGCCTCGTCGATCCAAAGCGCATCGCCATCATGGGCGCCAGCTATGGCGGTTACGCCACGCTGATGGGTCTGGCACGGGACGCCGCACTGTTCCGTTGCGGCGTGGCCTGGGTGGGCGTCACCGACCTGGACCTGCTCTACGGTGCGCACTGGAGCGACAGCAGCGATGACTACAAGCTGCATGGCATGCCGACGCTGATCGGTGACCGCGTGAAGGATGCCGCCGAGCTCAAGGCGAACTCCCCCATCCACGTCGCGGGACGCATCAAGCAGCCGGTCCTGCTGGCCTATGGCGAGAAGGACCAACGCGTGCCGCTGGAGCACGGCAAGGCGATGAAGCGCGCGCTGGAGGCCGCTGGCAACGACCGGGTCGAATGGGTGACCTACGCCAAGGAAGGGCACGGCTGGCGCGACCCTGCGACCCAGGTCGAATTCTGGAACCGAGTGGCCCGGTTCCTGGCCACGAACCTGGCCTGAACATCGCCCGACCGCCTCTCGCTCGTTTGTTGTCCGCGCTGCCCGCCATGACTGCTGTTGACCTCACCCTTCCTCGCCCGCATGCCGCCTGGTCCCGCCAGGCCGTCATCTATCAGATCAACGTTCGCCAGTACTCGCAGGCCGGCACGCTGGCTGCCGTGCAGGCCGACCTGCCGCGCCTGAAGCAGCTCGGTGTCGACATCCTGTGGCTGATGCCGCTGCAGCCCATCGGCACGCTCAACCGCAAGGGCACGCTGGGCAGCTACTACTCGATCAGCGACTACACCGGGGTGAACCCGGAGTTCGGGTCGATGGCGGACGCCAAGGCGCTGGTGGCCGCCGCGCAGAAGCTGGGGTTCAAGGTCATCCTCGACTGGGTGGCCAATCACACCGCCTGGGATCATGGCTGGACCCAGGCGCACAAGGATTGGTACAAGCTCGATGCCCAGGGCGAGATCTATGCGGTGACCTTCAACGCGGGCCAGCCGACCGAGGAGCACTGGGACGACGTCGTTGCGCTGGACTACCGCAGCGAAGGGCTGCGTGTTGCCATGATCGACGCGATGGCCTTCTGGGTCCGCGAGGTGGGCCTGGATGGGTTCCGCTGCGACGTGGCCAGCCTCGTGCCGACCGACTTTTGGGTGCGAGCGCGGCGGGAGCTCGAAACGATCAAGCCCCTGTTCATGCTGGCCGAGTCCGATGCCGTCGAGCTGCACACGAGCGGTGCCTTCGACATGACCTATGACTGGAGCCTGCCCGACGATGTCTTCAAGAAGATCGGCAAGGGCGACGCCGGTGCGCCGCTGCTCAAGGACTGGCTCGCACGCCAGCCCGGCAAGTACCCTGCCCAGGCCTACCGCATGCGCTTCACGAGCAACCACGACTTCAACTCGTGGCACGGGACGGATGCCGAGCTGTACGGCGACGCCCGCCAGGCCTTGGCGGTGCTCACGTTCACGCTGCCCGGCATGCCGCTCATCTACAACGGCCAGGAAGCCGGGCTCGACAAGCGGTTGGCTTTCTTCGAGAAGGATGCCATCGACTGGCATGTTGCCGATTTGAGCGACTTCTACGCGGGGCTGGTGGCGCTCAAACACCGCCATCCCGCGCTGGCCGCCGGGGATCACGGGGGTGGGCTGACGCCGTTGCCCGCGCCCGCCGACGTCGTGGCCTTCGAACGGCGGCTCGGCACCGATGCCTTGAGCGTGGCGGTCAACCTGTCCGCGGTACCGCAGGCCGTAGGTGGGTTGACCCTGCCGGCCTGGGGCTGGCACATCGGCTGATGGCTGGCCGGCAGCCTCAGGCCGGCAGGCTCCCTTGACGGCGCTGGGCCAGCGCGAGGGCAAATTCGCTGGGTTGAAGGAAGGACGCGAGCGCGTCGCGTTGAGCCATGCCGTCCTGCTCGCCCAGTGCCAGCAGCTCTTGCGTGAATGCACTCTCGAACAGCAGATAGCTCGCCAGCGCGGCGCCCTCGCGCCGCCCGTCGCGCACACCCGTGGAGCGCAGCAGGCGTTGCACCGAGCGTGGCAGGCGGTGGATGTGGCGTGCGGCCATGTCGTCCAGCCGTTCGCTCGGCGCGATGATGACCGCCTCGATCGGTGCCAGCGGGTGGCCTGCCCGCTGCTCTGGTGTGAGCATGCCCAGCGTGCTGTTGATGCGCTGCATGCGCTCGATGTCCGCCGCCAGGGCATCCAGAAAGATGCTGGACATGGCATGGCCGGCCACCTGGGCGAGGCTCGGGTAGCGCGCATCGTCCAGCGGCGCATCCGCGGGCTGGTGCATCCGGCCTGCACCGATGATCACGAGGCGCCTCGCGCCCAGGTGGATGGCGGGCGAGAGCGGTGACGCCTGGCGCATGGACCCGTCGCCGTACCAGCCGCCCCGGCCCTCATGGTGCAGTCGCGTGGCCGGAAAGATGAAGGGAATGGCCGAAGACGCCATCAGATGCTCGTGGACGAGCGTCGTCCGGGCGGCCATGCGCTGCGTGCGGATCCACGGCGGGATGGGGGCGGCGCTTTGGTAGAAGGTGACGTGCTGGCCCGTCGAGTAGCTCGATGCGCTGATGGCCAGCGCGTGCAGGTGGCGCCGTGCCAGCAGCGTCGGCAGGCGGTGCATGGGCACGAGCTGCCGGAGCAGGGCGCCCAGCGGCGAGTTGTCCAGCAGGGATCGAGGCCGCAGGCGCCGCATGGCCCAGCCCAGCGACATCACGCCCATCCAGCGCAGCCCGTTGGTGAGCAGGCCCAGCGTGTCGCAGCGGTAGACCTGGGCGGCATGAAACGCCGACCATGTGGCGGTGAGTCGTTCCACGCCGGTGTCGAAATCATCCGCATGGCAGGCCAGCGCCGCGCCGTTGATCGCGCCGGCCGAGGTGCCGGAGATCACGCCGAAGGGGTTGCACGTGCCGGGTGAGTCGCCGAGCAGCTCGCGCCGGATGCGCGCGATCGCGCGCAACACACCGACCTGATAGGCCGCACGGGCACCGCCGCCGCTGAGCACCAGACCGGTCAGTGGCAGGGCGTGCATCGCGGCCTCCGTCAGAACAACTCGATGCGCGGGCCGTTGGCCACCGCCAGGGTCACGGGTGCCGGCGCCGCGGCGTCGCCGTGCAGCGGCACGAGCTCGCCCGGGGGCGCACTGGTCGCCATCACGTGGGCGACCCGTTGTGCATGCATGACATAGTCCTGCGTCCAGCGCTGCAGCAGTTCTTCCAGCATCACCGGCGGTGGCGGCGCCTGACCATCGATGAGCTGGTAGAGCTGCGAGAAGTGGCTGGACAGGCTGGCGAGGGCGCTGTTGATCTGTTCAAGCAACTGGCGGTTGATGTCCTGGAACTGCATGTGGCCCAGGATGTCGACGATGTCCGATGACACGTCGGCAATGCCGAGATCCATGTCGGCAGAGAGCTGGCCGAGGTAGGGCACCACCTCACCCAGGGTCTGGCTCATGCCCTGGATGTGGCGGGCGATCTCGTCGAGCTGGGCTGCCGGGTTGCCGCTGACTTCGGCCGCCAGCTGGCTGGCTTCGCGTTCGATGGCCTGCGCGGCCTGCTGGATGCCGTCGGTCACCTGGCGTGCCGCATCCGCGGTCTGGTTGGACAGGCGGCGCACCTCGGCTGCCACGACCTTGAAGCCGGAGCCCTCATTGCCCGCCCGCGCGGCCTCGATGGCGGCATTGATGGCCAGCATGTTCGTCTGCCGGGCGATGTCGCTGATCAGCTCGGCCAGCGGCAGCAGGTGACGCACCTGGTCGGCGGAATTGCGCACGCGGGACAGGAAGTCCAGTCGCGTCTGCTCGAACAGCGTCTGGTGGCTGGCGAGGTCGGCCACCGCGGCAGCATGTTCGGTGGACTGCTGCAGCGAGGCGGCCGACAGCGCTTCCGACCGCGCGACGGCGTCCACGACCTGCTGGCGCAGCCCGGTGCTGCGGCCATGCACGTGGGCCAGGCGCTCTCCCATCGCCATGACGGCGGTCTCGGAGGTCTGGATCGTCGCGTTGACTTGCTGGCCCAGCACGGCAAACGCCTGTTGGAGGGTGGAGATGTCCTGCGCGACCACGCTGCCGGCCTCGGCGTGCTGACCCCGCGGGTTGGCATGGCGCGGCTCCTGGCTGCGGCGCAGCAGCCAGCCAGCGATACCGCCACCCGCCGCCCACACCAGGGGCACGGTCATGCCGCCACAGGCCTGGGCACCTTGCCAGGCGAAGGCTGCACCGGCCACGCAGGCGCCGGCCGCCACGGCCGCGGCGGCGTGGGCCTTGAGCCAGCCGTGCAGGCCGGCCGGTCGGGAGTCTTCATCGTCGCGCATGGCGGGCCCTCCTCACAGGCCGGGGATGATCTGGCGGATGACCTGCAGCAGCTCGTTGCCGCCGACCGGCTTGACGAGCCAGCCCGTGGCGCCCTCGCGCTTGGCCTCGTCTCGCTTGGCCTGCTGGCTTTCGGTGGTCAGTGCCAGGATGGGGGTGAAGCGCAGCAGCTTGCGCGCTTCGCGGATGAGCCCGAGCCCGTCGAGCTTGGGCATGTTGATGTCGGTGATGATCAGCGCGGGCTTCAGGCCGGCCTTGAGCTTGTCCAGTGCCGAGCTGCCGTCAGCGGCCGTCTCGACGCTCATGCCACCGATGGTCAGGGAGTTGCGCAGGCTCATCAGCATGGTGGCCGAGTCGTCGACGATGAGGATGGTCTTGTTCATGACGGGGTCCTGGAGGAAGGGGCCGGCAGGCCGAGGGCCTGGCAGAGCCAGGCATCCTTCGGACCCGCCTTGATGCGGGGGCGCAGCGCCAGCAGCGTCTGCAGCAGCGCGGTGTGCAGGGTTGCGCAGTGGCCGAGATGGACCTGTGGGCGGGACTGGCTGCGCAGCCAGGCGAGCAGCGCCTCGGTCTCTTCGGCACCGAGGTGGCCCTCGAGCGCGGCATAGGTCTTGAGGTAACGGATGCCCATCAGAGCAGCTCCTTGGGATTCAGGATCATCAGCACGCTGCCGTCGCCCATCAGCGCCGAGCCGGCGAAGCCGGTCATGCCGCCCAGCACGCCCTCCAGGGGGCGCAGGATGATGTCGGAGGTGCCATCGAATTCGTCGA
>RXJW01000097.1 GCA_003963005.1 Burkholderiales bacterium
AGCGACTGGATGGTGTTGGTGCCTTCATAGATCATGTTGATGCGCGCGTCGCGCACGAACTGCTCCATGCCCCACTCGTGGATGAAGCCGTGGCCGCCATAGACCTGCAGGCAGTGCGACGTGGCCAGCCAGCCGTTGTCGGTGATGAAGGCCTTGATGATGGGCGTCAGCAGCGCAACTTCGGCGTCCGCTTCCTTGCGCTCATCCTCGTCGTCGCTCTTGAGCGCCTTGTCGAGCTGAAGCACCGTGTAGCCCTGCAGCATGCGGCCGCCTTCGGCGAAGGCGCGGGCGGTCAGCAGCATCTTGCGCACGTCGGGGTGCACGATGATCGGGTCGGCCGGCTTGTCCGGGGCCTTGGGGCCGGAGAGCGCGCGCATCTGCACGCGGTCCTTGGCGTAGGCGACGGCGTTCTGGTAGGCCACTTCGGTCAGGCCCAGGGACTGGTTGCCCACACCCAGGCGGGCGGCGTTCATCATGACGAACATCGCGGCCAGGCCCTTGTTGGGCTCGCCGACCATCGTGCCGACCGCGCCTTCGAGCACGATCTGCGCCGTGGCGTTGCCGTGGATGCCCATCTTGTGCTCGAGGCCCGCGCAGAAGATCGGATTGCGGCTGCCGAGGCTGCCGTCGGCGTTGACGTTGAACTTGGGCACGATGAAGAGCGAGATGCCCTTGGAGCCCGCGGGCGCGTCCGGCAGGCGGGCCAGCACGAGGTGGACGATGTTGTCCGCCAGGTCATGCTCGCCGGCCGAGATGAAGATCTTGGCGCCGGTCAGCTTGTACGTGCCGTCAGGCTGCGGCTCGGCCTTGGTGCGCAGCAGGCCCAGGTCGGTGCCGCAGTGCGGCTCGGTCAGGCACATCGTGCCGGTCCACTCGCCGCTGGTCAGCTTGGGCAGGTACAGCGCCTTCTGCTCGGGCGTGCCGTGAGCATGCAGGGCCTCGTAGGCGCCGTGGCTCAGGCCAGGGTACATCGTCCAGGCCTGGTTGGCCGAGTTCAGCATCTCGTAGAAGAACTGGTTGACCGTGTGCGGCAGGCCCTGGCCGCCGTACTCGGGGTCGCAGGAGAGTGCCGGCCAGCCACCTTCGACGTACTGCTTGTAGGCTTCCTTGAAACCCTTGGGCGCCTTGACCTCGTGCGTGGCCTTGTCGAGCGTGCAGCCTTCGGCGTCGCCACTCAGGTTGATCGGGGCGAGCACTTCGGCAGCGAACTTGCCGCCTTCCTCGAGCACCGCATTGATCGTGTCGGCATCGATGTCCTCGTGGCCGGGCAGCATCTTCAGTTCTTCGACGACGTTCAGCAGCTCGTGCATGACGAACTGCATGTCACGCATGGGCGGGGTGTACTGGGGCATCAGTGACTCCTGGGACTACGGTGGGGGGTGATGAATCGGTCAGCGCCGTGGGGCGCCGTTCTTCGGGACCGGGTGGAGGCGGTCGACCTCCAGGCCCAGCGGTGTGGCATAGAACTGGATCGTTCGCTCGAAACCATTGCCGGCCCGTGACAAGGCGCCGGGGATGCGCATGAAGCGCGCGTCGTGGTGCAAAGACAGGATCAGGCCGTGCAGCTCGAAGACGATCTGGTCGACGTCGGCATCGGCGCGCAGATGGCCGGCCTGCACCGACAGCACGATTGCCTTGTGCAGCGCTGCGTGCCAAGCCTTCACCATGCCGACGAGCGCATCTCGCACCGGGCCGGGCCGGTCATCGAACTCAACCGCGCCACTGATGTAGATGCAGCCGGAGTCGACTTCCACCGACACGCGACGCACCCAGCGTTCGAACATGGCCCGCAGACGCGGCAGGCCACGCGGCTCGCGGATGGCGGTGAAGAAGACCTCTTCCTCGAACTTGGCGTGGTACTCGGTCACCACGGCAATCTGCAGTTCCTCGCGGGAGCCGAAGTGGGCGAAGACGCCGGACTTGCTCATGCCCGTCACGTCGGCGAGCGCACCGATCGACAGCCCTTCCAGGCCCATGTGCGACGCCAGGCCCAGCGCAGCTTCGAGGATGGCTGCGCGGGTCTGCTGGCCCTTTTGCAGCGAGCGCGCCACGCGTGCCGGCTTGGCGACGCGCAGCGGGGCGGCTTTCTTGGCGGTAACGGGCAGCGTGCTCACGGACAGGCAGGCAGGAATAAAACGAACGATCGTTCTATTTTGCAGGTCGCTCCCGCGCCCGCGCCAGCACAGCCCGAGTAAATCCTAGGGTGATGTGCCTAAAACTGCCGCGCACCTAGGGATGACCCGATGTTCGCTGCCTGTCATACCCCCGCGCTTGAGCCCTGGCCCAGTTCTCGCTAGGCTTCCGGGAGGAGGTGTTTCCCGGTGGATGTGCTCCAACTCGATGTTTCCGGCAGGCCTCAAGCCTGGATCACGACGCGCGAAGCGGCGGTGATCTACGCCAGCGACGGCGTGGCCTGGACCCTCGGTGACCCTTGCCAAGTGCTGCGCGGCGGCCTGCAGCGCGTCACAGGTCGGCAGTCGCGCATCGAAGTTCACCCCATCATTGCCGTGCGCGGCGCCGTGCCCAGCCGCGCCTGGCGCCAGGCCCCGGCGCTGACCAACGGCAAGCTGTTCGTGCGAGACCGCTTCGTCTGCGCCTACTGCGGCCACCGCTACCTGCCGGAAGACCTCACCCGCGAGCACATCCAGCCCACGTCACGCGGCGGCGCCGACAGCTGGATGAACTGCATCACCGCCTGCAAGTCCTGCAACGGCCGCAAGGGCAACCGGCTGCCGGAAGAGGCGCACATGAGCCTGCTTTACCTGCCGTACGTGCCGAGCCTGCATGAGGACATGATCCTGCGTGGCCGCCGCATATTGGCCGACCAGATGGAGTTCCTGCTCGCCAGCGTGCCGCGCAGCTCGCGTTTACACGGTTGACACGTTCGGCGTAAAGAGTTGTAGCGGATCGCACTGAGCCGTCAACCGGCGGACAATTCGACGCGTTGGGCACCTGCTTTGCCCGTAGGAGATTCGAATGTCCAAGCTCATGACTTCCCTCACCCTGGTCGCCGCCGTGCTGCTGTCCGCCTGCTCGACCACCAGCCCCGACGTGGTCCAGCGCGGTGATGCACAACGCCTGTCGCAAGTCCAGGATGCCACGGTGCTTTCCTCACGCCCCGTGACCGTTGACGGCTCCCAGAGTGGCGTCGGCGGCGTCGCCGGTGGTGTGACCGGCGCCATCGCCGGCAGCACGGTGGGTGGCCGCCGCGAAGGCCAGGTGGTCGGCGTGCTGGGTGCCGTCGCCGGCGCCGTCATCGGCAATGCCATCGAGCGCTCGGCCACCCGCGAAGATGCGCTCGAAATCATCGTGCAGCTCCGCAACGGCGAGCGTCGCGCGATCATCCAGGCCAAAGGCCACGAGAGCTTCAACAGCGGCGACCCGGTCGTGCTGGTCACCACCGGCGGCAAGACCCGCGTGACCCGTGCGCCGGCCGTGACGCCGACCGCGCCCGCACAGCCCTCCAACGGCTGACGCTCGCGGCGCCGGACACAATGGCGGGCTTTTCAAGCCCGCCATTGTCATGTCTGAAATCGACTCCGACCCCATTTTTGAAGCGCGCCTGTGGCGCGACAACGGCTGGACCGCCCAGGTCATCAAGAACGAAGACGACGAGGGCTGGGCGGTGGCGATGTACAAGGCCGGCGAGAGCGAGCCGGCGCTGGTCGGCCCCTGGACGATGGGGCGGGACAAGAAGAACCCCAAGCCGCTGGACGTCAATGCCTTCAACACACTCGTGAAGACAGCGTCCGAGGTAATCCGCCGCCATGAGCAGCAGTTGCACGCGCAGCTCAACAAGGCGCTCTACGTGGCCCGTGACGGCCACTGGATGAAGATCTCGCTGGAGATCGTGCCGGCAGAAGACGACCCCTACGCCTGGCTGCGCGCGCACGATGCCGCGGGCGAGTTGCTCGCCCAGGTCAAGGTGCCCGCCAGCTTCCGCCTGAGCCAGAGTGCCGCCGAAAGCTGGGTCGACGCCGGCTTCGAGCGGCCTGCGGGACGCGACTGACACGACAGGTCCGATAGCGGCCAGACAGGCGCCAGGCAGCCGCGAAGAATCGCGGCCATCACCTCCTGGAGCCCGCCATGGCCTTTCGCATCACCGGCCTGCCCGCCGCGCCCTTCGCCCACCTCTTCGGCCTGAGCGACACCGAACTCGCCCGCCACGGCGCCCTGCGCTACCGCGGCGCCGGCAACCCCGACCGCATCTCGCTGCGCGACACGAGCGACGACGAAACCGTGCTGCTCATCAACCACGAGCACCAGCCTGCAGACACCCCCTACCGGTCGCGCCACGCGATCTTCGTGCGCGAGGGTGCCAGCACCACCTTCGACGCTGTTGACACCGTGCCGCAGATGCTGCGCAGCCGCTTGCTGTCACTGCGGGCGTTTGATGCCGCCGGCCTGATGGTGGACGCTGACGTCGTGGACGGGAAAGACGTCGAAGGGCTCATCGAGCGGCTGTTCCGCGATCCCGGGGTCCGCTGCATCCACGTCCACTTCGCGCGCCGCGGTTGCTACGCCGCCTTGATCCGCCGCGCCGACCGGTAGGCACCGGTGCGGCAGCACTCGACACCTGCGCCCTGCCCTCGTCGCCCCCTGCCACGACGCGCAAGCTCCGATTGACAGCGCTTTCATCGCACGCTCCTGCAAGCCTGGCACTGCCTGGCGGGCGTTCTGCACCGCCCGAGACGAGATGCAACCAACAATGACAGCGCTGTACATGGGTCGGACGGCCGGCTCTACTCGCGGGCCCAGGCCGCCAAACCGCCTGCGATCCACGACCCGAGGAGACACCCCATGCAGACCCTTGCAACCCAGGCCCGCCGGGCCATCGCCGCGCTGTTGGGCGGCCTGCTGCTGGCCCAGGCCGGCACCGCGCTGGCCGACGTGAGCCCCCTGTCCGTGAGCGGCAACAAGATCCTGGCGGGCAGCCAGCCCGCCAGCTTCGCTGGCAACAGCCTGTTCTGGAGCAACACCGGCTGGGGTGGCGAGAAGTACTACAACGCCAGTGCCGTGGCCTGGCTCAAGAACGACTGGAAGTCTCGCCTCGTGCGCGTGGCCATGGGCGTGGACGAAGGTGGCGGCTACCTGCAGGACCCGGCCGGCAACAAGGCGCGCGTCAAGGCCGTGGTGGAGGCCGCCATCGCGAACGACCTGTACGTCATCATCGACTGGCACAGCCACCACGCCGAGGACTACCGCACCCAGGCCGTGGCCTTCTTCGAGGAGATGGCCCGCACCTACGGTCGCAGCAACCACGTCATCTACGAGGTCTACAACGAGCCGTTGAACGTGTCCTGGAGCGGCACGATCAAGCCCTACGCGCAGGCCGTGATCAACGCCATCCGCGCCATCGACCCCGACAACCTCATCATCGTCGGCACGCCCAACTGGTCGCAGGACGTGGACGCGGCGTCGCGCGACCCCATCCGCGGCACCAACATCGCCTACACGCTGCACTTCTACGCCGGCACGCACGGCCAGGGCCTGCGGGACAAGGCCCAGACGGCGCTGAACAACGGCATCCCGCTGTTCGTCACCGAATGGGGCTCGGTCAACGCCAGCGGTGATGGCGCCGTGGCCGAGGCCGAGACAGCCGCCTGGATGGACTTCCTCAAGACGCGCGGCATCAGCCATGCCAACTGGGCCCTGAACGACAAGTCCGAGGGCGCCTCGGCCCTGGTCCCGGGCGCCTCGGCCCAGGGCGGCTGGAGCGCCGCGCAGCTGACCCGTTCGGGCACGCTGGCCAAGCAGATCATCAGCGGCTGGGCGGGTGCTCCGACGCCTGCCCCGGGCTGCAGCCGCGCCACGCTGCCGGCGCGCGTGCAGGCCGAGGCCTACTGCAACATGGCCGGCATCCAGGTCGAGCCCACCACCGACATCGACGGCGGCAGCAACGTCGGCTACATCGATGCCGGCGACTGGATGACCTACGACATCAACGTGCCCACGGCCGGCAGCTACATCGTGAAGTACCGTGTGGCCAGCGTGCCGGGCGGCGGCGTCATCCAGCTGGAGCGGGCCGGCGGCGGCGCCGTGTTCGGCACCGTGAACGTGCCCGCGACTGGCGGCTGGCAAAGCTGGACGACCGTGCAACACACCGTCAACCTGCCTGCCGGCGCGCAAACCGTGGCCATCGTGGCCCAGGCGGGCGGCTTCAACGTGAACTGGCTCGACTTCAGCCCTGCGGGCAACCCCGCCCCCAGCGGCATCACCATCCAGGCCGAGAACTTTGACGCGCAATCCGGCGTACAGACCGAACCCACGACCGACACCGGCGGCGGCCTGAACGTGGGCTACCTGGACGCCGGCGACTGGCTGTCCTTCCCCGCCATCAACCTGCCCGCCGGCGGCACCTACCTGATCGAGTACCGCGTGGCCAGCCTGAACGGCGGCGGCAACCTGCAGCTGGAGGAAGCTGGCGGCAGCGTGGTGTATGGCGCGCTGAATGTGCCCTCCACCGGCGGCTGGCAGAACTGGACGACGATCTCGCACACGGTCACGCTGCCCGCGGGCAGCCGCAAGTTCGGCATCGCGGTGCGCAACGGCGGCTGGAACCTGAACTGGTTCAGGGTGACGAAGACGCCGTGACCGGCTCCGGTGCAGGCCACTGGCCTGCGCGGCTTCCGACGTCCACGACGCTCAGCGCCACGTCATCCATCGGC
Organism: Burkholderiales bacterium; assembly: GCA_003963005.1. GTDB lineage: Bacteria > Pseudomonadota > Gammaproteobacteria > Burkholderiales > Burkholderiaceae_C > Pelomonas. The sequence continues at coordinate 6,669 of RXJW01000097.1, forward strand.
AGGCGATGAGTCACGCGCCCGGTGGGATCGATGACGACGCTGCCGCCGAACCCCCGTGCCGCCGGCGCGTTCAGCCCCGCCGGCCAGTTGCTCTGCAGCACCCAGGCGCCCAGCGCCACGGCGAGATCGCGGGCGCCCGCCACATAGGCTGCGCAGTCTGCGGCTGCGGCCGTGTCCGACGCGCCGATGTAGCCCGGCCACAGGATCAGTCGCGGATCGTCACCCGCCGGGGCGGCCGCGGCCAGTGCGGGCACCAGCGTTGCGCCGTCGAGCATTTCCCGGCACAGCACCGACGTGACCCACGCCCCCGCCAGCCGTGTCCAGCCCCGCGTGGCACCCGGGGTGAAGAACGTCGCCTCGCTCGGCGTGAGACCGCGCTTGTGCACACGGCCGACCTCGCACCCGTCGGCATTGATGTAGAGATGGCTGTTGAGCACGGCACCGTCGGGCCGCAGCGTGGGCAGCCCCACGGCCGCCGCGAGGCCCAGCCGGGCACAGGCCGCACGCAACTGCACTTCGGCATCGGCCAGCGCGGCGGCGTCGACGAGCGCCGGCAACTGGCGGTGAAAGCCCGTCACGGCCAGTTCGGTGCAGACGCAGGCCACAGCGCCCGCCGCAGCCGCGGCTTCCAGCGTTGCCAGCGTTTCGGCGAGGTTGCCGGACAGCGTCCAGTGCATGCGCGGCTGGGCCATCGCCCAGCGCAAGGCCGTCACGCGGCGATCTCGAACGTCAGCCCGGCGCGCGCATGCAGGCGGCGCACCAGCGCCAGACCCAGCGCGCTGCCGGGCGTCCAGACACCGCCCGGCGTGGCCGTGGCGTCGACATCCCGCAGCAGGCACAGCGCCGCCTCGCTGATCAGCTTGCAGGTCGAGCCATAACCCGGGTCCCTGTCGCCCTTGACCACCGCGCGCAGCAGCCGCCCGCCGGCCGCCTTGCCGGTGAACCACACCTCGTAGCGCCCGGCCTCCCGCGCCGCGGCGTTCGGGCCGTCGCCCGGCTGGGTCAGCACAAAGCGGCGCAGCAGCGTCCGTGTCGGCGTGAAGCCCAGCGCCAGGTTCTGCAGCTTCGTGAAGCGTGCCAGCGCATAGGCCTTCTTGCGACCCTTGTCGCCCTGCCCCGGCTTGCCAGTGAGCATCTTCTCGCTGTAGACGAAGCCCTCGCCCCACGGATGGCCTCGCAGCGCGTTGCTGCGGTGGACGTTCTTGGTGTTGATGGTGGCCATCACGAAGGGGCCGGTCCAGGCGTCGGCCCAGTCGTCGAAATCGGCGCCCTGGTCGTTCGGTTGCTTCGGCCCCTTGAAGCCGCCGGTCAGCGAGAAGGGGTTCACCATGACCTTGATGAGCGACCCGTCGCGGCGGATGGCCTCGATCGTTTCCATCATGCTCGCCAGCGTGCCGCCTGACGCCGCGCCCTTGAGCCGTGCCACACGGCCGCGCACCTCCGGCAGCGGCGCGCCGAAGCGGGCCTGCGCCTCGGCCTGCAGGTAGACCACGCCGAGGTCGAAAGGGATGGAGTCGAAACCGCAGGAGAACACGATGCGCGCGCCGCTCTGGCGGGCCAGCGGCGTGAGCTTGTCGATCATGCGCGCCATCCACAGCGGCTCGCCGCAGAGGTCGACATAGTCGGTGCCGGCCTCGGCGCAGGCGGTGGCCAGCGGTTCGCCATGCAACTGGTAGGGCCCGACGGTCGTGATGACCACTTTCGTCCGGGCGACCAGAGTCATCAGCGACGCCGCGTCACCCGCGTCCGCCTTGAGCAGCGCCACGGCGGGCGGCAGATGGAGCTCGTCGCGCACCTGCCCCAGCTTGTCCAGGCTGCGGCCGGCAATCGCCCAGCGCGCACCGTCCGCGCCGCTCAGGTGCAGGTACTCGGCCACCAGGCGGCCCGTGAAGCCGGTGGCACCGAACACGACGATGTCGAACTCGCGGTCTGTGCGGCTCATTCGGCCCTCCCCTTCATCGCCAGCCAGTCGCTGCGCAGCAGGCTCAGCGAATGGCAGTCCACGTACTCACCGGCCACGAAGACGATGCCGCGCTGGATGCCTTCGTGCTTGAAGCCGCACTTCTCGGCGACGCGCCGCGACGCATGGTTGTGCACCGACATGCCGCAGGAGAGCCGGTTGACCGGCCAGTTGTCGAACAGGTAGTCCACCAGCAGGCTCGCCGCCTCGGTGGCCAGGCCCTGACCGCGCATGGACACATCGGCCAGCGTCCAGCCGATCTCGCGGGCCGTCGTGTAGCGGGCCGCCGAGAAGTGCACCACGTCGCCGATGACGCTGCCGTCCAGCAGGTGGCAGATCAGCAGTCGCTCGGCATCCTCGTTGGCGAAGCCGTTGTCCTGCCAGCGCTTGTCCACGGCATGCGGCGTCATCATGCGCGAGCCCAGGTAGGGCCCGCGCACCTGCGGGTCACCCACCGTGCGCTTGAGCCACGGCAGGTCTTCTTCGGTCACATAGCGCAGGCCGACGCGCTGTCCTCTCAGCATCTGGTGCCCCCTTGAATGAAAAAGCCCGACCGAAGCCGGGCCGCAGACCTCGGAAGTATCGGGCCGAGCGCCGGGCCGCCCCAAGCCGGCCCGCCTGGTGATGGCACCGGGCAAACGGCCCGGTTCATCACCGTCCCCTCGGGGGCTGAGGCCGGACACAGGGCGCCCAGTGGGCGGCCAGTGCCTGCCGAAGGGCTGCGGCCCTGGCCGCAGCGCGGTCTGCAGGACCGACCGGGCAAGCGCGCGTCCAGCGCGGCTGGCCCCGGGGCGAGGGGTCAAAAGTGGATCCCGCGCATCATCTGCTGCAGCGCGATGGCTTCAGGCGAGAGCCCGCCGCCCTTGACCTTGTCGCCCTTGGCGGCGTCGCTGTCCGGGAACATGCGGAAGCTCGTGTTCATGACGATCTGCGCGATGCGCGGTGCGGCGGCGTGCAGCAACTCACCGGAAATGCCCAGACGCGTCGCGATGCGCACCGGCTTGTTGATGCAGGCCTCGGCGATCATGTCGCCGGCCTCTTCAGGCGACAGCGTCGGCACGTTGTTGTAGATCTTGGTGGGCGCGATCATGGGCGTGCGCACCAGCGGCATGTTGATGGTGGTGAAGGTGATGCCGGTGTCGGCGAACTCGCTGGAGGCGCAGCGCGTCCAGGCATCCAGCGCCGCCTTGGAGGCGACGTAGGCCGAGAAGCGCGGCGCGTTCGTCAGCACGCCGATCGAGCTGATGTTGACGATGTGGCCACGCCGCTTGGCCACCATGCCGGGCAGCAGGCCCATCGTCACGCGCAGGCAGCCGAAATAGTTCAGCTGCATCGTGCGCTCGAAGTCGTGGAAGCGGTCGTAGCTGCTCTCGATCGCGCGACGGATGGAGCGGCCGGCGTTGTTGATGAGGAAGTCCACCCCGCCGAAGTTCGTCGTGCACCATTCGATGAGCGACGCGCAGCCGGCCTCGTCCGCGATGTCGCAGGCGAAGGCATGGATCTGCGCCTGCTTGCCGGCCTTTTCCTTGATCTCGGCCACGGCTTCGTCGAGCTTGACCGGGTCACGCGCGCAGATGAGCGTGATGGCGCCGGCTTCCGCGAACTTGATGGCTGCGGCCAGGCCGATGCCCGAGGAGCCGCCCGTCACCAGCACGACCTTGCCACCGGTCGCGCCCTTGAGCGAACGGTCGATGAACAGCGCCGGGTCCAGGTGACGCTCCCAGTAGTCCCACAGGCGCCAGGCGTAGTCGTTCAGGTCGGGGCAGGCGATGCCCGAGCCCTTCAGCGCCGCCTCGGTGTCGCGGCAGTCGAAGCGCGTGGGGTAGTTGATGAAGGTGAACATGTCCTCGGGCAGGCCGAGGTCCTTCATGACGGCATTGCGGATGCGGCGCACCGGCGCCAGCGCCATCAGGCCCTTCTTGACGCTCTTCGGGATGAAGCCCATCAAGGCGGCGTTGATGAAGAGGTTCATCTTCGGCGCATGGGCCGCCTTGCTGAAGATGTCGAGCACATCGCCGACACGGTAGCCCTTCGGGTCCACCAGGTGATAGCAGCCCTGGCCCTTGCTGACCTTGTGCGAGATGTGGTCGAGCGCGTCGACGACGAAGTCCACCGGCACGATGTTGATGCGGCCGCCTTCCAGGCCGATGCTGGGCATCCAGGGCGGCAGGATCTGGCGCATGCGCTGGATCAGCTTGAAGAAGTAGTACGGACCGTCGATCTTGTCCATCTCGCCGGTCGTGGAGTCGCCCACGACGAGCGCCGGGCGGTAGACCGTCCAGGGCCGCTTGCACTCCTTGCGCACGATCTTCTCGCTCTCGTGCTTGGTCATGAAGTACGGGTGGTCGAGGTTCTCGGCCTCGTCGAACATGTCCTCGCGGAACACGCCTTCGTACAGGCCGGCCGCCGCGATGGAACTCACGTGATGCACATGACCCGCGTCGATCGCCTGCGCGAACTCGACCATGCTGCGCGTCCCCTCGATGTTCACGGCCACCTGCGACTCCTCGTCAGCGCCGAGGTCGTACACGGCGGCGAGGTGGTAGACATGGTCGATCTGGCCCTTCAGGCTCTTGATGACGTCGGAGGCCACACCGAGCTTCTTGCTCGTGAGGTCGCCGTAGACAGGGATCGCGCGCGTCTTGCTGACGCCCCAGTAGGCCAGCAGGTCGGGGAGCTTTCCGGCGCTTTCCTCGCGCATCAGGAAGTAGACCGTGCTGCCCCGGCGGGCCAGCAGCTTCTTGACGAGCCGCTTGCCGATGAATCCGGTGGCGCCAGTGACGAAATAGGGCATGCGGGTCTCCTGCTTGTTGAGCTTGTCGGGTTGATTCTTCACCAGGGTCTCGGCGCCTCCGGTGGGCACTTTCCCCAGTGAATGCGCAAGCCTAGCGTAGAGGACCCACACTAGGAATCGACGTCCGATTCACAAAGGCGCCCGCTACAGTCCTGCCAGCAATTCGCTCAACTGCAAGGACACTCCACATGGTCAAGAAGCTCCAGAAGATGGCTGACAAGAAGAAGGCTGCCGCGGCCACCGGCTTCCCCGCCGGCCTGCTCGACGGCGCCGTGGCCCAGAACGTCAAGGACAGTGCCCAGCAGATCTGGGCCGCCGGTCTCGCCTCCTTCGCCAAGGCCCAGGGCGAAGGCTCCAAGGTCTTCGAGGCCCTCGTCTCGGAAGGACTCAAATTGCAGAAGAAGACCCAATCCGCCGCTGAAGAAAAGCTCAGTGCCGTCGCCAGCAAGGTCAGCGGCATGGCCGGTGATGTCGGCTCCAAGGCCGGCCAGCACTGGGACAAGCTCGAAACCATCTTCGAACAGCGCGTCGCCAAGGCCCTCAAGAGCCTGGGCGTGCCGTCGGCCGGTGATGTCGAGAGCCTGATCAAGCGCATCGACGCCCTGGCCGTGTCGGCCGGCCTCAAGAAGGCCACGCCGGCCAAGGCCGCCAAGAAGGCGGTCGTCAAGAAGGCAGCTGCCGTGAAGAAGGCCGTCGCCAAGAAGGCCCCGGCCGCCAAGAAGGCCGTCGTCAAGGCCGCTGCCCCGGTGAAGGCTGCCGTCAAGGCCGTTGCCAAGAAGGCGGCGCCGGCCAAGAAGGCCGCTGCCACCCCGGCGAAGAAGGCAGCGCCGGCCAAGAAGGCCCCGGCCACCAAGAAGGCAGTGCCTGCCGCCGCCCCGGCCACCGAGACCCCGGCCCAGGCCTGATCTCGCCTGACTGACCTTTCTGCACCATGAGCCAACCACGCATCGGGTTGGCCCTGGCAGGCGGAGGCCCACTGGGCGCCATCTACGAAGTTGGCGCCCTTTGTGCATTGGAGGAGGCCGTCGAAGGTCTGGACTTCACCGCCTGCGATGGCTACATCGGCGTCAGCGCCGGCGGCTTCATGGCCGCCGGGCTGGCCAACGGCATGACGCCGCGCGAACTCTGCGCGGCCTTCATCGAGAACACGGCCGAGCCGCCCGACCGCTTCGACCCCGCCGAGCTGCTGCAACCCGCCTGGGCGGAGTTCGGCCAACGTCTGCGCCTGCTGCCGACGCTGTTGCGCGATGCGGCCCGCGAAGTGCTCGTCGAGGGCCGCTCCGTGCTCGGCGCGGTGGAGCGCCTGGGGCGCGTGCTGCCCACGGGCCTGCTGTCCAGCGAGCGCTTCGGCGAGGCGCTGCAGCGGGTGTTCGCCCTGCCCGGCCGGACCAACGACTTCCGCGAGCTGCGCCACCGCCTCATCCTGGTCGCCACCGACCTGGACAGCGGCGAGGCCATCCCGTTCGGCGCGCAGGGCTGGGACCACATCCCGATCTCGCAGGCGGTGCAGGCCAGCGCCGCGCTGCCGGGGCTGTTCCCGCCGGTCGAGATCGAGGGGCGCTTCTTCGTCGACGGCGCGCTGAAAAAGACACTGCATGCCTCCGTGCTGCTGGACCGCGGCCTGGACCTGCTCATCTGCCTGAACCCGCTGGTGCCCTACGCCAGCAACCGCCTGTCGACGCGTGACGCCCGCTCGCGCCGCGCCCGCAAGCTGGCCAACCGCCTCGGTCGTGCGCCGCAGCCGCGCATTCACCGGCTGGTCGACGGCGGCCTGCCGCTGGTGCTGTCGCAGACCTTCCGCTCGCTCATCCATTCGCGACTGGAACTCGGCATGCGCGGCTACGAACTGAGCCACCCCGAGACCGACATCGTGCTGTTCGAACCCGACCCGCGCGATGCCGAGCTCTTCATGGCCAACACCTTCAGCTACCGCCAACGCCGCCATCTGGCCGAACACGCCTACCAAGCCACCCGCGAGCTGCTGCGCGACCGGGCCGCCGAGTTCAAGCCGAAGTTCGAGCGCGCGGGCCTGCGCCTGCGCGAGGACGTGCTCGCCAGCCGCGAAGCCCGCCTGCTGGCCGCCCCGGGCGAGACGCGCATCGAGCAGGCGCTGCGTTCGCTGCGCAGCACGCTGACCGTGCTGGAGGCGCGGCAAGGCTAGGCGGCTGCGCGCAAGGCGGGGTCGACGGCGCCCCCGGCCGGATGTCCGACGTCCGCGCAGGGTTCCCCGGCTCGCGGCACCATGTCGGCCATGTCCACGCCCCAGCCCCTGGCCAAGCCCACCGTCTACTTCGATGGCGCCTGCCCTGTCTGCCGCCGCGAGATCGCCGTCTACCAGCGTGGCGCGGGGGCGGACGCCGTCTGCTGGGTGGACGCCAGCGCCTGCGCGCCCGATGCCCTCGGCCATGACCTCCCGCGTGACCAGGCCCTGGCCCGGCTGCACCTGCGCCAGGCTGACGGCCGGCTGGTGCAGGGTGCCGCCGCCTTCCTCGCGATGTGGGCCGCCCTGCCCCAGCATCCACGCCTGGCTCGACTGGCCCGCGTGCTCGACCGGCCGCCCCTCGTGCGCCTGCTGGACCTGGCCTACACCGCCTTCCTGCGCGTGCGCCGCCTCTGGCGCCCGGCCCGATGAGTGCCGTCTGGACACCGGCCGCCATGCCGGCCTGGCTGGTGGGCGACCTGCGCAGTGACCAGGCCGGCGAGACGGGCGCCGTCTGGATCTACCGCGGCGTGCTCGCCGTCAGCCGCGACCGGGCGGTGCGCGCCTTCGCCCAGCGCCACCTCGCCACGGAGCAGCGCCACCTGGGCCTCATCGACACCTGCCTGCCGGCGGCCGGCCGCAGCCGGCTGCTGCCGCTGTGGCGCGTGGCCGGCTGGCTCACCGGCGCGCTGCCGGCGCTTGTCGGCCCGCGGGCGGTCTACGCGACCATCGCGGCCGTCGAGACCTTCGTGGACCGGCACTACCAGGACCAGATCGACCGGCTCGCCGCAGAACCCGCCTGGGCGCCGCTGCGCGAGTTGCTGGACAGCTGCCGGCGCGATGAAGTCGCCCACCGCGATGAAGCGGCCGCCCACGCGGGCCCGCCCGGTGCGCTGATGCGTGCGTGGTGCGGGGTCGTCGGCGCGGGGTCGGCCGCCGCGGTCAAGGTCTGCCGTCATGTCTGAAGCCACCACCACCCGCGCCGACGAGATCGCCCGCTTCGACGCCTGGAGCGCCACCTGGTGGGACGCCACCGGCCCGATGCGGCCGCTGCACGTCACGCAGGCGCTGCGCGGCCGCTGGGTGCGTGAGGCGGCAGCGCGGCATTTCGGCCGGTCGCTCGCCGGCCTGCGGGTGCTGGACGTGGGCTGTGGCGGGGGCCTGATGAGCGAGGCCCTGGCGCGCGAAGGGGCGCAGGTCGTCGGCATCGACGCCTCGGCGGGCAACATCGGTGCGGCCCGCCGCCACGCCGCGGCTGACCCCGCCGTCGCCGCGCGGCTCGATTACCGCCACGGCGACCCGGCCGCCGCGCTGCGACCGGGCGAGCGCTTCGACCTGGTGCTCGCGCTGGAGGTGGTGGAGCACGTGGACGACGTGCCCGCCTTCCTCGCGCAGGTGGCGGCCACCGTGGCGCCGGGCGGCCTGCTGGTGGCCTCGACGCTGAACCGCACGCTGCGCAGCTGGCTGCTGGGCATCGTGGCTGCCGAATACCTGCTGCGCGTGCTGCCCATCGGCACGCACCGCTGGCGCCAGTTCGTCACACCCGATGAGCTGGAGGCCGCCGCACGCTGCGCCGGCCTGCAGCCCGTCGAACGCCTGGGCATGCGCTACCTGCCCGTGCTGCATCGGGCGCACTGGACACGCGACACCTCGGTCAACTACCTGGCCAGCTTCCAGCGGCCTGCTCTGGAGACAACGTCTTGAATCCCATCGTTCTGGTCACCGGTGCGCGCGGCGGCATCGGCCGCGCGCTGTGCGCTCAACTGCAGGCCCAGGGCTGGCAGGTCGCGGCCGTGAGTCGTGATGCCGCCGCGCTCGCCGACGTGCCGGCCGACGCCCGCATCCAAGCCGACACCACCACGCCCGAAGGCGCCAGCGCCGCGGTGGCCGCCTGCCGCGACGCGCTGGGCACGCCGACACGCCTGGCGCATTGCGTGGGCAGCACGCTGATCGCCCCGTTGCACCGCAGCAAGCCCGAGCAGGTGCGCGAGGTACTGCGCGTGAACCTGGACAGCGCGCTGTACATGCTCGGCGCCTGGGTGGAGGCCATGCGCGAGCCGCCGCAGCTGGGTGCCGCCGTGTTGGTGAGTTCGGTCGTGGCCAGCATCGGCGTGGCCAACCACGAGGCGATCGCGGCGGCCAAGGGCGGCATCGAGGCGCTGGTGCGCAGCGCCGCGGCAAGCTATGCGGTGCAGGGGCTGCGCATCAATGCGGTCGCCCCCGGCATGACCGACACGCCCATGACCGCCCCGATGCTGCGCCAGCCCGCCATGCGCGAGGGTGCGGCCAAGCAATACCCGCTGGGGGGCCTGCAGACCGCGGACGAGGTCGCCGGCGTGATCGCCTGGCTGCTGTCCGACGCGGCAGGCCGGCTCACCGGCCAGGTGCTGCCGGTGGACGGGGGCTTCACGCGGATCCGGCCTCTGGTTCGGTAGGCGCTTCCTCCAGCGTCTGCAACTCCACGAGGCGCCGGTACAGCCCGCCCTCTAGGGCCATCAGCGCCTCATGCGTGCCGCGCTCTTGCAGCCGGCCGTGATTGAGCACCAGGATCTGGTCGGCCGCACGGATCGTGGAGAGGCGGTGCGCGATGGCCACCACCGTGACGCGGCCATGCAGCGCGGCCAGGGCCTCGCTCACCAGGCGTTCGGTGGCGCTGTCGATGTTGCTGGTCGCTTCGTCCAGGAACAGCAGTCGCGGTGAACCGGCCAGCGCGCGCGCCATCGCGAGCAGCTGCTTCTGCCCCGTGGACACGCGCGCGCCGCCCTCGCCGAGCTTCGTCTCGTAACCCTGCGGCAGCGCCTCGATGAAGTCGTGGGCCCGGGCGGCACGCGCAGCCGCTTGCACGTCGGCCTCGCTGATGCCGGGGCGCCCCATCGCGATGTTGTCGCGCACGCTGGCTGACATCAGGTAGGGCTCCTGCGGCACCAGGCCCACGGCATCGCGGAAGGCCGCATCCGGCACGGCGGCGAGTGGCTGGCCGTCCACCGTGATGCGGCCCTGCTGCGCCGTGTAGAAGCGCAGCAGCAGCGACAGCAGCGTGCTCTTGCCACTGCCCGTGTGGCCGACGATGCCGGTGAAGCTGCCGGCGGGAATGTCCACGTGCAGGTCATGCAGCACCGGCCGCGCCGGGTCGTAGCCGAAATGCAGGCCCTCGATGCGCAGCGCGCCGGCCGTGATGGGCGTGCCGTCCTGCGACGGGCCGCGCTGCTCGTCCTCGGCCAGCAGCGTGCGCACCCGCGACGCGGCAACCATGGCCTGCTGCAGCTGGCCGAACTGCATCGTGATCTGGATGAGCGGCTCGACCACGCGGGCGATGTAGCTCAGGAAGGCGTACAGCAGCCCCACCTCGATGACACCCAGCGGCCCAGTGAGCTGGCGCTGGCCGAAGCTGTCAATGACGGTCACCAGCAGCAGCACGTTCATCAGGTCCAGCGCCGGGCGCAGCAGCCAGGCATTGGCGCGCAGCTCGGCGATGCGCGAGAGGCGATGCGCGGCATTCGTCGCCTCGAAGCGCGCGCCGAAGCGACCGGCGGCCCCGCTGGCCTGCAGCACCGCCATGCCGGCCATGCTCTCGGCCATCTGCGCATTGATGTCGCTGCGCAGCTGCCGCGTGCGGGCCACGGCTGGCGCGGAGAGCTTCTGGTAACCGAGGATGATCAGCACCATGGCGGGCACGAGCGTGGCCACGATCAGCATCAGCCGCCAGTCGAGCCAGGCCATCGCCACCAGCGAGCCGGCCACCACGATGGACGAGTCGAGCATCACGTACAGCACCTGCCGGTAGAGCTGGTTCACCGCCTCGGTGTCGTTGGTGACGCGGCTGACGAGCTGGCCGGTGATGGCCTTGTCGAAGAAGGCCATCGGCAGCGCCAGCACATGCGCGTACACACGCTCGCGCAGACGCAGCACCGAGCGCCGGGCGACGCCCGCCATGCGCGAGAGCTGGGCATAGCGCACCCAGCTCGCCGCCCAGCCGGTGCCCAGCATCAGGGCCAGCAACGTCGCCATCTCGGCGAGGTCATAGCGCCCGGGGAGCAGGTGGTGGTCGATGTAGCGCTTGCCGAGGATCGGTGCCAGCACCTCCAGGCCGGCCGCGGCCAGCAGCCACAGGCCGCCGCGCAGCAACGGGCCGCGTTCGGGCCGGGCCGCCTCCAACAGCAGGCCAACGCTTTGCCAGGGGCGCTCGGTGCGCACTTGGGCACCCTTCTTGCCCGGCGCGGCGCTCACTGGTGCACCCTTCGCGCTCCGCGCTGTCCCGCCAGGCGGGAGCGAGCTTGCTTGGGACGGCCCGGCGCGGCGCTCACT
>RXJW01000107.1 GCA_003963005.1 Burkholderiales bacterium
GGCAAGTGGTCCGTGCTGATCTTCATGCCGGCCGCCTTCACCTTCAACTGCCCGACCGAAGTCGAGGACGCCGCCGACAACTACGCCGAGTTCCAGAAGCTGGGCGCCGAGGTCTACATCGTCACGACCGACACGCACTTCTCGCACAAGGTGTGGCACGAGACCTCGCCGGCCGTCGGCAAGGCCAAGTTCCCGCTGGTGGGCGACCCGACCCACACGCTGACCAACGCCTTCGGCGTGCACATCCCCGAAGAAGGTCTGGCGCTGCGCGGCACCTTCGTGATCAACCCGGACGGCGTCATCAAGACCGCCGAAGTGCACTCCAACGAGATCGCCCGCGACGTGTCGGAAACGCTGCGCAAGCTCAAGGCCGCCCAGTACACCGCCGCCAACCCCGGCCAGGTCTGCCCGGCCAAGTGGAAGGAAGGCGCCAAGACCATCGCCCCGAGCCTGGACCTCGTCGGCAAGATCTGATGGCTTTTCTCAGGAGCCCGGGAGGGCTCCTTCCCTCCGCAGAGCCTCACCGGTTCTGCTGAAAGAGCCTCCGGCATGGGGGCCCTTTCAGCAGTGGCCGCAGTTCGCCACGCCTCACTGAAAGGAAGTCACCATGTTGGACGCCGCACTCAAGACCCAGCTCCAGGGCTACCTGGACCACGTCAAGCTCCCCTTCGAGATCATCGCGTCGCTGGACAAGTCCGCCAGCAGCGACGAGATGCGCGAGCTGCTGGACGAGATCGCCAGCATGAACGACAAGATCACGCTGCGCACCGACGGCGTCGACACCCGCACGCCGTCCTTCCTGCTGCGCCGCACCGGCACCGAGCAGTCCCTGCGTTTTGCGGCAATCCCGATGGGCCATGAGTTCACGTCCCTCGTCCTGGCGCTGCTGTGGACGGGCGGCCATCCGCCCAAGGTCGAGCAGGCCCAGATCGATGCCGTGAAGGCGCTGGACGCCGATCTCGACTTCGAGATCTACATGAGCCTCACCTGCCACAACTGCCCGGACGTCGTCCAGGCACTGTCGCTGATGTCGATCGTCAATCCGCGCATCCGCACGACCGTCATCGACGGCGGCCTGTTCCAGTCGGAAGTGGAGGCGCGCGAGATCATGGCCGTGCCGGCGGTGTGGCTCAATGGCCAGCCGTTTGCGTCGGGCCGCATGTCGCTCGAAGAGATCGTCGCCAAGCTCGACACCAATGCCTCCGCCCGCGACGCGAAGAAGCTGGATGCCGAAGCCCCGTACGACATGCTGATCGTCGGCGGCGGCCCCGCGGGTGCGGCAGCTGCCGTGTACGCGGCCCGCAAGGGCATCCGCACCGGCGTGGCGGCCGAGCGCTTCGGCGGCCAGGTGAACGACACGCTGGGCATCGAGAACTACATCTCGATCTCGATGACCGACGGCCCGAAGTTCGCCGCCGCGCTGGAAACCCATGTGAAGGACTACCAGGTCGACATCCACAACCTGCAGCGCGCCGAGAAGCTCATTCCCGCAACCGAGCCGGGCGGCCTGATCCAGGTGCAGCTGGCCAACGGGGCGACGCTCAAGGGCAAGACCGTCATCCTCTCCACCGGCGCGCGCTGGCGCAACGTCGGCGTGCCCGGCGAGGACGAGTACAAGAACAAGGGCGTGGCCTATTGCCCGCACTGCGACGGCCCGCTGTTCAAGGGCAAGCCGGTGGCCGTGATCGGCGGCGGCAACTCGGGTGTGGAAGCGGCCATCGATCTTGCCGGCATCGTCAAGCACGTGACGCTGCTGGAGTTCGGTGCCGAGCTGCGCGCGGATGCGGTGCTCGTGAAGAAGCTCGAAAGCCTGCCGAACGTCACCATCATCAAGAACGCGCAAACCACCGAGTTCACCGGCACGCACGGCAAGCTCGACGGCCTGAACTACACCGACCGCGTGTCGGGTGAGCACAAGCGTGTGGATGTGGACGGCTGCTTCGTGCAGATCGGCCTGGTGCCCAACACCGAATGGCTGCGCGGCGTGGTGGAGCTGTCCAAGCACGGCGAGATCATCGTGGACGCCAAGGGCGCGACCTCGGTGCCGGGCGTGTTCGCCGCGGGTGACGTGACGACGGTGCCGTTCAAGCAGATCATCATCGCCGCCGGCGACGGCGCGAAGGCGGCGCTCGGTGCGTTTGACCACCTGATGCGCAGTTGAGGCGTCAGGCGCTCCGCTCGATCGGCTTCACCGTCGCGGCGCGGCGCGTCTGCCAGAGTCCCTCGGCGCTGTACAGGGCCAGCGCGCCCCAGATGCAGGCGAAGGCCACCAGGCGTGTCGCGTCCATCGGTTCGCGGAACAGGAACACGCCGAGCAGGAACTGCAGCGAGGGCGACACGTACTGCACGAGGCCGAGCGTGGCCAGCGGAATGCGCCGTGCCCCGGCCGCGAACAGCAGCAGGCTGCCGGCGGTGACCGGGCCCGTGCCGATGAGCCAGGCCCAATCCACCGCGGTCTGGCCCGCCATGCTGCCGTCCTGGCTCCACCAGATCAGGCCGGCCGCGGCAAGCGGCGCAAGGATCAGGGTCTCCAGCGTCAGGCCCTCGATGGCCCCGAGTGCCGCGGTCTTGCGCATCAGGCCGTAGACGCCAAAGCTCAAGGCCAGCACCAGCGCCACCCAGGGCAGCCGTCCGGCAGCCACCGTCAGCCACAGCACCCCGAAGGCGGCAAGGCCCACGGCCAGCCACTGCACCGGCCGCGGCCGCTCGTGCAGCACGGCAAAGCCCAGCGCCACGTTGACCAGCGGGTTGATGAAGTAGCCGAGGCTCGCATCCAGCACATGGCCGTGGCCGACCGCCCAGACGTAGGTCAGCCAGTTGATGGCGATCAACAGGGCCGACAACGCAAAGCGGCGCCACGTCGCCGCGCTGACCTGTTTCAGCCACGCCAGATGGCGGCTGACGATGAGCACCACGGCCACGAAGGCCAGCGACCACAGCGTGCGGTGCGCAACGATCTGCAGGGCGGGGATGCCGGCGATCTGGCGGAAGTACAGGGGGAACAACCCCCAGCTCAGATAGGCGCCGAGGGCGTAGAGGATGCCGGAGTTCATTGACGGCATTGTCGTTGCGGGTAATCCCGGGCACTTTTCTGGGGCCTCCGTCGTCGAATCAGTGGGTGTTCGTTCGTCGAGCGTCCATGGCCATCCTCGAGTTCACGCCCCAACTCCGCCGTTTCGTCGACACCCCGGTCGTCGAGACACCCGCGACCGTGCTGCGAGAAGGCCTGGAAGCTGCGTTCGCCATCAATCCCCGACTGCGCGGCTACGTGGTCGATGACCAAGGCCATCTGCGGGCGAATGTGGTCATCTTCATCGACGGCCGGCGTGTGCGCGACCTGCGTGGGCTGACCGATCCGCTCGGCCCCGACACCCGGGTCCACGTCTTTCAAGCACTTTCCGGAGGTTGATGCATGAACCAAGACCGCGCCTGGGTCGCGACCCGCAAGGGGCTGTTCGAACTCCGCCGCCGCGGCGGCAACTGGCAGATCGAGCGGCTGAGCTTCACCGCTGACCCCGTCTCGATGCTGCTGCCGCCCGACGACGCTGGGCACATGTTGGCGGCCTTGAATCTCGGCCACTTCGGCGCCAAGCTGCATGCGAGCGATGACGCCGGGCAGACCTGGCGCGAAGTGGCCGCGCCCACGTTCCCGCCACAGCCGGAGGGTGCAGAAGGGCCGCCGTGGAAGCTCGATCACGTGTTTTCCCTGGAGCGCTCCGGCGACTCGATCTGGTGCGGCACGGTGCCCGGCGGCCTCTTCGTCAGCCGCGACCGCGGCGAGCACTGGGCGCTGGACGAGACCCTGTGGCGCGACCCGCGCCGCGTGCAATGGATGGGCGGCGGCAACCCCGCACCGGCGCTGCACTCGATCTGCCCCCACCCCGACCACCCGGAGGAACTGCTGATCGGCGTGTCCTGCGGCGGCGCCTGGCGGACGACCGATGGCGGCCGGAGTTGGGGCCTGCGCGCCAAGGGCATGCGGGCCGACTTCATGCCGCCTGAACTCGCGGGCGACGAGAACTCGCAGGACCCGCACCTCATCGCCCGCTGCCGCGCCGCACCCGACGTGCTCTGGTGCCAGCATCACTGCGGCATCTTCCGCTCCGAGGACAACGGCGCGAACTGGACCGAACTGCGCGCCGAGCCGTCGAGCTTCGGCTTCGCCGTGGCTGCCCATCCGCGTGATCCGCTGACGGCGTGGTTCGTGCCGGCGGTCAAGGACATGCAGCGCCTGCCGGTGGACGCCGCCCTGTGCGTCACGCGCACGCGGGACGGCGGCCGCAGCTTCGAGGCCCTGCGCACCGGCCTGCCGCAACAGCACTGCTACGACCTGGTCTTCCGCCACGGCCTGGCGGTGGACGACGCCGGCGAGCAGCTGCTGATGGGCTCCACCACCGGCGGCCTGTGGGCCAGCGCTGACGCGGGCGAGCGCTGGCAGGCGGTCTCGGCGCACCTGCCGCCGATCTACGCTGTCAAGTTTGGTTAAGGCCCGCGCGGGGAAGCATTGACTGGTGTCAGACTCCGGGCTCCCGCGATTTCAGCGCCCCCGACATGCCCCTGTTGCCCACCCGGACCCTGCTCCTTGCCGCCGTCCTCGCCATCACCAGTGCCCCGACGCTGGCCGCTGATGACGACAAGGACAAGCCCCCCGCCTACCAGCCGCGTGAGTTCTACACGAAGTACGAATACCGCATCCCGACGCGTGACGGCAAGCGGCTGTTCACCGCCGTCTACGTGCCCAAGGACCACAGCCGTCGCTACCCGTTCTTGATGGTCCGCACGCCGTACAGCTGTGGGCCTTACGGCGTGGACCGTGACGGTGCGGGGCGGCTGGCGCCCAATGAGGACTTCCTGAAGGCCGGCTACATCTTTGTCTGCCAGGACGTGCGTGGTCGCTTCCAGTCGGAGGGCCAGTTCATCGAGATGACGCCGCACAAGCCGGTGAAGGGCCCCACCGACGTGGACGAGAGCACCGACACCCACGACACCGTGCAGTGGCTGCTCGACCACGTGCCCGGCCACAACGGGCGCGTGGGCCTGTGGGGCATCTCCTACCCAGGCTTCTACACGGCAGCCTCCATCATCGACTCGCACCCGGCCATCAAGGCGGCATCGCCCCAGGCGCCGATCGGCGACCTGTTCATGGGCGACGACAGCTACCACGGCGGCGCCTTCATGCTGGCGGCCAACTTCGGCTTCTATGCCTTCTTCAAGCCGCAGCAGACGCCGGTCCTGCCGCCGGGGCAGTGGCCCGAGTTCGACTACGGCACGAAGGACGGCTACGAGTTCTTCCTGCAGTTCACCAACCTGGACGCGATGGCTGAGCGTCTGGCCCAGGACGGTGGCGCCAACCCGTACTTCAACGTGCAGCTGGAGCACGACCGCTACGACAGCTTCTGGCGGTCGCGCGCGATCCTGCCGCACCTGAAGAACATCCGTGCGGCGGTGCTGACCGTTGGCGGCTGGTTCGATGCCGAAGACCTCGCCGGGCCGCTCGGCGTGTACCGCGCCATCGGCCGGCAAAGCCCTGCGACCGACAACCGCCTGGTCATGGGCCCGTGGGTGCATGGCGGCTGGGTCGGCTCGCCCGGCCGCAGCCTGGGTCGCGTGAGGTTCGACCAGCCCACGAGCGAGCAGTTCCAGAAGGAGGTGCTGCTGCCCTTCTTCGAGCAGACCCTGCGTGACGTGGCACCCAAGGCGCCGATCGCCAAGGCCACCGTCTTCGAAACCGGCACGAACGTCTGGCGCCGCTACGACGCCTGGCCGCCGCGCGAGGCCAGGCCGCGCACGCTGTACTTCGCCGCCGGTGGCAAGCTGAGCTTCACGCCGCCCGCGGCGTCCGAGACGGCGTTCGACAGCTGGGTGAGCGACCCCGCCAAGCCCGTGCCCTTCGTGGGCTACACGGCGCTGGGCATGCCGCAGGAATACATGGTCAGCGACCAGCGCTTTGCCGCCACGCGGCCCGACGTGCTGACCTACCGCAGCGACGTGCTCGACGAGGACCTGACCGTCGCCGGCCCGATCGTGGCCAGGCTGTTCGCGTCCACGACGGGAACGGATGCCGACTGGGTGGTCAAGCTGATCGACGTCTATCCGGCGGATGTCGAGGAGGAGGGCCCGCGCAAGCGCCGCCCGCGCACCGAAGACGTCGAGACGCCTGAATCGCCGCTCGGCGGCTTCCAGCAGCTCGTGCGCGGTGACCCGCTGCGCGGGCGTTTCCGCAAGGGCTTCGAGACGCCGGAGGCGATGGTGCCGGGGCGCGTGGAAGAGCTGCGCGTGACGCTGCAGGACGTGAACCACACCTTCCGCCGCGGCCACCGCATCATGGTGCAGGTGCAGAGCAGCTGGTTCCCGCTGATCGACCGCAACCCGCAGACCTTCGTCCCGATCCGCAGTGCCAAGGCGCAGGATTTCCAGGCGGCGACGCAGCGCCTGTACCGCGCGCCCGCCCAGGCATCGGGCCTGGAATTGCAGGTGCTCGCACCACGCTGAAGGGCGCGTGGGGCTATTCTCCCGGCCTTGCTCGCCTGGGCCGAGATGGTTCGACGTTTGCTGTTCACGTGGCTGCTGATCGTGCCGCTGGGCGTCCTGGCCGCTTGCCCGCGGCCGCTGCGCGTGCCCTTCGAGGACTGGCGGCCCTACTCGTTCATGGCCGACGGTCATCACACCGGCCTGGAAACCGAACTGCTTGCCACGGTGGCCCGCGAGGCCGGTTGCCGCGTGACCTATGTGCGCGACGTGCCGCGCGATCGGCGGCTGCCGATGCTGCTCGCGGGCCAGCTCGACCTCCTCGTGGCCGCGACGCCGCGGCCCGGTGACGAGGCCTGGTACACGCGGCCCTACCGTGACGAGATGCTGGGCGTGTTCATGCGCGCCGACGAAGCGCGCATGGACGCACGCTCGCTCGACGAACTGTTGCGCGCGAGGCTGCGCATGGTCACCCATCGCGGGCCGGTGAGCGTGCCCATCATCAACGACTTCGCCGCCCGCGGGCTGCTCACGTGGTTCGAGGCGTACGCGATGGGTGTCAAGCTGATGCAGCAAGGGCAGGGGGATCTGCTGCTCGGCGACAGCGTCGCCATCGCCTATGCCGCGCGGGCGGCAGATGTGCCGCTGCTGGAGCTGCCCATCTCCCTCGTGCGCGACCCGGTGACCTACAAGCTCAGCCGCAAGTCGCTCACGGAGGCCGACCGGGATGCCTTCAACCAGGCCATCCAGCGCCTGGAGGCGCGCGGCGAGCTGCAGCGCATCGTCGAGCGCTGGCTGGGCCCGCCGCGGCGCCCGGCTCAGTGAGCCGGCACGACCAGGATCTTGCCGTCACGCTCGCCGGCCGCAGCGGCAGCGATCGCGTCCTTGATGCGCTCGACCGGGTAGGTGGCATGCACGCGCGCCTTGAGCTGGCCGGTGGCGATGAGGCGCGTGAGTTCGCCGTACAGGGCCTGCTGCGCTTCACGCGGCGCGGTGCGGAACCACTTGGCGAGCCAGAAGCCACGCAGCGTCAGGTCGTTGAACACGAAGGACTGCGGTGACACCACGCAAGGCTCGCCGCTCATCAGGCCATAGTTGATGACGGTGCCGCCCTCGGCCACGCACGTTGCCAGCCGGTTCGTCGCCTTGCCGCCGACGGCATCGATGCCCAGGCGGATGGGGGCACCGGCGATGGCGTCCTTCACGCGGACGGCGAGGTCGTCGCCGTCCACCAGCACGACGTCGCCGCCGTCGGCCTTGACGGCGGCCGCTGCGGCTTCACGGCGCACGATGTTGACGGTGCGCAGGCCGCGCAGGCGAGCGAGCTGCGTCAGGTAGCCGCCCACGCCGGAGTTGGCGACGTTCTGGATGACCCAGTCGCCAGGCTGCAGCGGCACGAACTCCGACAGCATCAGCAAGGCCGTGGCCGGGTTGACGGTGAGCATGGAGAGCTGCTGCGCATCGGCGCCCGGGGGCAGGGGGACGAAGCGCTTGGCGTCGGCCACCAGGTGCGTGGCCCAGGTGCCGCTGCCGGTGGGCAGCAGCACGGTCTGGCCGGCGCTCAAGTGGCTGACGCCGTCCCCGACCGCGACGATGCGGCCCACGCCTTCGCTGCCGCCCACGGCCGGCAGCTGCGGCAGGATGCCGTAGCCGCCGGTCAGCATCAGCACGTCCGACGGATTGATGGGCGCGGCCAGCACCGCCACCAGCACCTGGCCCGGGCCGGGCGCGGTGGGCTCGAACGCGATGGGCTCGATGACGTCCTGCGGTACCGGGCCGCGGAGTGCGTATTGCGCCTTGAGGCCTGCGATCGTCATGCGTATCTCCTGGCATGGGCTGGGGCGTGCATTCTCAGGCCGTGGCCGGCCAATGGGCTGCCAGCGGCGCGTGCAGATCGAGCGGCGCGCCCGTGACCGGGTGCGTGAGGCTCAGCCGGCTGGCGTGCAGCCACAGGCGCTGCAGTCCGAGGTGGGTCGCCACGACGCGGTTCAGGGGCCCCTTGCCGTGGGTGGCATCGCCGAGGATGGGGTGGGCGATGTGCTTGAGATGCCGCCGGATCTGGTGGCGCCGGCCTTGCAGCGGCTCGGCTTCCAGCAGCGCGACCCGCGTGGTGGAAAAGCGCGGGCTCGTGCTCAGCGGCCATTCCAGCCGCTGCAGCACGCGCCAGCGTGTCTGGGCCTCCAGCATCGTCTGGCCGGCCGACGGCAGCTCCGGGTCGCGGGCCAGCGGATGGTCCACGAGCCCGGTCTCCTGCGCCGGCCAGCCGCGCACCAGCGCGAGATAGCGCTTGTGCATCTGCCCGCCCTCGAACATCGCCCCCAGCGCCCCCGCCACCTCGGCCGACAGCGCAAACACCAGCACCCCGGACGTCCCGCGGTCCAGCCGATGCACCGGCCACACCGGCTGCCCGAGTTGGTCCCGCACGATCTGCAACGCCGCCTGCTGCTCGCCCGCCGCCAACTGCGTGCGATGCACCAGCAAGCCGGGCGGCTTGTCCACCGCCACCAGATGCTCGTCCTCGAAAAGTGGGGTCAGAGTCAATTTTTCAGGTCGCCGTCGACGTAGAACCAGGCGCCGTCCTCCCGCACGAAGCGGCTCGTCTCGTGCAGACGGTGGGCGCGCCCACCGAGCTTGCTGCGCGCGACGAACTCGACCGTGCCGTGATCGGCGTCCTGCTGCGCGGCCCGCTTCACGTCCAGGCCGAGCCACTTCAAGCCGGGCTCAGGGGGTGCCAGTGCCGTCGGCCGCGTGCTGGCGTGCCAGCTGGCGAGCAGGTAGTCGCGCTGGTCGAGCACAAAGGCGGCATAGCGCGAGCGCATGAGGGCCTCCGGCGTCGGGGCGGTCAGGCCCTGGCCCGCCGTGAAAGCCTGGTGCAGTGCGCCGCAGCAGTGCGAATAGTCGGCACGCAGGCCGCAGGGGCAGGACAGAGGAGTGGCCATGGGCGGCACTCTAGCCGCTGACCTGCGCCGCCTGCCTATCGGCGCTACCCTTGGCGCCGTTCAACCTGGAGGCCGCTGTGGGCATCGTCGTGTACTGGCTGGAGGGCGAGGGCGAAGAGGCCTCGCCGGCGTGCGAGTTCTTCGCCAGCGCGTCGTTGGCGCAAGCGCTGGCCTGCGCCGAGGCACAGCGCCGCGCCGGCCATCGGCACGTCAGCATTTCGACGGAGCTGGAAGACCATGTCGGCAAGGCCGGCGTGGCAGCCGTCGAGGGCGGGCGCACACCCGACGGGCAGGCCTACGACTGGTCCAAGGCGGGCCGCGCGGGCAAGGTCAGGCGGCGCTGAGGTTCGGCCTCGGGGTCGGGCGTGAAGCCCTGAGCGCCCAGCCATTCCCAGGCTTCGGCGAGATCCGGGCTGGTCTTGTGCCGGGCCAGTTGGCCGGCACGCACGGCGAGGTCCTTGACCAGCACCTCATGGAAATGGGACGGGAGGACGTCCGTCACGGCCACCATGCCGTGCCGCACGGCATCGGCGAAAAAGTCCCACCAGCGGTCGAAGGCCTCGGGCGTGGCGCCCTCCCACTGCGTCGCATCGGTCAGCATGGCCCAGGCTCCGTCGATGGGCTCCTGCCAGATGAGGCGCGCCTGGGCGTGCAGGGCCATCGCGGCCTGCTCGTTCCAGGCGCCTTCGTAACGCACGACCAGCACGGGCGGGCGCCAGAGGATCTCGAAACTTCCGTGGGGTTGCAGCTGCACAGGACTTGCGGCGTCGCCTTGGGCGTGGCGTTCTGCATGCAGTCTAGGCGCTGGCGGCCGCCTCGTCCGCACAGACCCCCTACCTACAATGAGGCCATGCATGTCCACGCCCCCGAGGCCGCCTCGAGCCCTCTGCTGAAGCACCTGAATCCCGAGCAACTGGCCGCCGTGACGGCGCCTGCCGAACCCGCCTTGATCCTGGCGGGTGCCGGCTCGGGCAAGACCCGCGTGCTGACCACCCGCATCGCGTGGCTGCTGCAGACCGGCCAGGTGAGCCCCGGCGGCGTGATGGCCGTGACCTTCACGAACAAGGCGGCCAAGGAGATGCTGACCCGCCTGTCCACGATGCTGCCGTTCAATGTGCGCGGCATGTGGATCGGGACCTTCCACGGGCTGTGCAACCGCTTCCTGCGCGCGCACTGGAAGATCGCGAACCTGCCGCAGGCCTTCCAGATCCTGGACGCCAGCGACACGACCTCGGCCGTCAAGCGCGTCATCAAGGCGATGAATCTCGACGAGGAGCGCTTCGTGCCCAAGCAGGTCGGCTGGTTCATCGCCGGCTGCAAGGAAGACGGCCTGCGCCCGGGCGACGTGGAGCAGCGCGACGAGCAGACCCGCAAGCTCGTCGAGATCTATGCGAACTACGAGGACCAGTGCCAGCGCGAGGGCGTGGTCGATTTCGCCGAGCTGATGCTGCGCTCCTACGAGATCCTGCGCGACCACCCGGCCGTGCGCGAGCACTACCAGCAGCGCTTCCGCCACCTCCTGGTCGACGAGTTCCAGGACACCAACAAGCTGCAGTACGCCTGGCTCAAGATGTTCGCGCCGCCCGGTGGCGGCCATGGCCAGAGCGTGCTTGCGGTGGGTGACGATGACCAGAGCATCTACGCCTTCCGCGGGGCGCGGGTGGGCAACATGGCCGACTTCGAGCGCGAGTACCGGGTGCGCCAGGTCATCAAGCTCGAGCAGAACTACCGCAGCTTCGGCCACATCCTGGATGCCGCCAACGAGCTGATCAGCCGCAACACGCAGCGCCTGGGCAAGACGCTGCGCACTGACGCGGGCCAGGGCGAGCCGATCCGCGTGAACGAGGCGCCCAGCGACTTCGCGGAGGCGCAGTGGCTGATCGAGGAAATCCAGCAGCTGCACCGCGGTGGCCTGGACCGGCAGGAGATCGCGGTGCTCTACCGCAGCAATGCGCAGTCTCGGGTCATCGAGTCGGCGCTGTTCAACTCGGGCATCCCGTACCGCGTGTATGGCGGCCTGCGCTTCTTCGAGCGCGCCGAGGTGAAGCATGCGCTGGCCTACCTGCGCCTGCTCGAGAACCCGAACGACGACACGAGTTTCCTGCGCGTCGTGAACTTCCCGACCCGCGGCATCGGCGCGAAGACGCTGGAGACGCTGCAGGACGCCGCCAAGGCCACCGGCCGCAGCCTCTACCAGAGCGTGACGGCCATTCCCGGCAAGGGCGGCGCCAACCTCGTGGCCTTCACGAACCTCATCGACTCCACGCGCAACCTCACGCAGGGGATGACGCTGCGCGAGATCATCGAGCAGGTGCTGGAGACCTCGGGCCTGCTGGACTTCTACCGCACCGACAAGGACGGCGCCGAGCGGCTGGAGAACCTGGACGAACTCATCAACGCCGCCGAGGCCTTCGTCATGCAGGAGGGCTTCGGCAAGAACGCGGTCGGCCTGCCGGTCGACGAGACCGCACCGCCGCTGCAGGCTGCGGGCGGCCCGGGTGCCGTGCCGGACGCCGAGACGGGCGAGATCATGTCGCCGCTGGTGGCCTTCCTCACGCATGCGTCGCTTGAAGCCGGCGACAACCAGGCGCAGGCCGGCCAGGACGCCGTGCAACTGATGACCGTGCATTCGGCCAAGGGCCTGGAGTTCGACGCGGTGTTCATCACGGGCCTGGAGGAGGGCCTGTTTCCGCACGAGAACGCGATGTCCGACCACGACGGGCTGGAGGAGGAGCGCCGGCTGATGTACGTGGCCATCACGCGCGCCCGCAAGAAGCTCTCCTTGAGCTTCTGCCAGACCCGCATGCTGCACGGCCAGACGCGCTACAACGTCAAGAGCCGCTTCTTCGACGAGCTGCCGGAGGAGAGCCTGAAGTGGCTCACCCCGCGCAACCAGGGTTTCGGCTCGGGCTTTGCGCGCGAGTACCAGCAGGCCTGGGAGCGCGGCAGTGGCCTGAAGGGCATGGTGGGTGCGGGTCGTGTGGCGGATCGCCACCAGCGCGCTGCCTGGGTGGAGCCGCCGGTACCAGCCAGCATGAAGCAGAAGGTGTCGGAGGAGCACGGCGGCCTGCGGGTGGGCAAGGGCGTGTTCCACACCAAGTTCGGCGAAGGCGTGCTGCTGACGCTGGAGGGCAGCGGCACGGATGCGCGGGCGCAGGTCAACTTCGGACGCCACGGCACCAAGTGGCTGGCCTTGTCGGTGGCCAAGCTGACGCCAATCGACTGAGGGGTTCGGTCAGCGGCCTGCCAGGACGACGTGGGCCTGCAGGCCGGTGTCGATGGCGCCGGCGCCGAACCGCGCTGCGATCGCGTTGGCCACCTGCACGGTCACTTCGGGCAGGCGCCCGGGTGCGCGGGCTTCGATCTCGTTGCGCAGCGGCGTGCCGTGGCAGTAGCCGAGGGCCGGGCTCGCCGGCGATTCGGCACGGCCGCGCAGCGTCAGCGTGATGAGATCAGGCTCTCGCACGAAGCCGCCTGCGGCGAGATCGGCGCAGATCTGATGCGTGTCGTGGTACCCGTGCGGTGTGCGCGCCAGGAAGCGGGGCGGGTCCGCAGGGAACGCCTGCGCCAGCGTGTCGGTGACGGTCGCGGCCAGTTCGTTGCTGTCGATGTGGTCCCACACGTTGAACGCGAGATGCCCGCCTGGCGCGAGCACGCGGCGGATCTCCGCGAAGGCGGCTGCCTTGTCGGGAAAGAACATCACCCCGAACTGGCAGGCCACGAGGTCGAAGGCCGCGTCGGGGAAGGGCAGGGCCATGGCATCCGCCTGGCGCCATTGGACCGGCCGCGATGTGCCGAGCGCCTGGGCGGTGTCGAGCATGGCGGGGTTGAGGTCACTGGCCACCAGGAGGCTGTCGGTGGGCAGGCTTGCCGAGAGCTGCCGGGTCAGCACGCCAGTGCCGGCTGCGATCTCCAGCACCCGCCGGGGTGCCAGGGCTGCGATGCGAGCTGCCAGGTCGCCCGCATACGGCTCGAAGATCAAGGGCACCATGTGCCGCTCGTAGAGCTGAGGAATGGACCCGGTGAAGCCCTGATCGTGGAGCTGCATGGGCAGATTCTGGGGCGGTGCTAGTCTCCGCGGCGACGACTTCGCATTTCCTTGCAATTTTCCGCGCCATGACCGTGATCCGACCCACCCAGGCCGAGCTCGCCGCCTTCCTGCAGGCGGAGTTCCCGCAGACCCGCTGCACGATCGAGGACTTGGACGAGGACGGCAGCGTCGTCGTCGCACATCCGGTCGGGCATGCTGAACTGCGGCCGGGTGGCACGGTGTCCGGCCCGGTGATGATGACGCTGGCCGATGTGGCCCTCTACGTGGCGATCCTGGCCCAGATCGGCATCGTGCCGCTGGCCGTGACGACGAACCTGTCGATCAATTTCCTGCGCAAGCCGCGGGCCGACCGCCGTGTCGTGGCACGCTGCCGGCTGCTGAAGCTGGGCAAGACGCTGGCCGTCGGCGAGGTCTTCATCTACGCCGAAGGTGAGGACGATCCGGTGGCCCACGCCACCGGGACCTATGCCATTCCACGCGCCTGACGCCGGCTTGTCGGCGGCTTGACCACGGCTGCGCGGCAGGTGGCTCTTCAGTCCTGCTTGTCGAGCAGGTTCTGCGGCGCGCCGAACATGAAGCAGTCGACGAAGCTGAAATAGAGCGACGCGTAGAAGACGGTCGAGAGCACGAGGCTGATCAGCATGCCGACCAGCGGCGCCACGACGGCCAGACCCAGGGCCTCCAGCAGGATCGCCGGCAGCAGGCCCGAAACCAGCGTGATGGCCAGCCACAGCAGGCCATTGAGCATGAACGCCGCACGGTTGCGCCACAGCGCGAGCGCGCTGGAGAACAAGGCCTGGGGTGCGCCCTGGCCACCCCAGTGGACCAGCGCGGGAGCGTGCCAGTAGGGCACGGTCAGCAGCAGCAGCAGGCTCAAGCGCAGCAGCACGCCCCAGAAGAGCCGGGGATCCGACAGGCTGTCGGCCATGGTGTTCGCATCGGCCGACGACCACCGACTGGCGAACTCGCGCAGCGCACCGCCGTCGACCCAATCCGAGACCAGGCTGATCAGGACGGCTGAGAGCACGTAGCCACCGCACAGCAGCAGTTGCTGCCGGCGCCGCTGCGGCGTGAGCTTCAGCGGGGCGATGAAGACCGCGGCCGTGGGCGTCTTCTTCTGCAGCACGAGATGCGTGGCCAGCATGAAACCCAGCGAGAGCAGCGGCAGTGCCGCAATCAGCAGCATGGGCCCGGCCACGGGAATGAGCATGACGGCGAAGGCCACGAACATGAACACACCGAACAGGCCCGCCAGTGCCAGCGGCTGACGCTGGAAGACCTTGAAGCCATGGCGGATCCACAGCCGGCCATTGCGCGCCGGCACGGTCTGGAGATGCAGCTGCAGCGTCATGGCAGCGCTCCGTCCGCGAGTGCGTGCCAGGGCCGCGCGATGCGTGAGCGCAGCACGCGCTCGAAATGCGTGGGGTCATGGGCCTTGAGCAGGCTCGCCTCGCGCGGCAGGTGCAGGTCAAAGAGACGTGAGAGCCAGAAGCGCAGTGCGGCGGCGCGCAGCAGCGCCGGCAGCAGGCGGTGCTCGGCGCCGGTCAGCGGCCGCACGCTTTCGTAGGCCTGCACGAAGACCGCAGCGCGCTCTTCGATGAGCCGGCCGTCGGCGAGGTCGATGCACCAGTCGTTCAGGCACACGGCCAGGTCGAACAGCCACGTGTCCCAGCCGGCAAAGTAGAAATCGAAGAAGCCGGTCAGCCGTTCGCGGCCCGGGCCTTCGCCGGGTTCGAACATCACGTTGTCGCGGAACAGGTCGGCATGGATCGGGCCGGCCGGCAGGTGCGCGAACTCGGCCGATGCCGCGAGATGCTCCTGATAGGACAGTTCGCTGTTGAGCAGATCGGCCTGACTGGGGTCAAGAAAGGGCAGCACCTGGGGCGCCACCTGGCGCCACCACGCCAGGCCGCGCAGGTTGGGCTGCCGCAGCGTGAAGTCCTGGCCCGCCAGATGCATTTGTGCCAGGGTGGCGCCAACCTGCTGGCAGTGGAAGGCATCGGGCGCCATCTGGTGGCCGCCGTGCAGCCGATCGACGATGGCAGCAGGCTTGCCGGCCACTTCGAACAGGATTTCCCCGGTCGCATCCGCATGCGGCTCGGGCACGGGCACGCCGCGCTGGGCGAGGTGCTGCATCAGGCGCAGGTAGAACGGCAGCTGCTCGGCGGTCAGGCGCTCGAACAGCGTCAGCACGTAGCGGTGCAGGTGGCCGTCGTCCCCGGTGCAGTCGACGAAGTAGTTGGTGTTCTCGATGCCGGCACCGATGCCGCGCAGCGAGCTCAGGGTGCCGAGATGGAGGTGATCCAGCAGGGCCTGGGCCTGTGCGGGGCTGACTTCGGTGAAAACGGCCATGGGCGGGTCGTGAGGGCGGCGCCGGGGCCGCGGAGGAACTTGGGGATCAAAACCTGAGCACGCGCCACACGCGCGTGCCGGAGCCGCTCTTGGGCAGGCCGGTGCCAGTGCCGCCAGCGGATTCCCGGCCGGCGTCGTTGACGACGATCTCGTAGTCGGGTGCCCCGGATTTCTTGTGCTTGACGGTGACCTGCTTGGTCTCGCCCCGCACCTTCAGCTCCTCGATGCGGACCTGGTCGTCCTCGGCCACGCTGCGCTCGACCTTGGGCTCGGGTGGCGGATCGGCAAGGACGCTGGTGCAGCACAAGGCCAGCATCAAAAGGGCGGTGGGGCGCAGCATGCTGCCGATTCTAGGTGCCGCCTGCCCGAGAATCCGTCGCCATGAGTAAACCCATCCTGCTGCTGGTCGACGGCTCCAGCTACCTCTACCGCGCCTTCCATGCCATGCCCGACCTGCGCGGGCCCGAGGGCCAGCCGACCGGCGCGGTGCGCGGCATGATCGCCATGCTCAAGCGGCTGCAGGCGGACATCGGCGCCGAACACGCCGTGTGCGTGTTCGACGCCCCGGGCAAGACCTTCCGCGACGACTGGTACCCGGAGTACAAGGCCCAGCGCGCGCCGATGCCACCGGAGCTGCGGGCCCAGATCGAGCCCATCCACGAGGTCGTGAAGCTGCTGGGCTGGCCGGTGCTGATGGTGCCCGGCGTCGAGGCCGACGACGTGATCGGTACGCTGTGCGCCGTGGGCGCGAGCGCCGGCCACAAGGTCATCGTGTCCACCGGCGACAAGGACCTGTCCCAGCTCGTCAACCCCGACGTCGAACTCATCAACACGATGAGCAACGAGCGCCTGGACGAGGCGGGCGTGCTGGAGAAGTTCGGCGTGCCGCCCAACCGCATCATCGACTACCTCACGCTGATGGGAGACACGGTGGACAACGTGCCGGGCGTGACCGGCGTGGGCCCGAAGACGGCCGCGAAATGGATCGCCGAGTACGGCTCGCTCGACGGCGTCATCGCCGCGGCCGACAGCATCAAGGGCAAGGCCGGCGAGAACCTGCGTGCCGCACTCGGCTGGCTGCCGATGGGCCGCCAGCTCGTCACGGTCAAGCTGGACTGCGAGCTGGCCGCGCACGTGCCCGGCTGGCCGGCGCTGGAGGAACTGGCCTTCCGGCCCCCCGAGAAGGACGCGCTGGCATCGTTCTACACCCGCAACGGTTTCAAGGCCTGGCTGCAGGAACTGACGGGCGAGGCGCCGCCCCTCAAGCCCAAGGCCGTCGCGCCGGCCAACCCGGGTCTGTTCGACGAACCGGAGCCGCCGGCAGGCGCTGCCGATGTGGCGCGGCAATACGACACCATCCTGACGTTCGAGCAGCTGGACGCGTGGATCGCCCGCCTGCGCGTGGCGCCCCTGTGCGCGCTCGACACCGAGACCGACTCCCTCGACCCGATGGCCGCGCAGATCGTCGGCATCTCCTTCGCCGACCGACCCGGTGAGGCCGCCTATATCCCGCTGCATCACAGCGGGCCGGATGCACCGGCACAGCTGCCCTTCGACGCGGTGCTGGCGCGGCTCAAGCCCTGGCTGGAAGACGCCTCCGCCGCCAAGATCGGCCAGAACCTGAAGTACGACCGGCACGTGTTTGCCAACCACGGCATCCAGCTGGCCGGCGTGGCGCACGACACCCTGCTGCAGAGCTATGTGCTCGAAGCCCACAAGACGCACAACCTGGAGGCGCTGGCCGAACGCCATCTCGGCCGCAAGGGGCTGAGCTACGAGGACCTGTGCGGCAAAGGCGCGCACCAGATCCCGTTCGCGCAGGTGGACGTCGCCAAGGCCACCACCTACTCCGGCGAAGACTCCGAGATGTGCCTGCACCTGCACCAGGTGCTGTGGCCCCAGATCGAGGCGGACGAAGGCCTGCTGCGCATCTACCGCGACATCGAGGTGCCGACGGCCGAGCTGCTGGCGCGCATCGAGCGCACTGGCGTGCTGATCGACGCCGCTCGCCTGCAGGCGCAGAGCCACGAGATCGGCCAGCGCCTCGTGCTGCTGGAGCAGCAGTGCTACGACATCGCCGGTCAACCCTTCAATATCGGCAGCCCGAAGCAGATCGGTGACATCCTGTTCGGCAAGCTCGGCCTGCCCGTCATCAAGAAGACCGCGACCGGTGCGCCGTCCACCGACGAAGAGGTGCTGACCGAGCTGGCTGCGGACTTTCCGCTGCCGGCCAAGATCCTCGAGTACCGGGGCCTGGCCAAGCTCAAGAGCACCTACACCGACAAGCTGCCGCAGCAGATCAACGCCCACACGGGGCGGGTCCACACCAACTACGCCCAGGCCGTGGCCGTGACCGGCCGGCTGTCGAGCAACGAACCCAACCTGCAGAACATTCCGATCCGCACGGCGGAAGGCCGACGCGTTCGCGAGGCCTTCGTCGCACCGCAGGGCTGCCGCATCGTCAGCGCTGACTACTCGCAGATCGAGCTGCGCATCATGGCCCACATCAGCGAAGACCCGGGCCTGCTCAAGGCCTTCCAGGAGGGGCAGGACGTGCACCGCGCCACCGCCAGCGAGGTGTTCGGCATCCCGCTGGAGGAGGTGTCCAGCGAGCAGCGGCGTTATGCCAAGACGATCAACTTCGGCTTGATCTACGGCATGGGCGCTTTCGGGTTGGCGTCGGCGCTGGGCATCGAGCAGAAGGCGGCGAAGGACTACATCGACCGCTACTTCACGCGCTTTGCGGGCGTGAAGCGCTACATGGACGAAACCAAGGCCGGTGCGGCCGAGCGCGGCTATGTGTCGACGCTGTTCGGCCGGCGCATCTACCTGCCCGAGATCCGCGGCGGCAATGGCCCGCGTCGGGCCGGGGCTGAACGCCAGGCCATCAATGCGCCGATGCAGGGCACGGCGGCCGACCTGATCAAGCTGGCCATGCTGGCCGTCCAGGCCGAGCTCGACCGAGCGGGCCGGCAGACCCGCATCGTCATGCAGGTGCACGACGAACTCGTCTTCGAGGTGCCGGAGGCCGAACTCGACTGGGTGCGCGCCGAGGTGCCGCGCCTGATGGCCGGCGTGGCGCAGCTCAAGGTGCCGCTGCTGGCCGAGGTGGGCGTGGGCGGCAATTGGGAAGAGGCGCATTGAATGAGACCACCCCCGAAGCGGCGGAGCCGCTTCCCCCTCAAGGGGGCGCAGCCGATGGACCGGCAAAGCCGGATCCATGGCTGCTGCTGGAGGGGGCGCAGGCTGGCGCCTGCTTGATGGAGGCTGGTGCGGCTTTTATGGGTTTTTTGTAAAACGGGCAAAATGGGGAAATTACCCAGGAGATTTGTCCATGGCTGCCCTTCCTGATCCCGCCCTTGCTGACCAGCTCCCGAGCGTGTCGGCCACCGAGCTGGTGGCCGGCATTCAGAAGGTCGGCCGCACGGTCGCCGCGCATGGGGCCGTGCTGATCACCAAGCACGAGCAGCCGGCGTTCGTGCTGATGTCGGTCGAGCGCTACCGCGAACTGCAGCGCGCTGCCGAGCCGGACCTGGGCGCGCTGGGCGGCGAGTTCGATGCGATGCTCGCTCGCATGCAAGCGCAGGGCGCGGCGATCGAGGCGGCGTTTGCGATGACGCCCGACGTGATCGCTGACGCAGCGGTCCGTGCGGCGAAGCCACGCAGCAGCCCGCGCAAACCGGCTCGCAAGGCGGCCTGAGCCTTGCCGGCACGCCTCTTCGTGCTGGCCGGCGTCAATGGCGCCGGCAAGAGTTCCCTGGGCGGCGCGGCCTTGCAGGCCAGTGGCGCCGAGTTCTTCAACCCCGACGTCATGGCAGCGCGCCTGCGCGAACAGCAACCGGGCTTGTCGGTGGAGCAAGCCAACGGCCTGGCCTGGACGCTGGGCCGGCGAGGCCTGGAGCGTGCGCTGGCCGAGAGCCTGACCTATGCCTTCGAGACCACGCTCGGTGGCCGCAGCATCCTGCGCCTGCTGTTGGCCGGCGCCCGCGCGGGTGCCGAGGTGCACGTATGGTTCGCCGGCCTCGCGACGCCGGAGCTGCACCTGCGCCGCATCCAGACACGCGTGGCGGCCGGGGGGCACGACATCCCCGAAGCCAAGGTTCGCGAGCGCTTCGACGCCAGCCGTGCCAACCTCGTGAAGCTCATGCCTCACCTCGCCAGCCTGCGCCTGCACGACAACAGCTTCGATGCCGACCCCCGCGCCGGGCGGCGCCCGCAGCCGGTGCTGCTGCTGCAGATGCAGGCCGGGCGTGTCATCGCTCACGCCCCGCTGCGCAACGTGCCGGCCTGGGCCAAACCTTTGCTGGCGGCGGCCCTGCGTTGAATATGATCCACGGCTTCCGAGGAGGGGTGATGAAGTTCTTGCTGGTCGATGGTTTCCCGATGGTGCGCGCGGCGCTCACCGGTCTGATCGAACAGCATTTCGCCGGCGCGATGGTGCAGGGCGTCGACACGGTGGCTGCGGCCCGCGAGGTGCTGGCGCGCGAACTGCCCCAGCTCGTGCTGCTGGACCTGCGCGTGACGGGCGGCTTCGAGCTGCTGCAGGAGATCCACGACGAGCACCTGACCCTGCCGGTCGTGGTCATCTCGGGCAGCGACGACACCAACGACGCGCTGCAGGCCCTCGGTGCCGGTGCCATGGGCTACGTGCCCGAGCGCAGCGACCTGCAGACCCTGGTGCAGGCCCTGCAGCTCGTGCTGGACGGGGGCACCTATGTGCCGCCGCTCAAGCGCCTCGTCGAGCCGGCACCCGCCGGTGCTTCCCCTGCGGCTGACGCACCGGACTGGTCGTCCCTGCCACTCACGCCGCGCCAGAAGCATGTGCTCAACCTGCTCACGCAGGGCTTGTCGAACAAGCTGATCGCCCGCGAACTGGGCGTGAGCGTCGACACCGTCAAGGACCACGTCGCCGCGGTGCTGAAAGCCCTCGGCGTCGCCTCGCGCACGCAGGCCGTGGTGGTGGCCACGCAGCGGGCGCAGCGCGGCTCGTAGCCGCGCCGGGGCGCCTCTTCAGCGCACCGCGTCGATCGCGCTCAGCACGGCTTCGGCCGTGGCGGGTGCGCGCAGTGGCGGGTCGCAGCCTTCGGGGCCACAGGCGGCGCAGGCGTCCTTGATCGCCAGCAGGGCTGCAAAGCCCAGCAGCAGCGGCGGCTCGCCGACCGCCTTGCTGCGGTGAATCGTCTCGCTGGCATTGGCCACGCCGAAGAGTTCGGTGCGGAACTCGGTCGGGCAGTCGTTGGCGGTCGGGATCTTGTAGGTGCTCGGGGCATGCGTCGTGAGCAGCCCGGTGACCGGGTGCCAGACCAGCTCTTCCATCGTCAGCCAGCCCATGCCCTGGATGAAGCCGCCCTCGACCTGGCCGATGTCCAGCGCCGGGTTCAGGCTGTGGCCCACGTCATGCAGCAGGTCCGCCCGCGTGATGCGGCTCTCGCCGGTGAGCGTGTCGACCAGCGCCTCGCAGACCGCACCGCCCCAGGCGTAGTAATAGAACGGGTGGCCCTGCAGCCTGGCGCGGTCCCAGTGCAGGCCGGGTGTCGCGTAGAAGCCGTCGCTCCAGAGCTGCACGCGCTGCAGGTAGGCGGCCGACACCAGCTCCTTGAACGTGAGGCTCTGTCCGCCGCCGCTGACGAGGCCGCCGTCGAAGCGCACCTGGTCAGGGTCGCAGCCCAGCCGCTGCGCGGCCAGGGCCGCCAGCCGCACCTTGATCTTGCGGGCCGCGTCCTGCGCGGCCTTGCCGTTCAGGTCGCTGCCCGTGGATGCTGCCGTCGCTGAGGTGTTGGCGACCTTGCTGGTGTCGGTGGCCGAGCAGCGCACGCTGTCGAAGGGCACGCCGAGTTCATGCGCCACCACCTGGGCCACCTTGGTGTTCAGGCCCTGGCCCATCTCGGTGCCGCCGTGGTTCACCAGCACCGAGCCGTCGGTGTAGACATGCACCAGCGCGCCCGCCTGGTTCAGGTGGACCACATTGAACGAGATGCCGAACTTGACCGGCGTGAAGGCCAGGCCCTTCTTCAACACGGGGCTTGTGGCGTTGAATGCTGCGATTTCTGCGCGGCGCTCGGCGTAGCGGCTGCTGGCGAGCAGTTGTGCCGTCAGGGCCTGGGCGTGCAGTTCCTCGACGCGCTGACCGTAGGGCGTCGCATCCTGCCCGGCACGGTAGAAGTTGCGCTGGCGCACCTCGGCCGGATCCAGACCCAGCCGGCGCGCGATGCCGTCCAGGATCATCTCGATCGCGATCGCGCCCTGCGGGCCGCCGAAGCCGCGAAATGCGGTGTTGCTCTGCGTGTTCGTGCGGGCGCAGTAGCCGTGCATGGCCACGTGGGGCAGCCAGTAGGCGTTGTCGAAATGGCAGAGCGCCCGCGCCATGACGGGGGCGGAGAGATCGGCGCTGTGGCCGGCGTTGGAGATGAGGTCGATCTCTGCGGCCAGCACGCGGCCATCGGCGTCGAAGCCGACATCCCAGCGGTAGTCGAAGCCATGGCGCCGGCCGGTGATGAGGAAGTCGTCGTCGCGGTCCACACGCAGCTTGACGGGCTTCTTGAGCTTGAGCGCCGCGAGTGCAGCCACGCAGGCGAACAGGGCCGACTGGCTCTCTTTGCCGCCGAAGCCGCCGCCCATGCGCCGGCATTGCACGATGACGCGATGCGCCGCCCAGCCCAGGGCATGGGCCACGAGCTGCTGCATCTCGCTCGGGTGCTGGGTGGAGCAGTGCACCAGCAGACCCTCGCCGCCCTCCTGCGGCACCGCCAGGCTGATCTGCCCCTCCAGGTAGAACTGCTCCTGGCCGCCCAGGCTCCACGTGCCTTGCAGGCGGTGCGGTGCCGTGGCCAGATGCTCGGCGGGCTCGCCGCGCGTCAGGTGCATCGGCGGCAGCACGTACTGGCCGGCCGCGTGGGCTTGCAGGGCCGTCAGCACCGCGGGCTTGGGCTCGGCCTGGATGACCTTCTTGGCCAGCGCTGCCGCGCGGCGCGCGAGTTCGCGGTCGGTCGCGATGACCGCGAACACCGGCTGCCCGACGTAGCGCAGTTCGTCGCTCGCGAGGATCGGGTCGTCGTGCAGCAGCGGGCCGCAGTTGTTCTCGGCCGGGATGTCCGCAGCCGTCAGGACGGCGACCACGCCGGGCTGGCGACGGACCGTGTCGAGATCGATGCCGGTCAGGCGGCCATGCGCGATGGGTGACAGGCCGAGCGCCGCATGCAGCGTGCCGGCGGGCTCCGGCAGGTCATCGGTGTAGGGCGCCGCGCCGCTCACGTGAAGGTGCGCGGACTCGTGCGGGCGCGAGCGGCCGACAACCGCTTCTGGCAGCACCAGGGCTTCGGGCTTGTTCATGCCGGCACCTCCTGCGTCGACAGCCAGACGCCGACCGGCGCGGCCGCCACGCCCGAGGTTTCCAGCCAGAGCTTGGTGAAGAGGTTCTGTGCCACGCGCAGCCGGTAGGCGGCCGACGCGCGCATGTCGGTCAGGGGCGTGAAGTCCTGGGGCAGGGCGGCGGCGGCGGCGCGGGCGGTGGCCTCGGTCCAGGGCTGGCCGATCACGGCGGCTTCGGCGGCTGCGGCGCGCTTGACGATGGCGGCCATGCCGCCGAAGGCGAAGCGCGCTTCCTTCACGACACCGGCCTCCAGCCGCACGCCGAGCACGGCGCAGACCGCGGAGATGTCGCTGTCATGCCGCTTGGCGATCTTGTGCGCGCTGAACTGCCAGTCGGCCGAGGGCAGGGGCAGGTGCAGCGCCTCGACGAACTCGCCGGGCTGCAGGTCCTTCTTCATGTAGTCGAGGTAGAAGTCCTGCAGCTTCAGGCGGCGTGGCGCGTCGCCCCGTCGCAGCAGGATGTCGGCACCGAGCGCGATGAGCGCGGGCGCGCCATCGCCGATGGGGGAGCCATTGGCGATGTTGCCGCCCAGTGTGCCCGCATGGCGCACCGGCGGCGAGGCGAAGCGCAGCCAGAGTTCGCGCAGCCGCGGCACGGCGGCGGTGAGGGCGGCCCAGGCGTCTTCGAGCGATGCGGCGGCGCCGATCCACAGGCCGTCGGCGTCCGCGCGGATCTCGCGCAGCGCGCTCACGCGGCCGGTGTAGATGATGTCGCCGAGTTGACGGAACTGCTTGTTGACCCACAGGCCGACGTCGGTGGAGCCGGCGAGCAGCGTCGCCTGGGGATAGGTCTCGCGAAGCAGGGCGAGGTCGGGCAGGCTCTGCGGCGCATGGAAGCGCACGCCGGCGTGGCCGTAGTCCAGCGGCTCGTCACGGGCGAGGGACTGCAGGGCGGCTGCGATGGGTGCGCGATCCAGGCGCTGGACGGGCAGCTCGAACATCTGCTCGGCGGCGTCCAGGATGGGCCGGTAGCCGGTGCAGCGGCACAGGTTGCCCGACAGGGCATCGGCGAGCTGCTGCCGCGTGGGTCGCGTGCCGGCGGCCTGATGCGCCTCGTAGCAGGCGGTCAGGCTCATCACGAAGCCGGGCGTGCAGAAGCCGCACTGGGAGCCGTGGCAGTCCACCAGGGCCTGCTGCGGCGGGTTGAGCCGCTCGGGGCCGCCGAGGTCTTCGACGGTAACCAGCGCCCGGCCGTCCAGCGTGGGCAGGAACTGCGTGCAGGCATTGACGTTGCGCAGCTGCAGCTGGCCATCGGCATCCAGTTCGCCCTGGATCACGGTGCAGGCGCCGCAGTCCCCTTCCGCGCAGCCTTCCTTCGTGCCGGTGCATCCGGCATGCTCGCGCAGGTACTGCAGCACGGTCGTGGTGGGGGGCAGATCGGCCACCTCGACGACCTGGCCGCGGTGGAAGAAGCGAAGGGGTCGTGTATTCATGCTGGTCTGGATTGTCCCGTCTTGCCCCAGAATTGCCACATGATTTTTACTAACCAGGAAAATTCATCGGACATGCCGCGGCGATGGGCCCTGCGGGGTGATCTGCTGGACTTCACCGGCGCGCCTGCCTGGGGCGACACCGAGTCGCCCGCCGTCCGTTTCGATCGCGACCACTGGCTGCTGATCGAAGACGGCCGCATCGTCGGCCGCCAGGCCAGCGCCCCTGATGACACCTGGCTGCAGCGCGACCACACCGGCCAGCTCGTGCTGCCCGGCTTCATCGACACCCATGTTCACTGCCCGCAGCTCGAGGTCATCGGTTCCTACGGCACCGAGCTGCTGGACTGGCTGCAGCGCTACACCTTCCCGGCCGAGCGGGCGTTTGCTGATGCCGCGCGGTCCAAGGCGGGTGCCGAGGTCTTCCTGGACGCCCTGCTGGCCAGTGGCACCACGTCGGCGGTGGTGTTCCCGACCGTCCACAAGGTCTCGGCCGAGGCGCTGTTCGAGAGCGCGGCCGCACGCGGCATGCGCCTGATCACCGGCAAGGTGCTGATGGACCGTCATGCGCCGGATGGCCTGCGGGACGACGTCGCCCAGGCCGAACGGGATTGCATCGACCTCATCGACCGCTTCCACGGCCGCGAGCGGCTGGCGTTCGCGGTCACGGTGCGCTTTGCGCCGACGAGCACGCCCGCACAGCTCGCGATGGCCGGTGCCCTGTGCCGCGCCGACGCGAGCCTCTACATGCAGACCCATGTGGCCGAGAACCGGGCCGAGGTGGCCTGGGTGTCGGAACTGTTCCCGCAGGCGCGCAGCTACCTGGACGTGTACGACGCCGTCGGCCTCGTCCACCCGCGGGCGGTGCTGGCCCACGGCATCTACCTGGACGAGAGCGACCGCCGCGTGATGCTGGCGCGCGGCGCACAGATCGCGCACTGCCCGTCGAGCAATCTGTTCCTCGGCAGCGGGCTGTTCGACTGGTCGGGCGCACCCTTCCCGGTCAGCCTGGCCAGCGACGTCGGCGGCGGCACCACGCTCAGCCTGCCGCGCAACATGGGCGACGCCTACAAGGTGCAGGCCCTGCGCGGCGAGCGGCTGACGGCCTGGGCTGCACTGCATGCCGCCACGCGCGGCGCCGCGCAGGCGCTGCAGCTCGGTGACGAGATCGGTGGCCTGTCGGTGGGCCAGGTGGCCGATGTCTGCGTGTGGGACTGGGCAGCCGGCCCCGTGGCCCAGGTGCGGGATGCGGCCGCACGAGAACTTCATGAGCGCGTGTTCGCCTGGATGACGCTGGCCGATGAGCGCAATCTGGCCGCCTGCTTCGTGGCCGGTCGCCCGGTGGTGCCCAGGGCCTGAGGCCACAGAGGCACGGTGCACGCCGCGCTCCGCGGGAGCGGCCGTGCGGTGGCGGGGAGCCGCCGGGCGCTGCCGGCCGACGGTCCTGCGAACCGCGGCTGGCTGACGATCATCGGCGCCGGCTGCAGTCCAGCCGCTCGGTCGGCCGGTTCGTCGAGAGGCGCTGGGACGGGCCGGGAGGCCTGCCTAGAGTCCGTCCTGTCCAAGACTGCCAGGGCGCGTCGCCAGACGGCGATGGGGCCTCCCGCCTGCGTCCTGCCCGTCGACAAGGAGCTCGTGATGTTCAGCTTTCTGCTCTGGTGCGTTCTGTTCGTGATCTGCTGGCCGCTGGCCATCGTCGCGTTGCTGCTGTGGCCGCTGGTGTGGCTGATCACGCTGCCGTTCCGGCTGCTGGGCATCGCCGTGGAAGGCGTCTTCGCATTGCTGCGCGCCGTGGTCATGCTGCCCGCGCGGGTGCTGGGCGGCCGCTAGCGGGCGGGTCCTCAGAGACCCTGCAACAGCGCGCCGAGATCGACCAGCTGCAGCAAGCGCTGCGTGTCGTCGTTGCCGAGCTGCGCGAGCCCCACGATGAAATCAGGGCCGCCCTGGGGACCGAGGGCGGGACGCGGCCGGATGTCCTCCGCGGCCAGTGCCACCACGTCGGACACCGCGTCCACGACCAGTCCGACGGTGCGCTGCCCCAGGTTCACGACCACCGTGACGGTGTTCGTGCCGTTCTCGGCCGGCAGGCCCAGCAGGTGCCGCAGGTCCACGATGGGCACGATGACGCCGCGAAGGTTCATCACGCCCAGCACATGGGCTGGCGCATTGGCGATGCGTGTTGCCGCCTCGAAGCGGCGGATTTCCTGCACGGCGAGGATGCCGATGCCGTAGTCCTCGCTGCCCAGCCGGCAGGTGAGGACTTCGCGGGGCGCGGCGCTTTCGAGCGCCTGGTGTTCGATGACGGTGAGAGCGGTCATGGCAGGAGTCGTGATGAACTGATGTGATAGATTTGATATCATTTTCAGCGAATCAGCACGCTGATCGGCCACGCGGCTGTGCAATCCATCACTGGCGGGGCAGGTCTGCGTCGGCGGGTCGGCGAGAAGCTGCCTGCCCGACCCGATCGCCCGACGGATCGTGGCGCGGACGCCACCCCGCGCGAAACGAGAACTTTTGCTGCTTCCGGCGGGATTGTTCCCCGTGCCGTCTAGGCAAATCAATCGATAAAACTGATACTTTCCCCATGCCCTCTGATGCCAGAAAGCCCAGCATGAAAAAGATCCTGATCGTGGACGACCATGCGGACATCCGCCGCCTGATCCGCATGACGCTGGAATTCGAGGACTACGACGTCCGCGAGGCCGCGGATGGCGACGCGGCCCTCGTGCTGGCACAGGAGTTTCAGCCGGACCTGGTGTTGCTGGACGTGATGATGCCCGGCGCGACCAACGGCCTGGAGGTGTGCCGGCGGCTGCGTGCCGACCACGCGGCAGGCACGGGGCCGCGCGTCATCATGCTCAGCGCCCGGGGCCAGGCCAGTGATCGCGAGGCGGGGCTGCAGGCGGGAGCCGACACCTACCTGGTGAAGCCCTTCAGCCCGTTGCAGCTCATCAGCTGCATCGGCGAACTCTGGGCCTCCGCCTGAGCGGGTCCAGCATGCTGAGCGTCGCCCCCGAAGCCGCTTGCGCTGACCGCAGCTTCGATGCCGCCGCCGCGGCGCAGATGGAGCGCATCGTCCAGGACCTGGGTCGCATGTACCACGAGCGCAACGAGGCGTTGAAGGAGGTCACGCGCGCCCACCACGAAGCACTGCTGCGCCTGGCCATGGCGGCTGACTACCGTGACGACGAGACCGGCGTGCACATGGTGCGCATCGGCTACCTCGCCGAAGCGATGGCGCTGCTGCTCGGGCAGCCCCAGGGCTTTGCCGCCATGCTTCGAAGCGCGGCACCCATGCACGATGTCGGCAAGATCGGCATTCCTGATGCCGTGCTCAAGAAGCCCGGCGCCTACACCGCCGACGAGCGCGCGCAGATGAACCTGCATGCGCAGATGGGGGCGGACATCCTGGGCCGCTCCCGCGTGCCGCTGTTCCAGCTGGCGGCCGAGGTGGCGCTCACGCATCACGAGCGCTGGGATGGCAGCGGCTACCCGCGCGGTCTAGTGGGCGAGGCGATCCCGCTGTCGGGACGCATCGTCGCCGTCGTCGACTTCTTCGACGCGCTGACCATGGACCGTTGCTACCGCAAGGCCTTTTCCGACGAGGTGGCGCTGCGCATGCTGGCCGAGCAGCGCGGCAAGGCCTTCGACCCCCGTATCGTCGACACCTTCTTGCACAACGTGGCCGACCTCACGGCCCTGCGCGAGTACATCAACGCCAACCCGCCGAGCTTCGCCGAACTGGCCGACCTGGCCTGAGCCGTGCAGAAAGCAATTGCCATGAAACTCCTTCGCCTCCTCACGCTGGCCCTGGCCGGCATCACGGGTGCTGTGTGGATCGCACCGGCCCAGTCGCAGACGCTGGAGCGCGTGCGCGCGGCGGGCAAGCTGCAGGTGTGCATCTGGCCCGACTACTACGGCATCACCTACCGCAACCCCCGCACGCAGCAGCTTGGCGGCATCGACATCGACCTCTCCGCCGAACTGGCGCGGGAACTCGGCGTGGCGGTGGAGTACGTGGAATCGTCCTTCCCGCAATTGGCCGCCGACGTGAACGGCGGTCGTTGCGACGTCGCGATGTTCGCCGTGGGCATGCTGCCGGCTCGCAAGGAGCTGCTGGCTTTCACCGAGCCCTATCTGCAGAGCGACATCTACGGTGTCACCAACCGCGCGAGCCGGACCGTGCGGCAGTGGTCGGACATCGACCAGCCCGGCGTCGTGGTCGCCGTTCAGGCTGGCACCTTCATGGAACCGGTGATGCGCGACTCGCTCAAGCAGGCACGCATGGTCGTCATCAAGCCGCCGGCCACGCGCGAGCAGGAGCTGGAGGCAGGGCGGGTGGACGTCTTCATGACCGACTACCCCTACAGCCGCCGGCTGCTGGACAACGCCGACTGGGCCCGACTCGTGGCGCCGCCCAAGCCCTTCTTCGTGCTGCCTTACGGCTATGCCGTGAAGCGTGGCGATGCGCGCTGGCTGGCTCGGCTCGACGAATTCGTGGCGGCCATCAAGCGGGACGGGCGGCTCGCGGCCGCCGCCAAGCGACACGGTCTCTCCGAGATCGTCGTCAGCCGCTGACACGCATGCCCTCCGATCCGTCTCGGGGGCGCCGGGCGCAGTCCCTGCTTCGTCGCGCAGGCTGGTGGCCCTGCCTGGTGGCGGGCCTGCTGGCCCTGGCCGTGGTGGTCCTGTGCAGCGGCCTGGCAGCCTTTGAGCGACGCGAGACCCTGGAGAACGCCGAAGACCGCGCGGAACTCGTTGCCCGGGCCTTGGAGGACCATGTCACCCGCACGGTGGAGTCGGCCTCCCTGATCCTGCGCACCCTCGGCGAGGGCATCGCCGGCCAGGCGTCGACAGACCCCGCCCGGCTGCAGCCGATGCTGGCGCAAAGCCTCATCAGCAGCCTGCCCTTCCTGCGCAGCGTGGCCGTGCTGGACGAGCAGGGCCGGGTGCTCGCGAGTTCCATCCCCGCTGAACAAGGCGCGCGGGTGGCGCTGAACCGGCTGGGGCCGCTGCCAGCCGTTGGCCGCGAGCAACTGCAGCGCCTGCTGCCAGGGCGCAGCCTGGGTGACCTCGCCGAGGCAGCGGCAGCACCGCAGGCCGCGGGCGTGGGCATGCTGCCGCTGATCCGCGCGCTGAAGGGGCCGGGCGGCCAGACCCTGCTGGTCGTGGCCCTGATCAACCCGGGCGCGCTGGCCAACTTCCAGCAGGGGGTGCTGTCCGAGCCTGGCAGCGTGGCCCTGCTCGCCGGGCTGGACGGACGCCTCATCGCGTCAAACGATCAGCTGAGCCTGGAGCCCGGCACGCGGCTGCCGGCCCACCCCGTGTTCATCGACTGGCTGCCGGGGCGCGAGCACGGCGGCTACATCGGCACCGGGGCGCAGCCG
Organism: Burkholderiales bacterium; assembly: GCA_003963005.1. Taxonomy (GTDB): domain Bacteria; phylum Pseudomonadota; class Gammaproteobacteria; order Burkholderiales; family Burkholderiaceae_C; genus Pelomonas. Next base: position 29,996 of record RXJW01000107.1, read on the forward strand.
GGGCCGCAGGTCGTGGCTTTCCGAGCTTCGCGAACGCGACCGCTGGTGATCGTGGTCGAGCTGTCCCAGGAGGTCGTGCTGCAGCCCTGGAACGACCGTCTGCGTTGGCTCGTCGGCCTGACGGTCGTGGCACTGCTGGCCATCGGCCTGGGTCTGGGCGTCGTGCTGCGCCTGACCCACGCCAAGGCACGGGCACGCCAGGCACTGGACCGGGCCCACGAGCAGGTGGCGTTGCGCGAGCATGAACTGAGCGTCTTGCTCAAGAGCGTCCAGGAACTCATCTTCCGCACCGACGCCGACGGCGCCATCACCTTCGTCAACGCGCGATGGGCGGCGTTGAGTGCGGCCGGCGTGGCGCAGGCCCGCGGCCAGCGTTTCACGGAGCTGGTGGTGGCCGCGGATCGTGAGCGCACGGCGGCGCTGTTCCGGGCGGATGATCGCGCCGGTGTCCGGCAGGCTCAGGTCTGCATCCCGGCTGCGGACGGCCAGCCGCGGCATTTCGTGTTCGCGGTGGTGCCCCTGCTGGACCAGGGCAGCATCGTCGGCTTCGCCGGCAGCGCCGTGGACGTGAGCGAGCGCGTCGTGGCCGACGAGCAACTGCAGCACCAGCTGGCCTTCACCGGCTTGCTGCTGGAGATCAGCCCGCAGCCGGTGTCGATGGTCGACACCGACGGCCGCTACGTGATGGTCAACCGCGCGTGGGAGGAGCTGGTGGGTCGCTCACGTGCGGACGTGATCAGCAGTCCGGTCGGGCATTTTCTCGGCGCGCAGGATGCAGAGCTGCATGCCCGGCAGGACGCCCAGCTGGTCGCGCACGGTGGCCGCCTGCGGTATGAGACTCAGGTGCGGCATCACGACGGCTCCATGCGCGACATGCTGGTCACCAAGGTGCTGGTGCCCGGCAGCCTGCACGGCCCAACCGGCATCCTGTGCACCTTGACGGACATCAGCGAATTCCGCGATGCCGAGCGCGCCACCCGCGAGGCCCGCGACCTGGCGGAGGAGGCGTCCCGCTCGAAGTCGGAGTTCGTCGCCAACATCAGCCACGAATTGCGCACGCCGCTGCAGGCCATCCTTGGCTTCTCGGAACTCGGCTTCACCCGGGGGCGCGACAGCCCGAAGCTCGCGGGCATGTTCACCGACATCCACAACTCCGGCCAGCGCATGCTGGCGCTGGTGAACGATCTGCTGGACGTCTCCAAGATCGAAAGCGCCGTGGGCACCTTCGAGCTGGAGCGCTGCGACCTGCGCGGCGTCGTGCAGGGTGTGCTGCGCGAGCTCGACCCCCTCATCGGCCAGCGCGGCCTGCGGCTGCAACTGCGGCTGTCGGATGCGCCGCTGACCGCCAAGGTGGACCCGGCGCGCATCCATCAGGCCATCCGCAACGTCGTCGCCAACGCCATCAAGTTCTCGCCACAGGGCGGCGTGCTGCAGGTGCAGGCGGTGGCCACGTCGACGGACGAATGCACCATCAGCGTGGCGGATCGCGGGCCCGGCATCCCGCCGGCGGAGCTGGAGTCGATCTTCGAAACCTTCGTGCAGTCCAGCCGCACCAAGGACGGCTCCGGCGGCACCGGCCTGGGTCTGGCCATCAGCCGCAAGATCGTCGAGGTGCATGCGGGCCAGATCGTGGCCGAGAACCGCGCCGACGGCGGCGCCGTCTTCCGCATCCGGCTGCCACTGCGCGTCACTGGCGACTCCCACCTGCTAACGGCCTACTGAGCCGGTGCTCCAGAACGGTGCAAGAATGTCCGCCGGACTCTCCCACCGCATCTCCCGCTGACGCCGTGACGCACATTGCCGTCGTTGACGATGAAACTGCCATCACCGAGCTGCTGGCCCACTATCTCGGCACCCATGGCTTTCGCACCACCCAGCTGCACTCCGGCCGCGCGCTGATGGCGCTGATGCCGGCCGATCCGCCGGAGCTGGTGCTGCTGGACCTGGGCCTGCCCGGCGAGGACGGTTTTGCCATTGCCCGCCAGTTGCGCGAACACTGGCGCTGCGGCCTGGTGATCATCACGGGCCGCGGCGATTCGGTCGACAAGGTCGTGGGCCTGGAGGTCGGGGCGGACGACTACGTCACCAAGCCCTTCGACCTGCGTGAGTTGGTGGCACGCATCAAGGCCGTGCTGCGGCGCATCGAGCCGGCACTGGCTGCGGGAGCGCCGGCCGTTCGCTCGGCAACGGTCGAGGCGGCGCCGGGCCAGGGCGTCAGCTTCCTGGGGTGGCGGCTGGACCTGGCGGCGCGCCGGCTCGACGACCCGTCGGGCAGCGAAGTGCGCCTGACGACCGGCGAGTTCGAGCTGCTGGCGGCCCTGGTGCAGCACCCCGGGCGCGTGCTGTCGCGCGACTTCCTGCTCGAGCAGACGCGAGGCCGCGAGGCAGCGCCCTTCGACCGCACGATCGACGTGCAGGTGGGGCGCCTTCGCAAGAAGATCGAGAGTGATCCCGAGAACCCGCAGATCATCAAGTCGGTCCGGGGCGCGGGCTACATCTTCGTGCCGGCCGTGGCACCCGCCGCCGGATGAACCCCGCGCCGCCCGAAGGCGCGCCGCCGCCGGTTGTCGAGGACCTGGGCGTCTACCGCTCGCTCTTCTCGGCCGCCGCGGACGGCCTGCTGCTGGTGGACGCGCTGGGTCGCATCGTGCTGGCCAACCCTTCCGCCGCGACGCTGCTGGGCTACGGTCCCGACGAGCTGCCGGGCACGCCGGTCGATGCGCTGGTGCCGGACAGCATCCGGCCGCGCCATGCGGCCTACCGCGAAGCCTACGGGCAGGCGCCGCGCCCGCGCCCGATGGGCACGCAGATGGAGCTGGTGGCGCGCCGCAAGGACGGCAGCGAGGTCATGGTCGAGATCGCGCTGAGTCCGCTGCAAAGCCACGGCCGCGCCTTCGTCGTGGCCGCCATCCGGGATATCGGCAGCTACCCGCGCGTGCGCCAGGCGCTGCAGCAGGCCCGATACAGCGAACACCTGGCCCAGCTGGGTCGGCTGGCGGTGGACGAGCGGGATCCGCAGAAGCTGCTGATGCGCGTGCCGGAGTTGGCCGCGCAGGCGCTGGAGGCCGAGTTCTCGAGCGTGATGCTGCTGGAGCCGGACCGGCGCGAGTTGCGGGTGGTGAGCTGCTGCGGCCGGTTCGCGTCGGCCCCGCTGGGCGGCCGATTGCCCAACGACCCGCGCACGCCCGCCGGTCACGTGCTGTCGACGGGCGAGCCGCTTCGCGTCGCCGACCTGGCCCATGAAACCCGCGTCGAGGTGCCGGCGACCGACCTCGAAGCCGGCATGGCCAGCCTGCTCGCCGTGCCGCTGTTCGACCGCGGCCGCATGATCGGCGCGCTGTGCGTGCGCTCGCGCAGGCCCGGCCACTTCGGCGACGACGAGACGCGCTTCCTGCAGTCGCTGGCGAACCTGCTCGCCACCTGCCTGCAGCGCGCGCAAAGCGAAGAAGCCCTGAACCATGCGCAGCGCCTGGAGAGCGTCGGGCAGCTGACCGGCGGCATCGCGCACGACTTCAACAACCTGCTGACCGTCATCCAGGGCAATCTGCAGGTGCTGGAGGAACTGCCCGCACTGGCCGGCCACGAGTTCGGCCAGCAGCTTGTCGGCGCGGCGGCCCGCGCTGCCCGTCGCGGCGCGGAGCTGACGAGCAAGCTGCTCGTCTTTTCACGCCGTCAGGTCCTGCAGCCGTCGGCGGTGGATGTGGGCGTGCTGCTGCACTCCCTGGCCGACATGCTGCGCCGCACGCTCGACCAGCGCATCTCGATCCGCGTCGAGCTGAACGCCGCGGCCGACACGCTCTCGGTGCTTGCCGACCCGGGGCAGCTGGAGTCGGCGCTGCTGAACATCGCCATCAATGCGCGCGATGCCATGCCCGACGGCGGCACGCTGCACTTCAGTGCTGGCCCGGCGGGCGCCTTGCCGGCCCAGGTGCGCCGGGAGATCGATGACCCGAGCGCCCTGGACGAGCGCTTCCTGCACATCGCCATCACCGACACCGGCACAGGCATGCCCGAGGCGGTCAAGGAGCGCGCCTTCGAGCCCTTCTTCACGACCAAGCAGGCCGGTCGCGGCACGGGCCTCGGCCTGAGCACGGTCTACGGCTTTGCGAAGCAGTCTCGGGGCGCGGTGGCGATCGAGTCCGCGCCGGGCGAGGGCACGACGGTTTCGCTGTACCTGCCGCGGCCCTGGGGCTTGCAGCCTGCGCGCGAGGACGATGGCCGTGACGCCGGCACGCTGCCCACGGGCCTGAAGGTGCTGATGGTGGAGGACGACACCGAAGTGCGCGCCGTGGCCCGGCAGTTCCTGGACGCGCTCGGCTGCGAGGTCACGAGTTGCGCCAGCGCCGAGCAGGCCTTGCTGCTGCTGACGCCGGACGCGCCGTTCGAGCTGCTGCTCACCGACATCGCCCTCGGCTCGGGCATGCGGGGCACGGAGCTGGCCGGCATCGCGCAGGCCCGCCTGCCGCGGCTGGCCATCCTGCTGATGTCGGGGTTCTCGGCCGACCTGCTGGAGGCCGATGAGCAGTCACCACCCGGCTGGGAGCTGCTGCAAAAGCCCTACGCCCGGGCGGAGCTGGCCCAGGCCATGGCCCGGGCGCTGGCCGCGCGGGCCTGAGGCGGCGGCGGGGTGATCGGGCCGGACCCTGGAGGGCGCAGCCCTCAGTGCAGGCCAGCCGTCGGGTCACGCCGCTCGACGTAGGCCGCCAGGGCGTGGACGTCGGGGATGGCGATGTCGCGCCGGCTCTTCCCGTGGAAGGCAATCAGCTCGGCCTTGGCCAGGCGCGACAGCACGCGGCTGACCGTTTCCAGCGTCAGGCCGAGGTAGTTGCCGATCTCGGCGCGGGTCAGGCGCAGGCTGAACTGGTCGGCACGCAGGCCGCGCGCCGCCAGCGACCCGGCCCAGTCGTGCAGGAAGGCGGCCACGCGGGCATCGGCCGGCAGCGTGCAGATCGTCATCAGCGAGTCCCGGTCGCGCACGATCTCTTGGCTCATGGCCTCGTGCACGATGGCCATCAGCGCAGGGTGGCTGATGCAAGCCTGCATGAGGGCGTCGTAGCGGACGGTCCAGACCTCGGCGGTGTCCAGCGCGATCGCATCGCAGCCGAAACTGCCACTGGCGATCGCGCTGAAGCCCAGCCAGTCGCCGCGAAAGCGCAGGCCCACCACCTGCTCGCGGCCGTCGCTGGACAGGCTGATGAGCTTGAAGAAGCCCGCGTTCAAGAGGTGCAGGTGCTCGAAACGGTCACCGGCACGGTAGATCACGTCACCGGCGTGGACGATGCGGCGCTTGGGTTCGAGCACGCCCGCGATCAACTGCAGCGTGTCGGCAATGCGCTGGGCCGTGCCGGTGCGGGGCGCATCGCGCAGGTTGGGGGCCAGAGGGCGCGCGGCGGCAACGGGGAGGGCGGCGGTGCGCGTCGGGAGGCTGGGCTGCATGAGGGTCTCCGGTGGGGCGTTCGATGGAGGTCATGCTAGGGAGGCCCGGCCAATGCCCGAGCAATGGTTCAAATCGTTCGGTCGCGCTGCGTAACACTCGGTGAATGGCGTGTGTCAGGGGCCAAGCGCAAACCAGATTCCGCCGGCTTGACTTTCGTCAAGGCTCGCGCAGACCGCCCCGCTACGCTGCCGACCATGTCTTTGCAGGCCAACGAGGGCGCTGTCGGCGTCGCTTTCCAGCAACCCGTCCGGGCAGCGGCCGTGCTGCGCCAGGCGGGTGCCCTCGCGCGGCCGGGCGCGGTGGTCGTGCCGGTGCTGGCCGGCAAGCAGTTGGCGCTGCTGTCGCCCGACGGCGATGACGACGCGGCGCTGGCGTTCATCGAGGCCGCCAAGGCGCTCGGCGCCCGGGTGTCCTTCGTGCGGGCCGGGCTGGATGACAACAGCAGCGATCTGCAGGTCGAGACGACCGCCCGCTACCTGAGCCAGCTCTACGACGCCGTGGAGTGCCAGCACCTGCCCCCGCCGCTCGTGAGCCGCCTCGCGCGCAGCGCGGCCATTCCGGTGTTCGAGGGGCTGGCCACGCCGGCCCATCCGACCGCTGCGCTTGTCGCACGGCTGGACGGCGATTCCAGCCCGCAGGTCAAGCGCCGCAGCGTGCTGCAGGCGGCGCTGCTGGTGAGCATGGCCTGAGGCGTTCAGGCGATGTCGACGGCGCGCAGCGGGAAACCCTGGCCGGCGCGGCGGTCCTCGAAGTACAGCCGCAGCGTCTCACGGGTGGTCTTGAAGGCGATCTCGTCCCACGGGATGTCGTCTTCCGCGAACAGCCGCGCTTCAAGGGATTCCGGCCCGGGATTGAACGCGGGCGAGCGCAGCCTCGCCAGGTAGAACAGATGCACCTGGCCGACCCGCACCACGTTCATGAGGCTGTAGAGCGGTCCCATCTCGACGTCGGCGCCGGCTTCTTCCTGCGTCTCGCGCAGGGCGCCTTCGGCCGTGGTCTCGCCCAGTTCCATGAAGCCCGCCGGCAGCGTCCACAGCCCGTGGCGCGGCTCGATGGCGCGGCGGCACAGCAGCACGCGGCCGTCCGCTTCCCAGACGGGCAGCGTGCCGACGACGTTGAGCGGGTTCTGGTAGTGGATGGCGTGGCAGCTCGGGCAGACCGCGCGCTCGCGGTTGTCGTCGGCGGGGATCCGGTAGTCCACGGCGGCGCCGCAGGTCGGGCAGTGCTTGAAGCGGGCTTGGAGGGGCATCGGGCCAGTTTATAGAGGGTGAGAATCCGCGGCATGAAGCTCTACAACTACTTTCGCTCGTCGGCCTCCTGGCGGGTGCGCATCGGCCTGGCGCTCAAGGGGCTGGACTACGACTATGCGGCCGTCCACCTCGCGAAGAACGAGCAGTTCGCCGAGCCCTTCGCCAACCGGCAGGTGTCCCACCTCGTGCCGGCGCTCGTGCTGGACGACGGCGCCTGGCTGAGCCAGTCGATGGCGATCCTCGAGTATCTGGACGAGACCCACCCCGAGCCGCCGCTGCTGCCGCGTGAGCCCGTGGCCCGCGCGCAGGTGCGGGCGCTGGCGCAGGACATCGGCTGCGACATCCACCCGCTGAACAACCTGCGCGTGCTGCGCTACCTGAAGAATGACCTCGGGCAGGACCAGGCCACCGTGGACCGCTGGTACCGGCACTGGGTCGCCACCGGCCTGGCCATCGTCGAGCAGCGCCTGGCAGCCTCGGCGGGGGCCTTCTGCTTCGGCGACACGCCGGGCCTGGCCGATTGCCTGCTCGTGCCCCAGGTCTACAACGCCGAGCGCTTCGAGTGCCCGATGGACGCCTACCCCACGGTGATGCGCATCAACGCCACCTGCCTGGCGCACCCAGCGTTTGCGAACACCCATCCGAGCGTGTGCCCCGATGCGGCTTGAGGCATCCTGGCTGAAGCCCGACTGGGTGGCGCCACAGGTCACGGCCTTCATGACCACACGGGGCCTCAACTACGGCCGCAAGGCCGGCGACGCTGACGAGGTGCGCGCCAACCGGGCCGCGCTGGCGCCGGTGCTCGGGGCGCGGCCGGTCTTCCTGGACCAGGTGCACGGTGCGGACGTCGTCACGCTGCAACCCGGCTGGCACGACGACAACGCGCCGCGAGCCGATGCAGCCGTGTCGACCGACCCCGATCTCGCCGTCGCCATCCTCGTGGCCGACTGCCTGCCGGTGCTCTTCGCGGCGCCGGGCGGGGTGGCCGGTGCGCATGCCGGCTGGCGCGGGCTGGCGGCAGGCGTGCTGGAGAACACGGTCGCTGCGCTGTGCGCCCGGGCCGGCTGCGAGCCGCAGGCCGTGAAGGCGTGGCTCGGGGCCTCCATCGGGCCCGAGGCTTTCGAGGTCGGCCCCGAGGTGGTAGCCGCATTCGGGCGCGAGGCCCTGCAGCGCGACCAGCCCGGGTTCCTCTACCGTCCCAACCCCGACCCTCGATGGCGCGCGGACCTGCCCTTGCTGGCTCGCGAACGCTTGAGGGCCGCCGGTGTCACCGAGATCAGCGGCGGCAACTGGTGCACGCTGACCGATGATTCACGCTTCTTCTCGTTCCGCGGCGAGGCCCTCGGGCGACCCCGCGGGCGCATGGCCGCCTGCATCGCCCTGCGGCGTTAGCTCGGCCTGTTGGCGCCGCCGCTTGCGGCCCGGCGTGCCGAGGATGTACATCAACAAACCCAGCGGGAGCACGCCATACAGCATCAAGGTGACGAAGGCACCGAACAGCGTGCCCTGCGGGCTGAGCGCTTCGGCGGCCGCCATCATCAGCGCGACGTAGCCCCAGGCAATGGCAACGAGATACATGTGTCATGGGCGCGTCAGCGCGCGTGGTTACAAAGACGAGACAGCGGGATGTGGCAAGCTTATTGCAACGGACCGAGACAACACCGCTGACGCGGGAGTTCCGAGGACAACATGGCCACTCGCAAGAAGAACGATGCGCCGCCGACGCCGGATGCGCAGCCTTTTGCTGACCTGATGCAGCAGATGGCACACCTGCCCCAGATCTCACCTGCCGCCCTGGCCGAGCTGCAGACCGACTACCTCCAGCAAGCCGCTGCGCTGTGGAATGCATCGCTCGGCCAGGGCGAGGCGCCCGCCGCATCGGACCGCCGTTTCGCAGCGCCGGAATGGCAGTCCAATCCGGCCGCGCATTTCATGAGCCAGCTCTACCTGCTCAACGGGCGCACGCTGGGCAAGATGGCCGAGCAGGTCGAGGCCGACGACAAGACCAAGGCGCGCATCAAGTTCGCCGTGCAGCAGTTCGTGGACGCCGCCTCGCCGAGCAATTTCCTCGCGCTGAACCCCGAGGCGCAGAAGCTCGCGCTCGACAGCCATGGCGAGACGCTCGCCCGCGGCTTGCAGCACCTGTGGGGCGACGTGCAACGCGGCCACGTGTCGCAGACGGATGAGAGCGCCTTCGAGGTCGGCCGCAACGTGGCGACCACGCCGGGCAGCATCGTGTTCGAGAACGCGCTGTTCCAGCTCATCGAGTACGCCCCGCTCACGCCGCAGGTGCATGCGCGGCCCTTCCTGCTGGTGCCGCCCTGCATCAACAAGTTCTACATCCTCGACCTGCAGCCCGACAACTCGCTGATCCGCTACGCCGTGGCCGAGGGCCATCGCGTGTTCGTCGTGAGCTGGCGCAACCCGGATGATTCGGTCAAGCACCTGACCTGGGACGACTACGTCGAGCAGGGCGCCATCCAGGCCATCCGCGTGGTGCAGGAGATCTCGGGGCAGGACCAGATCAACACGCTGGGCTTCTGCGTGGGGGGCACCATCCTGGCCTCGGGCCTGGCCGTGCTGGCCGCGCGGGGCGAGCAGGCGGCCGCCAGCCTCACGCTGCTGACCACGCTGCTGGACTTCGCCGACAACGGCATCCTGGACATCTTCGTCGACGAGGCCAGCGTGCGCCTGCGCGAGGCCACGCTCGGCCCCGAGGCCCACAACGGCCCGCAGCTGCTGCACGGCCAGGAACTCGCCACGACCTTCAGCTTCCTGCGGCCGAATGACCTGGTGTGGAACTACGTCGTCGGCAACTACCTCAAGGGCGAGGCACCGCCGGCCTTCGACCTGCTCTACTGGAACGGCGACTCGACCAACCTGCCCGGGCCGATGTACTGCTGGTACCTGCGCCACACCTACCTGCAGAACGAACTGAAGCTGCCGGGCCAGCTCACCGTCTGCGGCGAGAAGCTCGACCTGAGCGCCATCGACTGCCCGGTCTACATCTACGGCTCGCGCGAGGATCACATCGTTCCCTGGCAGGCCGCCTACCGCAACACGCAGATCTTCAAGGGCAAGCGGCGCTTCGTGATGGGCGCGTCGGGCCACATTGCCGGCGTCATCAACCCGCCGGCCAAGGGCAAACGCAGCCACTGGATCAGCAAGAGCCCCGCACTGCCGGCCGACCCGGAGGCCTGGCTGCAGGGCGCCACCGAACACCCGGGCAGCTGGTGGACCGATTGGTCCGCCTGGCTGGCCGCGCACGCCGGCGCGAAGAAGCCCGCGCCCAAGACGCCCGGTAGCCGCAAGTACAAGGCCATCGAGCCGGCCCCTGGCCGCTACGTCAAGGTCAAAGCCTGAGATGGACAGCCCCTCGCCCATGCCCGCAGCGCTGGACGCGCGCGCGCCCGGTCGGTCCCCCGAGGGGACGGCGATGCCGTCGGCCGTGACCCGCCAAGACATCGCCAGCACGGGCCGGCTTGGGGCGGCCCGCTCAACACATTTTTCAGCTCTTCAGGAGACACCATGAGCCAACAGGACATCGTCATCGTCGCCGCGGCGCGCACCGCCATCGGCAAGTTCGGCGGCACGCTCGCCAAGACCCCCGCCAGCGAACTCGGCGCCGCCGTGCTGCAGGACCTGCTGCGTCGCACGGGCCTGTCGGGCGAGCAGATCAGCGAGGTCATCCTCGGCCAGGTGCTGACCGCCGGCGTGGGCCAGAACCCTGCGCGCCAGGCCGTCATCAAGGCGGGCTTCCCGCAGGCCGTGCCGGCTTTCACCATCAACAAGGTCTGCGGCTCCGGCCTGAAGGCCGTGATGCTGGCGGCCCAGGCCATCCGCGACGGCGACAGCGAGATCGTCATCGCCGGCGGCCAGGAAAGCATGAGCCTCGCGCCCCACGTGCTGCCGGGCTCGCGCGATGGTCAGCGCATGGGCGACTGGAAGCTGGTCGACACCATGATCGTCGACGGCCTGTGGGACGTGTACAACCAGTACCACATGGGCATCACGGCCGAGAACGTCGCCAAGAAATACGGCATCACCCGCGAGCAGCAGGACGCCCTGGCACTGGCCTCACAGCAGAAGGCGGCCGCCGCGCAGGACGCCGGCCGCTTCAAGGACGAGATCGTGCCGTTCACGATTGCGCAGAAGAAGGGCGACCCGATCGTGTTCGCCGCTGACGAGTTCATCAACCGCAAGTCCAACGCCGAAGCGCTGGCCGGCCTGCGCCCGGCCTTCGACAAGGCCGGCAGCGTGACCGCCGGCAATGCCTCGGGCCTGAACGACGGCGCGGCCGGCGTGGTCGTCATGACGGCCGCCAAGGCCGCGGCGCTGGGCCTCACGCCGCTGGCACGCATCGCGTCCTACGCTTCGGCCGGCCTGGACCCGGCCTACATGGGCATGGGCCCCGTGCCCGCCGCCCGCAAGGCCCTGGAGCGCGCCGGCTGGAAGGCCGCCGACCTCGACCTGCTCGAAATCAACGAGGCCTTCGCGGCCCAGGCCTGTGCCGTGCACAACGAGATGGGCTGGGACACGAGCAAGGTCAACGTGAATGGCGGGGCCATCGCGCTCGGCCACCCGATCGGCGCCAGCGGCTGCCGCGTGCTCGTGACCTTGCTGCACGAGATGGTCAAGCGCGATGCCAAGAAGGGCATCGCCTCGCTGTGCATCGGCGGCGGCATGGGCGTGGCCCTGACCGTTGAACGCTGAATCTGATTTCCCCCACCACTCCAACCACGAGGAGACACCCATGAGCCAGAAAGTTGCCTACGTCACCGGGGGCATGGGCGGTATCGGTACCGCCATCTGTCAGCGCCTGCACAAGGAAGGCTTCAAGGTCATCGCCGGCTGCGGCCCGAGCCGTGACTTCAACAAGTGGCTCGACGAGCAGAAGGCCCTGGGATACACCTTCTACGCCTCGGTCGGCAACGTGGCCGACTGGGACTCGACGGTCGAGGCCTTCACCAAGGCGGTGCAGGAGCACGGCCCGATCGACGTGCTGGTCAACAACGCCGGCATCACGCGCGACCGCATGTTCCTGAAGATGACCCCGGAGGACTGGAAGGCGGTCATCGACACCAACCTGAACTCGATGTTCAACGTGACCAAGCAGGTGGTGCCGGGCATGGTGGAAAAGGGCTGGGGGCGCATCATCCAGATCTCGTCGGTCAATGGCGAGAAGGGGCAGGCGGGCCAGACCAACTACTCGGCCGCCAAGGCGGGCATGCACGGCTTCACGATGGCCCTCGCGCAGGAACTCGCGGCCAAGGGCGTGACGGTCAACACCGTCAGCCCGGGCTACATCGGGACCGACATGGTCAAGGCCATCAAGCCGGAAATCCTGGAGAAGATCGTCGCCACCATCCCGGTCAAGCGCCTGGGCACGCCCGAGGAAATCGGCTCGGTGGTGGCCTGGCTGGCGGGCGAGGACAGCGGCTTCACGACCGGCGCCGACTTCTCCTGCAACGGCGGCCTGCACATGGGCTGACCGCCTGCCTGGGCAGCGCGGCAGTTGGCTGGCCCTGGGCAGGTCGCCGGCTTTGGGTTCGGGCGGCAGGTTCGGCGTGTCGCTGCCATTTCCCCGTGGTGGCGGCGTGTCGGCGGGTTCCGCCTGCCTGGCACCGGATGCTTTGCGCTTGGCCTGCGACCGATCTTTGAGCCTCGGCCACCTGGGGCTGCCTGGCCGTTGACTGTCGTTTGCAACTGACCGTCACAAATGAGAATTTTCTCCGCGACTTCCGTGGTTTTAAGCCTGACGTCATCAAATCTTTCGAGTCTTCGTTAGATTCCGATCCCGCGCCCTATCCCGGGTGACGGAGAGTCCTGATGCCAGTCTGGAAACCTGCGATGCAGGTCATGCGCCGCCTCTCGATGGGCGCGAAGTTTGCAATCGTTTGTGCGGCATTTGCGGTGCCGCTGGTCTATCTGCTGGTGACGGTGTACTCCGACCGGCGCGAGGCGCTCGACTTCTCAGCCAAAGAGTTGATCGGGATCGCACAGGTTCAGAAGATCAATCCCCTCCTCGGTCCGGCGATGGCCATGCGTGGGCAGGCGCTCGGAGCGGCCACACAGGCCGAGGGCGCACAGGCGAGGCGCGTCAAGGCCAAGCAGGACTTCGACGAACAACTGAAAGCGCTACAGCAGTTGCTGACGGAGTCCGGGGACCCCTTGCAACTGCGTGCTGACGTCGACAAGACGCGTGCGCTGGCAGACGCCCTGGCCGGTCTGCAACCCGATCGGCCCGAGGCGGCGTTGGCTGCTGGCAATGCGCTGACGGAGTCCGTCCTCGCGCTCGTGAGCCAGGCAGCCGATGCATCGAACCTTGCGCTCGACCCGGACGCCGACAGCTACTACCTGATGCTGCTGGTCACCGACACCCTGCCTCACCTCAAGAACGCGGTCGGGCAGGTGCGCGGGCTCGGGGCTGCCAGCGCACGCCTCGGCCAGCCGCCGGTTGAGGTCTTGATGGGGTTCCACGATGGGGGTGCCGTCAGCGAGGAATACCTGCGCCGCACGGCGGATGCGCTCAAGCATGTGCTGGCCGCCAACCCTGTGGCAGGCCGCGCGCTGGATGCCGACGTGCCGGAGCGCGTCGCCAAGTCAATGATCGGCAAGAGCAACGAGCTGTTCCGCTACAACGAGACCATCACCGTGGATCCACAGCAGTGGTTCGAGTTGGGCAGCCAGCAGATCGATGCGATCTCGAAGCTGGAGGCTCAGGCCCAGGCCCAACTGGCCGCATTGATCACAGCGCGCGTCCAGGGGCTGACAGCCCGGCTGTGGACCGCGTTGTTGGTTTCGCTGCTGTTCGTCAGCCTCGGCGCCTATGTGCTGCTGGGCTACTACATGGCCTCGCGCAGCACGCATGCGGCGCTGAGCCGTCGCATCGTCGCGCTGGGTGAAGGGGACCTGACCGAAACCACAGCCCTGGTGGGTCGTGACGAACTCGTCGTGGCCGCCAACGAGATGCGGGAAGCGATCCGGCACCTGGGCGGGCTGATCACTGAAGTGCGGGTCAGCGGGGATGAAATCTCGACCGCTGTCGGCCAGATTGCCAAAAGCAACCAGGATCTGTCGCAGCGGACCTTCCAGATGGCGGCCATCGTCGAGCAGACCAGTGCCAGCACGCATTCGCTTGAGACCATCGTGAAGGCCAACCAGCGCAGTGCCCAAGAAGCCAACAGCCTGGTGCAGGGCGCCGCGCAGATCGCGGGCAAGGGAGGGGCGGTGGTCGAGCAGGCCGTGCGCTCGATGAACGAAATCACGGCGAGCTCTCGCAAGATCGGCGACATCATTCAGGTGATCGATTCGATCGCTTTCCAGACCAACATCCTGGCTCTGAACGCGGCCGTTGAGGCTGCGCGTGCGGGCGAGCAAGGACGCGGCTTTGCAGTGGTTGCCAGCGAGGTCCGGGCGCTGGCGCAGCGCTCGGCGGGTGCCGCGCGTGAAATCAAGGCTTTGATCCAGAACTCGATCGAAACCGTGAACCAGGGCGGCGACTACGTGACCCAGACCGGTCGGACGATGAACGAGATCGTCCAGGCGATCCAGCAGGTGTCGGGCATCGTGGCGGACATCAGCGGGCAATCGCGTGAGCAGTCTGAGCAGATCCGCCAGTTGGCCATGGCCATCCGTGAGGTTGACAAGACCACCCAGCAGACGGCTGCGCAGGTGGAGCAGACCGCGGCAGCAGCCACGCACAGCGCCGACCGCGCGCGGGTGCTCGCAGAACTCTCCGCCCGTTTCCGGACTTGAGCCGCGCTTGGGGCGGAGCAGGCGTCGCCAGATCTGATGAGGCGGTTGTCAGCGGCGGCGGCCGGCAGCCTCAACGCGCAGGCGTCTCGCTTCCGGACCTGAGGGCTGTCGCGGGTCTCAGTGCGCGCCCGCCCGGGCGACCATCAGGGGCCTCGACAGGATCGGCAGCTGCCGCAGGCTCGGCCGCAGCGCCTGTGCGGCGTTGGGCGACGGTGCCACGCAGCGTGCCGCGGCATGCGGGCGGCGCTGCCAGCGGTCCAGCGCCTCCATGACCTGCTCCCAGGCGCAATGGTCGAAGGTCATCGGCGAGAAGAGGTTGTCGCGGCAGGGCTGCTGCCGCACGGCTGAGGCGACGAGGCGCCGCAGCGGCGTGCCGACCGCCTGAACGCAACTGCGCAGATCCCGGAAGCCCGCGCCCACCCGATGGAACAGCACACCGTGCTGCAACTCCGCCATCTTGTGCGAGGGGGACAAGACCCGCCGGGTGAAGATGCGCGCGCGCCCCTCCCCCAGCAGTTCGACACAGAACTCGCGCCGCCAGCCGGTGAGGGCCTGGTCTGGGGTGAGGGCGGGCAATTGGGATTCGATCTGCAGGTCCATCGGCCAAGTTTCTGCGTGACGACCGTGGGCGCGCGTGCCCATCTGTATCGCGATGCATCCCCGTCCCCGGGAGACCTGAAGCATCAGGACACAAATCTAGGGGGGCGCAGCCTGGCCCGCCTGGACGCGCTGCTCAGCGCCAGAGATAGGGTCCGTCGCAAAGCGTGAGCGCTTCCCGCGCGACCGAGAGCCGCCTCACCGCCGCAAAAAAGTCTTGCCGAAACAGGTGCTGCTCGCGCCAGACTGCCAGGTGCAGATGCACCTCGCCCGGATGATGGTCAAACTCCTGGACGTAGGCGTACCGGCCGCTGGGGAGCGCCATGCCGCTCAACCCGTACCAGCCGCCTTGCAGTTCATCGAACGCCCGCTCGCACGGTTGGGCCTGCGCGGCCGCCCATCCCGCGAGCGAGAAGCGGAGCACGGCCACGCACGCGAACTCGGTGGGCTGCGGGATGTCGGCGAAGCGGATCATCCGCGCGCAGGTGCCAGGGTCGATGTCCTCGGGCCTCAGGCCCGGAGCGTAGAGCATTCGATTCGCGCGCATGGCGGCTCCGTTCGGTCTTGCGTGCCCTCGGGACAGAGCCGATGCCGCAGGGGCGGGCAAGTCCTCGGTCAGCCATCGACACCCCCTGTTGGACGGGGTATTGGCGCAGCATGCCATGTCGGGCAGGCGCGGCATGGGCTCGGCGCATCTGCCCCGCGGCTGCCGCCTGGCCGGCGGGTCACCGGGCCGGTGTGGTGCGCCGCTCAGCGCAGCCGGCAACTGCCGTCGGGCTCGCAGTGCCCGGCGCGCAGGTGCGTGACGGCCAGCAGCCACCGGGGCAGGCGGTAACGGTGACAGGCCAGCCAGGCATAGGCCGGGCGTGCCAGGCGGGCCACCCAGGGGCGGTCGAGCGCCGCGGCGAAGCGGGTGTGGCCGGTGGCCGCGTAGACCGCCTGGATGGCCGGCACACCCACGAGCCAGCGCCCGGCGGTGTCGCGCACGTGCAGCAGCGCCATCAGTGCCTCGCGCGAGACGCCGAGCGCTGCGACTTCGAAGCCCGGCGTCGCGATGTCCACGAAGGCGAGGCGCCCCTCGCGGTTCTGGCGCATCAGGAAGGCCATTTCGTGGCTGCACAGGGGGCAGTCGCCGTCGTAGTAGACGGTGTGGGTGGGTGCGTTGCGTGTAGTCATGTCAGTAATTTCTGTTGGGAGAGAAATGGCAAGGCCAAAAACAGGCCCGGTCGGCCTGCGGGCGGGGGTTCAGGCCGAGGGCGGCATCGGCGGCGTCGTGGGGAACACCGGGGCGGGCTCTGGGGCGGCCGTCGCCGCCAGCGGCTCGCCCGGGCGCACGAAGCGTTGCACCTGAGCGCCCAGGCGCAGGATCTTTTCCAGCGTGGCGGGGCTCAGCCGCAGCATCTCCTCGCTCCAGCTGCCCAGCGTCTGCATCAGCGACAGCGTGCTGCGCAGACGGTCCTGCAGCGCGGGCGATTCCTGGTCGAGCGCCGGGTCGGCAGCGAGTTCCTGCAGGAGCGCGACGGTCGGATCGAACTCACGCTCCTTGCGCTCGCGCACGATAGTGCGGAACAGCTCCCACACGTCGCCTGACGTCTCGTAGTAGTCGCGCCGGTCCCCGAGCAGGTGGGTGACGCGGATGAGCCGCCAGTTCAGCAACTCCTTGAGGCTGTTGCTGACGTTCGACCGGGCCAGCACGAGGGTGTCAGCGATGTCCTCGGCATGCAGGGGCTGGCCGTGGACGTAGAGCAGTGCGTGGATCTGGGCGACGCTGCGGTTCACGCCCCAGTTCGTGCCCATCTCGCCCCAGTGGACGATGAAGCGGCGGCTGATGTCGGTGAGTTGCATGAGCTTTAGTTTGCCCTGACGGAAATTTCTGTCAACACAGAAATTATCAGGCGATGCTGGTGCCGTGGCTATCATGCGGCCCCGTTTTGCTCAGCCAGGAGAGCCACATGGCCATGGATGTTGTGGATTTCGAGATCAAGGGCGCCGAGATGCAGTTCGTCGAGGTCGAACTGGACCCTGGCGAGGCGGCCATCGGTGAAGCGGGCTCCATGATGTTCATGGACGCCGGCATCACGATGGACACGGTCTTTGGCGATGGCTCGGCCAACCAGGGCGGCTTCTTCGGCAAGTTGCTGGGCGCGGGCAAGCGGCTCATCTCGGGCGAATCGCTGTTCACGACGATCTACACGAACCAGGGCACGGGCAAATTGCGTGTGGCGTTTGCAGCGCCTTACCCGGGCAAGATCCTGCCGATGGACCTGGCCAAGCTCGGGGGCACGCTGATCTGCCAGAAAGACGCCTTCCTGTGCGCGGCCCGCGGCGTGACGTTGGGCATCGCCATCCAGCAGAAGCTCTCCACCGGCTTCTTCGGCGGCGAGGGCTTCATCATGCAGAAGCTCGACGGCGACGGCCTGGCCTTCGTGCATGCCGGCGGCACCGTCGTGCGCCGCACGCTGCAGCCCGGCCAGACCGTGCTGGTGGACACCGGCTGCGTGGTGGCCTACACGCCGGGTGTGAACTTCGAGATCCAGTACGTCGGCAAGATCAAGACGGCGTTGTTCGGCGGCGAGGGCCTGTTCCTGGCCAAGCTGACCGGCCCCGGCGAGATCTGGCTGCAGAGCCTGCCATTCTCGCGCCTGGCGTCGCGCATCTTCGCGGCGGCGCCGCAGACCGGCGGCGGTGGCCGCGAGGAAGGCTCGGTGCTCGGCGCCGTGGCCAGTGGCGGCCTGCTGGGCGGCCTGCTCGGCGGCGATGACGACTGAAGGCTTGACCTGGGACAGGATGCCGCCAGGACCCCCCGGGTAAACTGGCGTCAGCAGGGGCGGCAATGGGCCGCCCTTTTTGTTGGAGTCGCGGGAATGTGGCGCAGGTGGGCAGCAGTTGGGGCGTTGATGGCAGCTTTGGGCGCGCAGGCGCAGACCGCTCGCCCGCCGATCTTCGTGCTCAATTCGCTGGACGCCGACATCTCGGTCATCGACCCGGCGAGCTTCACCGTCATCAAACGCTTCCCGACGGGCAAGGAACCGCATCACCTCTACCTGTCGCCGGACGAGAAGTCGCTCATCGTCGCCAACGCGCTCGGTGACTCGCTGACCTTCGTCGATCCGCGCACGGCCGAAGTGCAGCGCGTGGTGCGCGGCATTCCGGATCCGTATCACCTGCGTTTCTCGCCGGACATGAAATGGTTCGTCACCGCGTCCAACCGCCTGGATCGCGTCGATCTCTACCGCTGGCAGGGCAGCGCCGCCACCGAGCCGCTGACGCTGGTCAAGCGCATCCCGGCGCCCAAGACGCCGAGCCACCTGAACATCGACACCAAGAGCACCACGCTCTACGTGAGCCTGCAGGACAGTGATGAACTGCTCGCCATCGACCTGGCCACGCAGAACGTGAAGTGGAAGGTGCCGGTCGGCAAGATGCCGGCGGACATCTACCTGACGCCGGACGACAAGTTCATCCTCGTCGGCCTGACCGGCGACAAGTTCGTCGAGGTGTACGACGTGAGCGGCGCCGCGCCCAAGCTCACCCAGCGCATCCCGACGGGCAACGGCGCCCACTCCTTCCGCGCCTGGGGCGACAAGCGCCACGTGCTGGTGAGCAACCGCGCGGCCAACACGATCAGCAAGATCGACCTGACGACGATGCGCGTCGTCGACCAGTTCCCGGGCCCCGCCGGCCCGGACGACATGGAACTGCTGACCGACGGCAAGACCCTGCTCGTCACGTCGCGCTGGGCGGGCAAGGTCACCGAGATCGACACGACGACGCGCAAGGTGGTGCGTCAGGTCAAGGTCGGCAAGTCGCCGCACGGCATCTGGACGCTGGATCACAAGCCCCGTCTATGAAAGCCTGGTTCCTGGCGCTGGCGGTCACGACGGCCGCCGCGCAGCCATCCTGCGACAAGCCGGTCTACCTGACGTTTGACACCGGCCACATGGGGGTCGCGCCGCTGATCGCGGAGACGCTGAAGAAGCACAACGCCCGCGTCACGTTCTTCCTCGCGAACGAGCCCACCCGGACCGGCGGCATGACGCTGGACGACACCTGGGCGCCCTGGTGGCGCGAGCGCGCCGCCGAGGGGCATGACTTCGGCGCCCACACCTGGGACCATGACGTGTTCCTGGAAGACCTGCCGGATGCGGAGGGCAAGGTCACGCGCTTCAAGGTGCGCACGCAGGCAGGTATCACGCCGCCGGTGGTGCGCGAGTTGAGCGCGGAGCAGTACTGCAGCAACCTCAAGAAGGTCGGCGAGCGCTTCACTGCGATGACCGGCAAGCCGCTGTCGCCGCTGTTCCGCGCACCGGCCGGGCGCACGTCGGCGGCATTGCTGAACGCCGCCAAGGCCTGCGGCTTCACGCACGTGGGCTGGAGCCGTGCGGGCTTCCTGGGCGACGAATTGCCCAGCCAGAGCTTCCCGAACGCGATGCTGCTGGAGAAGGCCCTGCGCGACATCAAGCCGGGCGACATCCTGTTGGCCCACTTGGGCATCTGGGAGCGCCAAGACCCCTGGGCGCCTGCGGTGCTGGAGCCGCTGATGACCGGGCTGGAGCAGCGGGGCCTATGCTTCGCACCGTTGCGCGAACATCCGCGCTACGCCCCGCTGTTCGCGAACCCGCCCCAGAAGCCGTGATCGACTGGATCTCCAACACCTTCGACAGCCTGCAACTGGCCTTGTACGAGGCCGTCGTCCAGCCCATCGTCTTCGGGCTGGGTTTCGGCAATCTGCTGGAAGACGCGTTCGATGCGACCGGCTGGCTGCTCTGGGGCCTGATCCAGGTCGCCGTGCTGCTGCTGGGCATCGGCCTGCTGGAGCGCCGCTGGCCGGTCGAGCCGGTGAAGGACCACGCGGCCGTGCGCACCGACGTCATCTACACGCTGATCCATCGCCTGGGCCTCGTGCGCCTCGTGATGTTCTTCAGCCTCCAGCCGCTGTGGGACAGCGCCGCGGGCCAGCTGCGCCTGGCGGGCCTGCCGACCTGGCAGCTCGATGCGGTGTGGCCCGGCGTGACGGACATCGCCTGGGTGAGCTTCCTCCTGTACCTGGTGGTGTTCGACTTCGTGAACTACTGGCTCCACCGCGCGCAGCACCAGTTCAACTGGTGGTGGGCGCTGCACAGCCTGCACCACAGCCAGCGCCAGATGACGATGTGGAGCGACAACCGCGTGCACATCGTCGACGACATCGTGATGGCCACGGCGTTCGCTCTGCTCGCGCGCCTGATCGGCGTGGAGCCCGGGCAGTTCGTCGCGATCACGGTGGTCACGCAACTGCACGAGAGCCTGCAGCATGCGAACGTGCGCCTGGGGTTCGGTGCGATCGGCGAGCGGCTGCTGGTGAGCCCGCGCTTTCACCGGCTACACCACAGCATCGGCATCGGGCATGAGTCCGGCGGGCGCGGCACGCTGGGCGGCCACAACTTCGGTGTGCTGCTGCCGGTGTGGGACGTCCTGTTCCGCACCGCCAATTTCGAGAACCGCTTCGACGCCACCGGCGTGCGCGACCAACTGCCCGAGGAGGGGGGGCGCGACTACGGCCGTGGCTTCTGGCGCCAGCAGTGGCTGGGCTTGCTGCGGCTCGCCGAGGCGCTGCGCCCGGCGCGGGCGCCCGCTGAACTTTCCCGCACCCACAGGTCCTGAATGCAAGGCTTGGTCGATTCCTTCTGGCGGGCTGCCGCCTACTGCCTGCACCCGCGCGTGATCGCGCTGTCGCTGCTGCCGCTGGCGATCGCCGGTGTGCTGGTGTTCGGCTTCATGTTCTTCTTCTGGGAAGGCGCTATCGCCTCGGTGCGCGCCACGCTCGAAAACTGGCGGCTCGTCGAGAGCCTGCTGCAGTGGCTCGACGCCATGGGCCTGGAGTCCTTCCGCAGCGCGCTGGCGGCGCTGGTGGTCTTGGCGGGGGTGTTGCCCGTCGTGCTGTTGCTGAGCTTGCTGCTGGTGGCCCTGTGCATGACGCCGGCCATCGTCAGCCTGGTGGCGCAGCGGCGCTTCCCGCTGCTGGAAAGGAAGCGCGGCGGCACGCTGGTGCAGAGCGTGCTGGCGTCGCTGGGCGCCACAGCGCTGGCGCTGGTGCTGATCGTGCTGTCGATGCCGCTTTGGCTGATCCCGCCGCTCGTGATGGTGCTGCCGCCGCTGATCTGGGGCTGGCTCACCTACCGCGTCTTCGGCTTTGATGTGCTCGCCGAACATGCCTCCGCCGAGGAGCGCCACCGCCTGCTGAAGGAACAGCGCGCGCCGATGCTCGCGATGGGCGTCATCAGCGGCTACCTGGGCGCCGTGCCCTCGCTGATCTGGGCGGTGTCGGGCGTGGCTGGGATCATCTTCGCGCCCTTCGTCGTGCTGGTCGCGATCTGGCTGTACACGCTGGTCTTCGCTTTCTCGACGGCCTGGTTCGCGCACTACGCGCTGGCTGCGCTGCAGGCGCTGCGGGCCGCCGAGCCGGTCGCCGAATCGGCGCTCGTCATCGACAACCCCTGACCCTGTCTTCCCCATGCAAGTCGGCCTCATCATCGTCGGCGACGAGATCCTCTCCGGCAAGCGCCGGGACTCGCACCTCGCCAAGTTCATCGAGCTGCTATCCGAGCGCGGCATGCAGCTCGCGTGGGCCCAGTACCTGGGCGACGACCGCGAGCTGCTGACAGCGCGGCTGCGCCAGGCCTTCGAGAGCGGGCAGCTGGTCGTGAGCTGCGGCGGCATCGGTGCGACGCCCGACGACCACACCCGCCAGGCCGCTGCGGCCGCGCTCGACCGGCCGCTGGCGCTGCACCCCGAGGCGCGCGAGTTGATCTGGCAGCGCATCCAGCAGATGGCCGCGGAGCAGGGCAAGACGGTGACCGCGGACGAGCCCGACAGCGTGCGTCGCTTCGAGATGGGCGTCTTCCCCGAGGGGGCCGGCATCATCCCGAACCCGTACAACAAGATCCCGGGCTTCTTCGTCGGCCACGTGCATTTCGTGCCGGGCTTCCCGGTGATGGCCCATCCGATGATGGCCTGGGTGCTTGACCGGTACCCGCAACTGCACCGTGCAGTCGGCCTGACGGAACGTTCGCTGATCGTGCAGGGCGCGATGGAAGCCAGCCTCACGCCGTTGATGGAGGCCGTCGAATCCGGCTTCCCGGGCATCAAGGTGTTCAGCCTGCCGAGCGTCGATCACCCCCAGTGGGGGCGTTGCATCGAACTCGGCGTGAAGGGGGATGCCGAGAAGATGCAAGCCGCCTACGATGCCCTCAAACAGGGCGTGATTCAGTTTGGTGCAACCATTAGCACCGAGATGGTGCGTTGATCATTTCCGCGTGACGGGCTACCGGCCCATAATGACTGACGGTCCCGGGCAGCTACCCATGTCGGTGCATCTGGCATGCAACCTGCTTTGATTCCTGTCGTGGCTGCTGGCGCGCGTGCGCCGGTGGCAGCATCCACCCCTCTCGATCCCGCTAGGAGCTTTTGATGGCCAAGACCGTCGCCGATGTGATGAACCTGGTGAAGGAAAACGAAGTCAAGTTCGTCGACTTCCGCTTCACCGATACCCGTGGCAAGGAACAGCACGTCTCCGTGCCCGTCTCTGCCTTCGACGAAGACAAGTTCACGTCGGGTCACGCCTTCGACGGCTCCTCGATCGCCGGCTGGAAGGGCATCGAAGCCTCGGACATGCTGCTCATGCCCGATCCGAACACGGCCAACATCGACCCCTTCTTCGAAGAGCCGACGCTGATCCTGTCGTGCGACGTGGTCGACCCTGCCGACGGCAAGGCCTACGAGCGCGACCCGCGCTCCCTGGCCAAGCGCGCCGAGGCCTACCTGAAGGCCTCCGGCCTGGGCGACACCGCCTACTTCGGCCCGGAGCCCGAGTTCTTCATCTTCGACAGCGTGCGCTGGGGCAATGAGATGTCCGGCTCGTTCTTCAAGATCGAGTCCGAGGAAGGCGCCTGGAACTCCTCCAAGGAGTACGAGCACGGCAACTCCGGCTACCGGCCCACCGTCAAGGGCGGCTACTTCCCCGTGCCCCCGGTCGACAGCGGCCAGGACATGCGCTCGGAGATGTGCCTGATCCTCGAACAGATGGGCATCCCGGTCGAAGTGCACCACCACGAAGTGGCCAACGCCGGCCAGATGGAAATCGGCACCAAGTTCAGCTCGCTGGTCCAGCGCGCCGACTGGCTGCAACTGCAGAAGTACATCATCACCAACGTCGCCCACGCCTACGGCAAGACGGCCACGTTCATGCCCAAGCCCCTGGTGGGCGACAACGGCAGCGGCATGCACGTGCACCAGTCGGTCTGGAAGGACGGCAAGAACCTGTTCGCCGGTGACGGCTACGCCGGCCTCTCCGACTTCGCCCTGTACTACATCGGCGGCATCATCAAGCACGCCCGTGCGCTGAACGCCATCACGAACCCGGGTACGAACAGCTACAAGCGCCTGGTGCCCGGCTTCGAAGCCCCGGTGAAGCTGGCCTACTCGGCCAAGAACCGCTCGGCCTCGATCCGCATCCCGTACGTCGCCAACCCGAAGGGCCGCCGCATTGAAGCGCGCTTCCCGGACCCGTCCGCCAACCCCTACCTGGCCTTCTCGGCGCTGCTGATGGCGGGTCTGGACGGCGTGGAGAACAAGATCCATCCGGGCGAAGCCGCCACGAAGGACCTGTACCACCTGCCGCCCGAGGAAGACGCGAAGATCCCGACCGTCTGCCACAGCCTCGACCAGGCGCTCGAGTACCTCGACAAGGACCGTGCCTTCCTGACCAAGGGCGGCGTGTTCACCGACAGCTACATCGACGCCTACATCGACCTGAAGATGCAAGAAGTGACCCGCTTCCGCATGGCCACGCACCCGGTCGAGTTCGACATGTACTACGCGCTGTGATGACCATGGGCAGCCAGCACGCTGCCTCTCACATCCCCACCGAAGGGGGCCGCTGGTGCGGCCCCTTTTTTGTTCACGCATCTGGGCCACAATTCCGGCATGCTGAATCGACTGCTGGCACCGCTGCTTGTCCTGGCGAGCCTGGGCGCGCAAGCCCAGGGCACGGTCTACCGTTGCCCCGGGCCGCCGGTGCTCTACACCGACGCCCTCTCGGCCAAGGAAGCCGCCGAGAAGGGCTGCCGCACGATCGAGGGCACGCCCATCACGGTGCTGCAGGCGCCCAAGCCACGGCCTGCATCCGGGGCAGGGGCGGCCGCCGAGGGTGGGGGGCGCACCGGTGAGACCCGCGTCGACGCCAGCCAGCAGCGCGTGCGCGACGACGAGCGCCGCCGCGTGCTGCAGACCGAACTGCGTCAGGCCGAGGACCGCCTGGCCAATGCGCAGAAGGAATTCAACAACGGCCAGGCCGAACGCCGCGGCGACGAGCGCAACTACCAGAAGTACCTGGATCGCATGGCCGAGCTCAAGGACAACATCGCCCGCTACGAGGCCGATGTGCAGGCGCTCAAGCGCGAGATCGCCAAACTTCCCTCTTGAAGGCGCTGGCGCCTCGGGAGGCCATTCCCAGCGCCATGACTGATACCTCCCTGCTGCCGGCCGAGTTCGCCGGCCTGGACCTGCTGGCGACGATGGTCGTCGTCGCCAACGCCGACGGCGAATGCCTGTTCGCCAATGCCGCGTTCGAGAACATCATGCGGCTGTCGCGTCGCGCGGCGCAGAAGGCCCAACTGCCCGACTGGTTCGACGACGCCCAGCGCCTGACCGAAACCCTGGCCGGCGTGGCCGCCAACCATTACTCCAGCAGCCGCTTCGACGCGCTGCTGCGCCGCGGTGCCTGGGCGCCGGATGATGCGCTGCCCGTGCACGTGATCGTGTCGCAGATGGACGCCGGTGAGCGCGGCGAGCCCCGCGTGCTGGTCGAGCTGATCGAGATTGCCCAGCAGGCCCGGCAGGATCGCGACGAGCGCAGCCTCGACCAGGTCCAGGCGACGAAGGAACTGACCCGCAACCTCGCCCACGAAATCAAGAACCCGCTGGGCGGCATCCGCGGCGCGGCGCAACTGCTGGCGCTGGAACTGCAGGACGGCAACCCCGAACTGATCGAGTACACCCAAGTGATCGTTCATGAGGTGGACCGCCTGCAGAGCCTGGTGGACCGGCTGCTCGCCCCGCACCGCAAGGCGCAGGTCGTCGGAGACGTCAACATCCACGAGATCTGCGAGCGGGTGCGGGCCCTGGTGCTCATCGAGCACCCGCGGGGCCTGACCATCACGCGGGACTACGACACCTCGCTGCCTGATTTCCGCGGCGACCGCGAGCAGCTGATCCAGATGGTGCTGAACATCGTGCAGAACGCGGCCCAGGTGTTGGCGGCACGCATTGCTGCCGGTGACGGCCTGATCGTGCTGCGCACCCGCGTCGCCCGGCAGGTCACGATCGGCAAGCAGCGCTGGCGCTTGGCACTGGAATTGCATATCGAGGACAACGGTCCCGGCGTTCCCGCCGAGATCCGGGATCGCATCTTCTTCCCCCTGGTCTCCGGACGGGAAGGCGGCTCGGGCCTCGGACTCACGCTCGCGCAGACGATCGCCCAACAACACCAGGGCATGATCGATTGCGAGAGCGAGCCGGGCCTGACGAACTTCCGAATCACACTGCCACTGCCCTGAGGTCACGAGCCTGCCGGCACGGCCGAGGAACCGAATGAAATCCATCTGGGTTGTAGACGACGACCACTCGATCCGTTTCGTGCTCGAGAAGGCCCTGGCCCGCGAGGGGCTGCCGGTGCGCAGCTTCTCCAATGCGCGCGACATGCTCAGCGCGCTGGACGACGACATCCCGCAGGTGCTCGTCTCCGACATCCGCATGCCGGGCGGCTCGGGCCTGGAACTGCTCGCCAAGGTCAAGGCGCGTCTGCCCGCGCTGCCCGTCATCATCATGACGGCCTACTCCGACCTGGACAGCGCCGTGTCCGCCTTCCAGGGCGGCGCGTTCGAATACCTGCCCAAGCCCTTCGACCTGCCGCGCGCAGTCGAGCTGATCCGCCGCGCACAGGAGGAAAGCCAGCGCGAGGCCGGCGAGCAGGAGGCGGCCGCCCAGGTGCCCGAGATGCTGGGGCAGGCGCCCGCCATGCAGGACGTCTTCCGCGCGATCGGCCGGCTCTCGCAGAGCCACGTCACGGTCATGATCACGGGCGAGAGCGGCTCCGGCAAGGAACTGGTGGCCCGCGCGCTGCACAAGCACAGCCCGCGCGGAGAGGGCCCGTTCGTGGCCATCAACACGGCGGCCATCCCGAAGGACCTGCTGGAGAGCGAGCTCTTCGGCCACGAGCGCGGCGCCTTCACCGGCGCCCAGGCCTCGCGGCGTGGCCGCTTCGAGCAGGCGGACGGCGGCACGCTCTTCCTCGATGAAATCGGCGACATGCCCTTCGAGCTGCAGACACGCCTGCTGCGGGTGCTGTCCGACGGCCAGTTCTACCGCGTCGGTGGCCACAGCCCGCTGCGCAGCAACGTGCGGGTCATCGCGGCCACGCACCAGAACCTCGAGGAGCGCGTGCGCCAGGGCGCCTTCCGCGAAGACCTCTTCCACCGCCTGAACGTCATCCGCCTGCGCCTGCCGCCGCTGCGCGAGCGCAAGGAAGACGTGCCGGCCCTGGCCCGCCACTTCCTGCAGCGCAGCGCGACCGAGCTGGGGGTGGAGCCAAAGCGCCTGTCTGACGCGGCGCTCACCGTGCTGACGAACTTCGAGTTCCCGGGCAACGTTCGTCAGCTGGAGAACATCTGTCACTGGCTGAGCGTGATGGCGCCGAGCCAGGTGGTCGAGCCGAAGGACCTGCCCGACGAACTGCAGCCAGGTTACGTGCCCGTGCCCTCCACGACGGCCATGACGAGCCCGGCGCCCGCCGTGGCCGGTGCAGCCGCTCCCGTGGCCGCGCCGGCCCCCGCCAACACCAGCAGCGGGGAAGGCTGGCTCGCCGACATGGCGGCCGACGCCCGCGCCCGCCTGGCCGCCGGCGAGACCGACGTGTGGGATGCCCTCACCAAACGCTTCGAGGCCCAGCTCATCCTGACGGCGCTCGACATCACCCGCGGCCGCCGCATCGAGGCCGCACAGAAGCTCGGCATCGGCCGCAACACAATCACGCGCAAGATCCAGGAGCTGGGCCTGGACGTGTGAGCAAGGCCGTGCGGCCGGGTGTCCGGTGCACACGCGAACGGGAGGGCGGGTCACGCCCCGCCTCTGTCACGTCATGCGTGGCTCACAGCCACGATCACCCGCCCGCCCTCCACCCGGACGGCATGCGCCCGCACCGACTGCTCCGGCGCTTCGAGGCACTCGCCGGTGACCAGGTCGAAATGGTTCTTGTACAGCGGCGAGGCGACCACCAGCCGTTCACCCAGGTTGCCCACCAGGCCCCGCGACAGCACGCTCGCGCCTGAGCGCGGATCGACGTTGTCGATGGCATGGAAGCGCTCGGCACCGATGCGGAAGATGGCCACGTGGCGGTCGCCGATGCGGGCGGCCACGCCGGTGTCGGGCAGGATGTCGTCGACGTGGCAGACGGGGGTGAAGGTCATGGCTGGGTCTCCGCTCAGTCAATCGGTCAGGCGCTGACCGTCTCGGTGGCGTCTGCGACGGTCGCGGCCGGCGTGGCAGGCCGCTCCTGCGGTCGTGCCGGCCGGATCTGCCCGCGCTCCTCCACGAACACGATGTGCTCGTCCGCCCGGTCGCTGTTGACGAAGCTGCGGAAGCGCTGGCGCACCGCCGGCGTCGTGACCGCGGTCTTCCATTCGCACTGGTAGGTGTCGACGACCGCCTGCATCTGCGCCTCCAGCTCGGCCGCGAGGCCGAGGCTGTCATGGACAACGACGTCCCTCAGATAGTCCAGACCGCCCTCGAGGTTGTCGCGCCAGGTGCTCGTGCGCTGCAGGCGGTCCGCGGTGCGGACATAGAACATCAGGAAGCGGTCGATGAGCCGGATGAGGGTGGCCCGGTCGAGGTCGCTCGCGATCAGCTCGGCATGGCGCGGCTTCATGCCGCCGTTGCCGCAGACGTACAGGTTCCAGCCCTTGTCGGTCGCGATGACGCCGACGTCCTTGCTCTGCGCCTCCGCACATTCGCGCGTGCAGCCCGACACGCCGAACTTGATCTTGTGCGGCGCGCGCAGGCCCTTGTAGCGGTTCTCCAGCGCCACCGCGAGGCCGACGGAGTCATCCACGCCATACCGGCACCAGGTGCTGCCCACGCAGCTCTTCACGGTGCGCAGCGACTTGCCGTAGGCATGGCCGCTCTCGAAGCCGGCGGCGATCAGCTCCTCCCAGATCAGGGGCAGCTGCTCCACGCGTGCGCCGAACATGTCGACCCGGGCGCCACCGGTGATCTTGGTGTAGAGCCCGTACTTCTTGGCGATCTGGCCCACGGCGATGAGGCCATCGGGCGTGACCTCGCCGCCCGGCATGCGGGGCACGACCGAGTAGCTGCCGTCCTTCTGGATGTTGCCCAGGAAGTAGTCGTTGCTGTCCTGCAGCGAAGCCAGCTCGGGCTTCAGCACGAAATCATTCCAGCACGACGCGAAGATGCTGGCTGCCGCGGGCTTGCAGATGTCGCAGCCCAGCCCGCTGCCATGACGGGACAGCAGCTCGCTGAAGGTCTTGATGCCGCCCACGCGGATCAGGTGGTACAGCGCCTGGCGTGAATGGGCGAAGTGTTCGCAGAGGTGGTTGTTCACGGCCATGCCGCGCTTGCCCATCTCCAGCTTCATGACCTGCGTGACCAGCGGCACACAACCGCCGCACGTCGCGCCGGCCCGGGTGCAGGCCTTGATCTGGCCGATGCTCGTGCAGCCATCACCCACGGCCGCGCGCACCTGGCCCTTGGTGACGTTGTTGCAGGAGCAAAGCTGGGCGCTGTCCGGCAGCGCATCGGGCCCGATGCCGGCAGGTGACTTGCCGTCGCTGGAGGGCAGGATCAGGAACTCCGGTTCGGCAGGCAGGGGGATGCCGTTCAGCGCGATCTGCAGCAGCGTGCCGTACTCGGTGGCATCGCCCACGAGCACCGCACCCAGCAGGCGCTGGCCATCGCCGCTCACGACGATCTTCTTGTAGACCTGCTTGCGCTCGTCCACGTACTGGTAGCTGCGGCTGCCGGGCGTCTTGCCGTGCGCATCGCCGATGCTCGCCACGTCCACGCCCAGCAGCTTGAGCTTGGTGCTGAGGTCGGCGCCGGCGAAGGCGGCGGTGGTGTCGCCGGCGATGTGCCGCGCAGCGACGCGTGCCATCTCGTAGCCGGGTGCGACCAGGCCGTAGGTTTGATCACGCCAGCAGGCCACCTCGCCGATCGCGTAGATGTCGCGGTCACTGGTGCGGCCGTGGTCGTCGATGACCGCGCCGCCGCGTGGGCCGACGGCCAGCACGCACTGGCGCGCGAGTTCGTCGCGCGGGCGGATGCCGGCGGAGAACACCAGCATGTCGGTCTCCAGCCAGGTGCCGTCGCTGAACACCAGGCGGTGGCGCGCGGCCGCGCCGTCAGTGATCTCGACGGTGTTGCGGCCGGTGTGCACGGTCACGCCCAGGGCTTCGATCTTGTCGCGCAGCATCCGGCCGCCGGTCTCGTCGACCTGCACGGCCATCAGCCGCGGTGCGAACTCCACGACATGCGTCTGCAGGCCCATGTCCTTGAGGGCCTTGGCGCATTCCAGCCCGAGCAGGCCACCGCCGATGACCACGCCGGTCTTGGAGACATGGCCGCTGGCCTGCATCGCTTCGAGGTCGTCGATCGTGCGGTAGACGTGGCAGTGCGGCCGATCGCGGCCCGGCACCGCTGGAACGAAGGGGTAGGAGCCGGTGGCCAGCACCAGCCGGTCGTAGGCGATGACCTCGCCGTCGGTCGTCGTGACGGTCTGGTCCCGGCGCTCGATGGCCATGGCGCGAGCCGCCAGGCGCAGCGTGAAGCCGGTCTTCTCGAAGAAGCCCGCGGGCACCAGCGACAGGTCTTGCGCCGTCTTGCCCGAGAAGAACGCCGACAGGTGGACGCGGTCGTAGGCCGGGCGTGTTTCCTCGCAGAGCACGGTCACGCGCAGGTCGCCGGCCGCCGGGCCGTCGGCAAGGCTTTCGAGGAACTTCTGGCCGACCATTCCGTGGCCGATGAGGACGATGTGCATGACGGCTCCGCGAGACGAGCAGCGGCAGCGTGCGGGTGCCGGACCCGGGTCGCGCTGCCAGTAAAAAGGCCCCGCGAGCAGCGTTCTGCTCGGTCGGGGCCTGGGATGAGGTTCGCCGTCGTTGGCGATGCTGCGAAAGCAGAGGGTCGCTGCGGCGCGACGCCTCGCGGAGTCAAATGCAAGACCTGTGCCTGCGTCGTTCGGGTGCGGCTGCGGGGAGGGGCGCTCCGTGCAGCGCGGCCGCGGCACTGCGCCGGTGCGGGGCGGCGCACCGGGAGGGGGCGGGCTGCCCCGTCAGCGAGCCGGGCGATCCAGCCAGACGGCCAGGCCCTGCGCGTTCAGCTCGGCGTCCATCGCCAGCCACGCCGCCGCCTGGGTGGGGTCGCCACGCCAGCCGCGCTGGCGCAGATCGTCCAGCCAGCGGCTCATCAGGTCGGTTTTCAGGCGTTCGTGCCGGTCGGGTGCGTCGCGCAGCGAGACGGCGAGGGCGCTCACATCGTCCACCTGCGCGAGCAGTTCGCCCGCCAGCCGCTGCACGTCGGTCACGCTGCCGCCCACGGCGCCGTAGTGCGTCAGGTACATGCGCTCGGGCGCCACGTCCAGCAGTCGCTGGACGGTGGCCCGGAGGGCGTCAGGCTCGAACTGCACCGGTGTGGTGGTCGGCAGCAGCCAGGGGCGGTCGCCGACGTCGAACTCGCGGTAGGACAGCCCGAAGGTGTCACCCGTGAACCAGCCTCGGCTGCGCGCGTCCCAGAGCGCGTGGTGGTGGCGCGCATGGCCGGGGGCATCGACGAGCGTGAGCGGCCGGCCGGCAAGCGTGATCACCTGGCCGTCATGGCTGGCCTCGGCGCGCTCCGCGGGCACGGGCACGAGCTTGCCGTAGCTGCGCTGCATTTCGTCTTCGCCATAGACGGCAAGCGCACCGAGCCAGAGCGCCTTCGGGTCGACCATGTGGCGCAGGCCCCGCGGGTGCACCAGCGCGCGGGCGTGGGGCAGGGCGTCCATCAGCAGGCCCACCCCGCCGGCGTGGTCGAGATGCACGTGGGTCGGGATGACCCAGTCGACCGCGTCGCGCGCGATCCCGAGCGCGTCGAGCGCCGCCAGCAGGCGGGGCACGGCATGGTTGGTGCCGGTGTCGATGAAGGCGGCGCGGCCGGCCTCGACCATCAGATAGGCGGCGTCGAAGCGGGCACGCTGGAAGCCGGTGTCGATGGCGTAGATGCCATGGCCGAGGTCGTCGAGAAAGTCGGGCAGGGGAACGGGCATGGTGAGGTTTCTAGAATGGCCGGCACGATAGCCGAAGGAGGCCCGCTTGGCCGTTCATGAGATTCTGAAGATGGGCGACCCGCGCCTGCTGCGGGTTGCCCAGTCGGTGACCGAGTTCGGCACGCCTGAACTCAAGACCCTGATCGCCGACATGTTCGACA
Organism: Burkholderiales bacterium; assembly: GCA_003963005.1. GTDB lineage: Bacteria > Pseudomonadota > Gammaproteobacteria > Burkholderiales > Burkholderiaceae_C > Pelomonas. The sequence continues at coordinate 61,550 of RXJW01000107.1, forward strand.
CGATGGCTGCGGCCAACGGCGCGGGCCTCGCCGCGCCGCAGATCGGTGTGGATCTGCGCCTGGTGATCTTCGGCTACACGAAGAACGTGCGCTATCCGGAAGCCCCGCCGGTGCCGCCGACGGTGTTGATCAACCCGGTCATCGAGGTGCTGGACGGCGGCCGTACCGAGGGCTGGGAAGGCTGCCTGTCGGTTCCCGGGCTGCGCGGCGTGGTGGAGCGCGACGAGCGCATCCGCTACCGGGGCTTCGATGCGGACGGCCACCCGATCGAGCGGGTGGCCGATGGCTTCCACGCCCGGGTGGTGCAGCACGAGTGCGACCACCTGGACGGCATCCTCTACCCGATGCGGGTCAAGGATTTCACCCGTTTCGGCTACACGTCGGTGCTGTTCCCGGAGCTGGATCCCAACGCCGACGACGATTGACACCCGCCGGTCGGTTGCAAAGTTTGTAAGCGCCGTCCACCGGCCTTCGCCCCGGCGCGTTAGCGTGCCGCAAAGGAGCCTCATGCCCATGGCCACGACCGCCGCCCCCGCCGCCCCCTCGCTCGTGTTGAACCGCCGCGCCTGGCGCATCCTGGCGCTGACCCTGCTCGTGGCGCTGGCCCCGGCGGCCAAGGCGCAGGACCGCGACCCGCCCACCCGCGCCGCGCGGGTGGTGGAGGTGGTGGGCGACGCCTGGCTGTTCGACCACGACACCCGCGAATGGGTGCGCATCACCCGCAACCAGACCGTCGCCGAGGGCGACCGGCTGCGCACCGACGACCGCGCACGCGTCAGCCTGCGGTCGGGCTCCACGACGATCTGGCTGGATGAGCGCAGCGACCTGGAGTTCAGCCAGCTCGACGACGGCCAGACCCTGATGCAACTGGACCGCGGGGACGTGGCGGTGCGCCTGCGCTCCCCCGAGAACGCGGCCGAGACGCGGCTGCGCACCCGCGAAGGCACCGCTCAACCCGAGCGCGAAGGCCTCTACCGCGTGGAGCAGCTCGACCGCGGCAGCAAGATCTACGTCTGGCAGGGCCGCATGCGCTTCGAGTGGGCGCGGGGCGCCTTGCCGGTGAGCATGGGCACGGGCGAACAGGTGGAGCTGTGGTGGCCCGACGGGCCGCGCGCCGAGCGTGGACCGCTGTACAGCGACGCCTTCGGTGACTGGGTGCTGGCCGGCAGCCGGGATGAAGGTGATCGGCCCGTGGCCCGTTACGTGTCGCCCGAGATGACGGGTGCCGAGGACCTGGACCGCTATGGCCGCTGGGAGACGGCGCCGGAGTACGGCACGGTCTGGATTCCCACCACGATCGTCGTGGCCGACTGGGCGCCGTACCGCTACGGCCGCTGGGTGTGGTCGCGTCACTGGGGCTGGACCTGGGTGGACGACGCCCCCTGGGGCTTTGCGCCCTTCCACTACGGCCGCTGGGTGAACTGGCGCGGCCGCTGGTGCTGGACGCCGGGCGCCTACGTGCAGCGCCCGGTCTACGCGCCGGCCCTGGTCGGCTGGGTGGGTGGCGGCACTTCGGTCAACATCAGCGTGACGGTGGGCGACCGCCCGCCACCGCCGCGCTTTGGCTGGTATCCGCTGGCGCCGCGCGAGGTCTATGTGCCTGCGTACCAGCACACGCCGCGCTACGTCACCCGCATCAACGATCCCCGTGACGTGCGCGACCCTGTGACCGTGCAGCGCCCGCACCGCTACCGTGATGAGCCGATGGCCGTCAGCGTGCTGCCGGCGCCGGGTGCCGGCATCCAGCCGCTGCCCGTGCGGGGACCGGACCGCCGGCCCGACCCGGGCTGGGTGCGGCCGCTGCCGGTGGCGCCGGGCCGCGGGGACCTGGGTGCCGTGCTGCCGGTCCAGGCCACGCGGCCTCAGGAGTCGGAGCTGCCGCGCGGCACGCCGCGTGCGCCCGACAGCAACATGGGCTGGCGCAGCGATGGCCAACTGCCGTACCGCCGCGACGCGCGCGGTCCGGACGCCGTGTCTCGTCAGCCCACCACCCCGGCCGTCGTGACACCCAATGCACCGGTGGCGGCGCAGCCGCCGACCCTGCCGGTCATCCAGCAGCCGCCCGCGCCGCAGAATCGCACCAGCCCCGACCAGGTGCAGCGCCTGGGCGACGGCATGCCCTGGCGCGGTCAGATCCAGCCTCAGCAGCAGCAGCGCGAGATGCAGCAGCAGCGCGAGATGCAGCAGCAGCGCGAGATGCAGCAGCAACGCGAGATGCAGCAGCAACGCGAGATGCAGCAGCAACGCGAGATGCAGCAGCAACGCGAGATGCAGCAGCAACGCGAGATGCAGCAGCAGCGCGAGATGCAGCAGCAGCGCGAGATGCAGCAGCAACGCGAGATGCAGCAGCAGCGCGAGATGCAGCAGCAGCGCGAGATGCAGCAGCGCCGAGAAGAGGGGCAGCGCCGCATGCCGCAGCCGGAGCAGCGCCAGGTCGAGGTGCCGCGTGCCCAGACACCGCCGCCGCAGCCTCAGCCTCAGCCGCGCGCCCAGCCGCGTGATGAGGGCCCGCAGCGCGGCCGCCCGGACCGTGAGCCTCGGCAAGAGCGCTGAGGTCGCCGACGCGGTCTACAGCAGGGGCTTCAGCGCCGGCCAGACGTTGTCGAGCATCTGCGGATGCGCCTTGGCCAGCGGGTGGATGCGGTCGGGCTGGAACCAGTCCATCGCGTCGGGCCGGTCGGCCACGCCCTTGAGCAGGAAGGGCACGAAACCCGCCTTCACGTCGCGGGCCACGGTGGCGAACAGGCCCTCGAAATCGCGCGCGTAGGCGCTGCCGTAGTTGGGCGGCACCTGCATGCCGACGACGATGACCTTGGCACCGGCGGCCTGTGCGGCCTGCGCCATGGCCACGAGGTTGTCGCGCGTGCTGGCCAGCGGCAGGCCGCGCAGCGCGTCGTTGCCCCCCAGTTCGATCACGACGATGGCCGGCTTGTGCGTGCGCAGGGCCGTGGGCAGTCGGCTGCGCCCGCCGGCCGTGGTGTCGCCGCTGATGCTCGCGTTCACCACGCGGTGCGGCTTCTTCTGATCGTCGAGGCGCTTCTGCAGCAGCGCCACCCAGCCGTCGCCCGCCTTCAGGCCGTACTCGGCCGACAGGCTGTCGCCGACGACCAGGATGACCGGGGCCTCGGCGGCCGAGGCCAAGACCCCTGACGACCAGCCGGCCAGCAGCCCCACGCTACAGTGCGCCACCATTGCCCGCCGACGCAGTCCCGACATGCCCGAAGTCCTTGTTCAAGTGGATCAGATCACCAAGCGCGTCCGCGACGCGACGGGTGAGCTGACGATTCTGCATGACATCAGTTTCCAGCTGACCGCACGGGAATCGGTTGCCATCGTCGGGGCTTCGGGTTCTGGCAAGAGCACGCTGCTGGCCATCCTGGCGGGCCTGGACACGCCCACCAGCGGCACCGTCGAGCTGCGCGGTCAGGACCTGTTCACGCTGGACGAAGACCAGCGCGCCGCGGTGCGAGCCCGCGAACTGGGCTTCGTGTTCCAGAGCTTCCAGCTGCTGCCCAACCTGACGGCGCTGGAGAACGTGATGCTGCCCCTGGAGCTGCGTGGCGACCGCGAAGCCCGCGAGCAGGCAGCGGCCATGCTGACGCGCGTGGGCCTGGGCGAGCGCCTGAGCCACTACCCGCGCGTGTTGTCGGGCGGCGAGCAGCAGCGCGTGGCGCTGGCCCGTGCTTTCGTGCAGCGCCCCGCGCTGCTGCTGGCCGACGAGCCCACCGGCAGCCTGGACTTCGCCACGGGGGCTGCCGTGATGGAGCTGATGTTCGAGCTCAACCGCGAAGCCGGCACCACCCTCGTGCTCGTCACCCACGACCGCGAGATCGCCGCCCGCTGCGAACGCCAACTGCGCATCGAAGCCGGCCGCCTCGCCGCCTGAAAAGCAAAAAGCCCGCCGGCAGTCGCCGCGGGCTTTGCTGTCAAGGTGCTGCCACCGGCAGCCACCGCCCCTCCAGCAGCCCTCGGTGATCCGGCTTTGCCGGTCACACGAGGGCGCCCCCTTGAGGGGGCCGGCAAAGCCGGTAGGGGGTGGGCGCTTTACCTCGAGAAGGTGTAGTCGGTCTTGGCCTTCTTGATCAGGCCTTCCTGGAACTCGGCCATCTTCTGCTGCTCGATGCGCTGCTTGATCTGGGCCTTGACGTCGTCGAAGGCCGGGAACTGCGCCGGGCGGGTGTCTTCGAGCTTGATGATGTGATAGCCGAACTGGCTCTTCACCGGCTCTTGCGTCATCTCGCCCTTCTGCAGCGCGACCATGGCCTTGCTGAACTCGGGCACGAAGTTGTTCGGGTTGGCGAAGTCGAGGTCGCCGCCGTTGGCTGCGGAGCCGGTGTCCTTGGAGTTCTTCTTGGCCAGTTCCTCGAAGCTGGCGCCGCCCTTGATCTGGGCGATCAGGGCCTTGGCGTCTTCTTCCTTGTCCACGAGGATGTGGCGGGCGCGGTATTCGCTGCCGCTGTTGGCAGCCTTGAACTTGTCGTACTCGGCCTGCGCCTCGGCGTCGCTGACCGGGTTCTTGGCCTTGAAGTCTTCCATCAGACCACGGATCAGCAGCATCTGGCGGGCCAGTTCCATCTGGGCCTTGTAGTCGGAGCCCTGCGGGATGCCGCGCTTCTCGGCTTCCTGCATGAAGATCTCGCGACGCACGACTTCGTCCTTGACCTGGGCTTCCAGTTCCGGTGAGCGCTGCTGCTGGCCGCTCTTGGTGACTTGCTGGATCAGCGTTTCGACGCGCGCCTTGGGCACGGGCTTGCCGTTGACGGTGGCGACGTTCTGCGCGGTGGCGACAGCCGGCACGAGGGCCGAGATGGTGGCCGCGACGACGGCGGCGAGCGCAAACTTCTTCATGAGGGGTGGGTGTGACTCAGGGTAAAAAAATCGCGCCCGGCCTGGGCGCGTGGAACGATCACGCTCGGCCTGATCAGGGTTCGCCCGGAGCCCGGGCGTCGATCGCCAGCGCATGAATGCCGCGCTGCATCAGGTCGGACAGACAATGATAAACGAGCCGATGACGGGCCAATCGTTGCAGCCCAGTAAACCGCGCGGAGACGACAGCCACATGAAAATGCCCGCCCTCGCGCGCGCCCGCGTGGCCGGCATGGTCGGCGCTGTCGTCGCGGATCTGCAGGGCCGTGGGCGCCAGTTCCGCGCGCAGGCGTCGCTCGATCTCCGCAGCGATCACGGCTGGCTCTCCTCTTCCGGGGGCAGGTGCTTGCCGAGGTAGACGCTCTGCACCACGACGAACAGCAGCATCAGGCCCGTCACGCCGAAGACCTTGAAATTGGCCCAGGCCGAGGTCGAGAAGTGGTAGGCCACGTAGAGGTTCACGACGCCCATCACGGCAAAGAACAGCACCCAGGCACGGTTCAGGCGCAGCCAGATGGCATCGGGCAGCTGCAGTTCGCTGCCGAGCATGGACTTGATCAGGTTCTTGCCGAAGATGGCCTGCGAGATCCACAGCGTGAGCGCCATCGCCCAGTGCAGGCCCGTGGGCTTCCACTTGATGAAGGTCTCGTTGTGGAACCAGACGGTGGCGCCCCCCAGCACGACAACCAGCACCAGGCTGATCCAGAGCATCAGGTCGATCTTCTTGCCGCGCACTTTCAGGATGGCTGCCTGCGCCAGTGTGGCGACCATGACCACGAGCGTGGCGAGCAGCACGGGCGCTTCCTGTGGCCCGACCGTGCCACCCGAGACCAGGAAGCCGAAATGCTCGGTCGCAAACGCCGCGGCGGCGTCGGCGTGGCCTTCGGCGCCCTTGAAGACGGCGAAGAAGAGGATCAGCGGCAGGAAGTCGAGCAGCAGTTTCATGGACGATCAGGCAAGGCGGCGCGCGGGGCGCCGCCCGGGCGGTCGGGGACCGGGATCAGCCATTGTCTTTCACGAAGTCGATGGCGGCCGAGTTGATGCAGTAACGCTCGCCGGTCGGCTCGGGGCCATCGGGGAAGACATGGCCCAGGTGCGAGCCGCATTTGTTGCAGCGCACCTCGATGCGCACCATGCCGTGGCTGCGGTCCACCACGCGCTCGATGACTTCGCTGTTGACGGGGGCCCAGTAGCTCGGCCAGCCGCAGCCGGCGTCGAACTTGGTGTCGGACTCGAACAGTGGCGTGCCGCAGCCGATGCAGTTGTAGTGGCCGGCCTGGAAGTGGTCCCAGTACTTGCCGGTGAAGGCGCGCTCGGTGGCGGCGTGGCGAGCGACCTGGTATTGCATCGGGTCGAGCTGCTCGCGCCACTCGGCGTCGGTCTTCTGCACAGGGTAGGTCTTGGTGGGGTCGGGCTGGCTCATGGGTAACAGGAGACTTGGAAGTGCTGGGCCCAGTCGGGCGGCACGGCCGCTTCGCTGGGAAGAACCGGTTCGTCGGGCAAGCGAGCGAGAACTTTCAGCGAGCGTTCGTTGCGCACGCGGGACAGCGGTGATTCGGTGAAAAAGTCGCGCCACCGGTCAGCGAAACCGAGCGCCCAGGCGAGGCCGATGTCAGGGCATGGCGGCCAAGTTTAGTGAGTGCTGTCGGGCCGTGCTTGGCTGGGTGTTTCCCCGGGGTGCGAGGGTCGCGGTTGTGACGTTTGAGGTCTGTGCGCCGAGGCTAGACTGGATCGATAAAACAGCCAGGAGACAACCATGGCATTGATGGGCCGGATGATGTCGGAGCCCCTGCTGATCTCGTCGTTGCTGAAGCACGCCGAGCGGCATTCGGGCGATACCGAGATCGTCAGCAAGCGGGTCGAGGGCGACCTGCATCGGAGCAATTGGCGAGAGGTGGCGCGCCGCTCTCGCCAGGCGGCACAGGCGTTCGCACGGCTGGGCTGCCAGCCGGGCGACCGCATCGGGACGCTGGCCTGGAACGGCTACCGCCACCTCGAGATCTACTACGGGGCGTCCGGCTCGGCGCTGGTCTGCCACACGATCAACCCACGTCTGTTCCCCGAGCAGATCGTCTGGATCGCCAACGACGCCGGCGACCGCGTGCTGTGTTTTGACGCCACCTTCCTGCCGCTGGTGGAAAAGATCGCGCCGCTGCTCAAGACCGTGCAGCACTTCGTACTGATGACCGACCGCGCGCACATGCCGGCCGGGACGGCCATCCCGAACCTGCTGTGCTTCGACGACCTGCTGGCCGCCGAGAGCGGCGATTACGTCTGGCCGCAGTTCGACGAGAACACGGCGTCAAGCATCTGCTACACGTCGGGCACCACCGGCAACCCCAAGGGCGCGGTCTACAGCCACCGCTCGACCGTGCTGCACGCCTACGCCGCGGCCTTGCCCGATGCGATGGACTGCTCCGGTCGCGACGTGATCCTGCCCGTCGTGCCGATGTTCCACGTCAACGCCTGGGGCCTGCCCTACAGCGCGGCCATCGTGGGCTGCAAGCTGGTCATGCCCGGCCCGCACCTGGATGGCAAGAGCCTGTACGAACTCTTCGAGAGCGAGCAGGTCAGCTTCAGCGCCGGCGTGCCGACGGTGTGGCTGGGCCTGCTGAACTACATCAAGGCCAACCACCTGAAGTTCTCCAGCTTCAAGCGCACCGTCATCGGCGGGTCGGCCTGCCCGCCGGCGATGATGAAGTCGCTGCAGCAGGACTACGGCGTGGAGGTCATCCATGCCTGGGGCATGACCGAAATGTCGCCGCTGGGCACGCTGTCCAAGCTCACTACGCGCCAGCTCTCGCTGCCGGCCGAGCAGCAGCAGCGCCTGCTGGAGAAGCAGGGCCGTGCCATCTACGGCGTCGACATGGCCATCATCGACGACGACGGCCGCTCGCTGCCCTGGGACGGGCAGAGCTCCGGCAACCTCGTCGTGCGCGGGCATTGGGTCATCTCGCAATACTTCAACCACGAGGACTCGCCGTTGGTCAGCGTGGATGGCGAGCCGGGCTGGTTCCCGACGGGCGATGTGGCGACCATCGACGCCGATGGCTTCATGCAGATCACCGATCGCAGCAAGGATGTCATCAAGTCCGGCGGCGAGTGGATCAGCTCGATCGACCTCGAAAACATCGCGATGGCGCACCCGGCCGTGCACGAGGCGGCCGTGATCGCTGCCAAGCACCCCAAATGGGACGAACGGCCGCTGCTGGTGGTGGTGAAGAAACCCGAGGCCCAGCTCACGCGCGAGGAACTGCTGGGCTTCTACGAGGGCCGCATCGCGAAGTGGCAGATCCCGGACGACGTGGTCTTCGTCGACGAGATTCCGCACACGGCCACCGGCAAGGTGCAGAAGCTCAAGCTGCGCGACCAGTTCCTGAACCACTCGCTGCCCACCGCCTGAACACGGCGCGGGAAAGCACGGGACCGCGGCTCGGCCGGGCTGGGTTAACTTTCGTTTACAAAGACCTTTGAGTCCAACAACCAGGAGACACGCATGTTCGACAAGCACTCGACCCGCTCCCCGCTTCGCTTCGTGGCCGCTGCCACGCTGGCGCTGGCTGCCGCTGGAGCCCATGCGCAGAAGGGCGAGACGGTCAAGCTGGCCTACATCGATGCCCTGTCCGGGCTGATGGGCCCGGTGGGGCAGAACCAGGTCAAGACCTTCCAGTTTCTCGCCGAGAAGTACAACAAGAGCAACCCCGCCGGCGTGAAGTTCGAGATCGTCACCTTCGACAACAAGCTCAGCCCCGCCGAGTCCCTGAACCTGCTCAAGGCCGCCACCGACCAGGGCATCCGCTACATCATGCAGGGCAACGGCTCCAGCGTTGCCCTGGCCCTGAGTGATGCGGTCACCAAATACAACGAGCGCAACCCGGGCAAGGAAATCGTCTACCTGAACTACTCCGCGGTGGACCCGGACCTGACGAACAGCAAGTGCAGCTACTGGCACTTCCGCTTCGACGCCGATACGTCGATGAAGATGGAAGCGCTGACCACCTTCATGAAGGACCAGGCCGACGTCAAGAAGGTCTTCCTGCTGAACCAGAACTATGCGCACGGCCACCAGGTCGCCAAGTACGCCAAGGAAATGCTCGGCCGCAAGCGCCCCGACATCCAGATCGTGGGTGAAGACCTGCACCCGCTGGCGCAGGTGCGCGACTTCGCCCCCTACGTGGCCAAGATCAAGGCCAGCGGTGCCGACACCGTCATCACCGGCAACTGGGGCTCTGACCTGGCCCTGCTCGTGAAGGCTGCCAACGAGGCGGGCTACAACGGGAAGTTCTTCACCTACTACACCGGCGTGACCGGCACGCCCACGGCGCTGGGCCAGGGCGGTGCCGGCCGGGTGTTCCAGGTGGCCTACAGCCACTACAACATGGGCGGTGACATCCAGAAGGCGGCCGACGAGTTCAACAAGAAGTTCGGCGACGACATGTACACGCTCAGCGTGGATCACATCCTGCGCATGGTCAGCCAGGCCATGGCCAATGCCAAGTCGACGGACCCGCTGAAGGTGGCCGCGGCCCTGGAAGGCCTGTCGGTCAAGGGCTTCAACGGCGAAGTCACGATGCGCAAGACCGACCACCAGCTGCAGCAGCCGCTGTTCATCTCGGTCTGGCAGAAGGCCGACGCCAAGTACCCCTACACGCCGGAGAAGACGGGCATGACGCTGGCGCCGGTGAAGATGTACGACAGCTATGTCTCATCGACCCCCACCTCCTGCCAGATGAAGCGCCCGGGTTGATTCGTCTGGCTGCTGCGCGAGCCGATCTCGGGCCCGCGGTGCTCGCCGTACGGGAGTACGGCTGCGCGCCCCGGACCCGACCTCGGCCCGCTCGCGACGCCATCCGAACCAACCCGTCCGGTGATTTAACGAGGATCGGGCCTTGGATCAATTCTTCATCAGCCTGCTGAACGGGCTGTCGTCCGGGTTGCTGCTGTTCATGCTCAGCTCCGGGCTGACGCTGATCTTCAGCATGATGGGCGTGCTCAATTTCGCGCACGCGAGCTTCTACATGGTGGGGGCCTACGTGGCCTACACGTTGGTGGGCATCGTCGGCTTCTGGCCGGCGTTGTTGCTGGCGCCGGTAGCGGTGGGCGTGCTCGGGGCCGCTTTCGAGCGGCTGGCGCTGCGGCGGGTGCACAAGTTCGGGCACGTGCCCGAGCTGCTGATCACCTTCGGCCTGTCCTACGTGCTGCTGGAGCTGGTGCAACTGATCTGGGGCCGCACGGCGGTGCCCTTCACGCCACCGCCGCTGCTGGAGGGCTCGGCGTTCACGATCATCTCGTCGCCCACTCAGGGCATGTCCATCGCGCTGGGCAAGGCGGCACCCGAGCTGTGCGCCGCCGCCCTGTGCTCCAACTTCCCGATGACCAAGGCCTTCATGATGGGCGTGGCGCTGCTGATGCTGCTGGCCCTGTGGCTGCTGCTCACCCGCACGCGCGTCGGCCTCGTCATCCAGGCATCGCTGACGCACCCTGAGATGGTCGAGGCGCTCGGCCACAACGTCCCACGCGTGCTGATGCTGGTGTTCGGCAGCGGTTGCGCGCTGGCAGGCCTGGCGGGCGTGGTCGGGGGCATCACTTTCGTGACCGAGCCGAACATGGCCGCGTTCATCGGCGCCATCATCTTCGTGGTGGTGGTGGTGGGGGGCATCGGCTCGCTGGCCGGCGCCTTCGTCGGCTCGCTCGTCGTGGGCCTGTTGCAGACGCTGCCGCTGACGGTCGACGGGTCGCTGGCCACGCTCTTCACCGCCATGGGCTTCACGGTCACGCCCCAGACACCCGGCTACCCGGTGCTGCGCCTGGCGCTGAAGGACGTCGCCCAGATCCTGCCCTACCTGCTGATGGTGCTCATCCTCATCTTCCGGCCGAAGGGCCTCCTCGGCACGCGGGAGGACTGATGGCCCATCGTCAAGAGTTCCATTTCAAGCCGCTCAACGTCGGGCGGTGGATCATCTGGGGCCTGTTCGCGGTGCTGCTGTTCGTGGCCCCGCGCATCTGGACGAGTGGCCTCGCGCAGACCATGCTCACGCAGATGGGCATCGGCGTCATCGCCTGTCTGGCCTACAACATCCTGCTGGGGCAGGGCGGCATGCTGAGCTTCGGTCACGCGGTGTACAGCGGCATGGGGGCGTTCCTCGCCATCCATGCGCTGAACATGGCGGGCGCGGGCACGCTGGGCATCCCGGTCAGCCTGATCCCGCTGGTCGGTGGCCTGGCCGGTTTCGTCGTGGCAGCCATCCTCGGCTATGTGTCCACGAAAAAGGCGGGCACGCCCTTCGCGATGATCACGCTGGGCATTGGTGAACTGGTCTTCGCGCTGTCGCTGATGCTGCCCGAGTTCTCGGGTGGTGAGGGGGGCGTGTCGAGCAACCGCGTGATCGGCCAGCCGGTGATGGGCATCAGCTTCGGGCCGCAGATCCAGGTCTACTACCTCGTTGCCGTGTACTGCTTCATCTGCACGGCCGCGATGTTCGCGCTGACGCGCACGCCGCTGGGCCGCATGCTGAATGCCGTGCGGGACAACCCCGAGCGCGTCGAGTTCGTCGGTTATGACACCCACTGGGTGCGCTTTATGGCGTTCACCATTTCCGGCTTCTTCGCCGGTATCGCGGGGGGGCTGGGCGCCATCAACACCGAAATCGTCAACGCCGAGGTGCTGCATGCCACGCGCTCCGGCGCCTACCTGCTGTTCACCTTCCTGGGTGGCGCGACCTTCTTCTTCGGGCCGATCATCGGCGCGGTGCTGATGGTGATCTGCGGTGTGCTGCTGTCGGAGCTGACCAAGGCCTGGCTGCTGTACCTGGGCCTGATCTTCCTGTTCATGGTGATGTACGCGCCCGGCGGCTTTGCGAGCCTGATCCTGATGAATCTGCGCGTGGCTGCCTTCGGCAAGCTCAAGCAGATCTGGACGTCCTACCTCGCACTCATCGGCACGGCACTCGCCGCGCTGGTCGGCGCGGCGACGATGATCGAGATGGTCTACCACCGCCAGCTCAACGAGGCGCTCGGGCCGGAGCTCAAGTTCATGGGCGCCACGCTGAACAGCGCGGCGCTGGACGCCTGGTTCGGTGCCGGCTTCCTGATCGTCGTGGGGGTCGCGCTGTTCGAACTCGTGCGTCGTCAGTATGTGCGTGAGTGGGGCGAGATCCAGGAAGACATCGAGAAGGAAATCAAACGCAGGGAGGCGCTATGAGTTTTGCCCTCGAACTGCGCGACGTGCGCAAGAGCTTCGGCAAGAGCGAGATCATCCGCGGCGCCAACCTGGCCGTGCAGCCCGGCGAACGCGTGGCCATCATCGGCCCCAACGGTGCAGGCAAGAGCACGCTGTTCAACCTGATCAGCGGGCGCTTTGCACCCACGTCCGGCAGCATCCATCTGCACGGGCAGCGCATCGACGGCAAGAAGCCGTACGAGATCAACCGCCAGGGCCTGTCACGCAGCTTCCAAGTGTCCAACCTGTTCACGCGGCTGTCGGTGTTCGAGAACATCCGTTGTGCGGTGCTGTGGAGCCTGGGCCACCGCTACGCCTTCTGGAAGTTCCTGACCGACCTGGAAGACGCCAATGACCGCACCGAGCAGATCCTGGAGATGATCAAGCTCGACAAGCGGCGCGATGTGCTCGCCATGAACCTCACCTACGCGGAGGCGCGGGCGCTGGAAATCGGCATCACGATCGCCGGCGGCTCCAGCGTCATCCTGCTGGACGAGCCCACCGCCGGCATGAGCAAGAGCGAAACCAAGCGCTTCATCCAGCTCATCCGCGACGTGACCGAGGGCAAGACCCTGCTGACCGTGGAGCACGACATGGGCGTGGTGTTCGGGCTGGCCGACAAGATCGCGGTGCTGGTGTACGGCGAAGTCATCGCCTTCGACACGCCCGATGCCGTGCGTGCGAATGCGCGCGTGCAGGAGGCCTATCTCGGCTCCGTGCTGGCCGAACAACAGGCTGCAGGAGCCGCCGCATGACCGGCCGGACACTCAAGCTGGACAACGTCCACGCCTTCTACGGCAAGAGCCACGTGCTGCACGGCGTGAGCCTGGAAGTGCAGCCGGGCGAGATCGTCAGCCTGCTCGGCCGCAACGGTGCCGGCCGCTCGACGACCGTCAAGACCATCATGGGTCAGGTCGATGCCAAGGGTTCCGTGCGCTGGGGTGATGCCGAGCTGGTGGGCCGCAAGGCCTACGAGATCGCCCACCAGGGCCTGGGCTATGTGCCCGAGAACCGCGACATCTTCCCCAAGCTCACGGTGCACCAGAACCTGATGCTTGGCGAGAAGTCGGGCCTCAAGAATCCCCGGTGGAGCTTCGACGACATGTACCGCATGTTCCCGCGGCTCAAGGAGCGTCAGCACACCGAAGCCGGCGTGCTGTCCGGCGGCGAGCAGCAGATGCTCACGCTGTGCCGCACGCTGATGGGCGACCCGGATCTCATCATGATCGACGAGCCCACCGAGGGCCTCGCGCCCAAGATCGTCGAGTTGGTGGCGGAGTACCTGAAGGAACTCAAGAACCGCGGCATCGCGGTGCTGCTGGTCGAGCAGAAACTCGCGATCGCGATGGAGATCTCCGAGCGCTGCTACGTGATGGGCCACGGCCGCATCGTCTTCGAAGGCACGCCGGCGGACCTGCGCGCCAACGCCTACATCCGCAAGGAGTGGCTGGAGGTCTGATCCCGTCAGGCGCGCCGCCTTCGGGCCGTGCCATGAAGAAAAGGCCGCCCGGGGCAAACCGGGCGGCCTTGTGTTCGAGGGCCGGTCGGGCGACCGGCGTCAGACTCAGAACGAGTAGGTGCCGCGCACGTAGTAGGTGCGGCCGGCCGCGTTGGCGTAGCGCGAGTCCCAGCCACCGGCCTGGAACAGGTCCGTCTGGTTGGTGAACGGCGGGTCGCGGTCGAACAGGTTGCGCACGCCCAGCACGAGCGAGGTGCCCTTCATCGGGGTCCAGCTGCCGTACAGGTCGGTCGTCGTGAAGGCCGAGACGCGGTTTGTCGGCACGAAGTCGGCGTAGCCCGACTTGTAGTGGACGGCCGTGCCCAGCGCGAAGGCGCTGTAGGTCCAGTTCACGGTCAGGTTGTGCTGCCACTTGAAGACCGGGCCCGTACCCACGTAGACGCCGACGTTCTGGTTCCAGGGGCCGCCTTGGTAGTCCTGGTACTCGTACTTGTTGACGTAGGTGCTGTTCAGCGCGAAGTCGAACTGGCCCACCTCTGACCGCAGGCGGTACTGGGCGCTCAGGTCCACACCGTTGGTGTTCGTGCCACCCAGGTTCTGGTTCAGGCGCTCGACGTAGCCGCACTTCGGGCCGGGGCAGTTGCTGGTGATGGACAGCAGGTTGCCAGGCTGGGCGAAGTGGAAGTACTGCTGGAACTGCTGGTAGTTGGCGAACAGCGTGGACTCCGGCAGGGCGGCGATCGAGTTCGTGATCTTGATCGCCCACAGGTCGATGCCCAGGCTCAGGTCGGTCATCGGCTCGAACACGGCACCCAGCGTGTAGCCCTTGGACTTCTCGGGCTTCAACGCGGTATTCCCGCCGGTCAGCACCTGGAACTGCGTGTTGCAGTTCGCGCCGGCCGAGGCACCGGCGATCGGCGTGCCGCCCGGGCAGTTGATCGGGTTGTTCACGTTACCGGCCGTGTTGGTGTAGGCCTGCGAACCGTAGAGCTCGAACAGCGTGGGCGCGCGGAAGCCTGTCGAGGCCGATCCGCGGAAGAGCATCTGCTTGCTGGGCTGGTAGCGGAAGGACAGCTTCGGATTGGTCGTGTTGCCGAAGTCGCTGTACTTGTCGTAGCGCAGCGAACCGGTCACTTCCAGGTCGGCCGTCACCGGCACGTTCAGCTCGCTGTACAGCGCCGACACATTGCGCGTGCCCTTGGCGACGAAGTCCGGGTCCAGGCCGGTCGAGGCGGACACCAACTTTGCGAAGTCCTTGTTGGCATGCGAGTCGAAGTCTTCATGACGACGTTCGGCGCCGACGGCGATCTGGGCCGGGCGGCCGGCACCCAGCCAGTCGGACAGCTCGCGGCTGGCCGTGAACTTGAAGATGTTGACCTTGCCGGTGGCCGTCTGCAGCAGGCCGTTCAGCGCCGCCTTCTGCAGCAGCGCCGTGCCGGCCTCGCTCTGGGCGCCGAACGGGTTGATGACACCTTCGAGCAGGCCTTCGCCGATGATGTCGCCGTCACCGTAGCCGCCGATCAGGTTCTGATCGACGGTGTTCTTGTTGGCCGAGAACTTGACCGAGTAGTCCCAGTTCGCGGCATTGCCGTCCGCGGCCAGCACCAGGCGGCTTTGCTTGTTGTCATTGCGCTGCGCGCGCGAGCCGTTCGGGAAGTCACGCCAGAACACGTAGACGAAGCCCGGTTGCACGTTAACCGGATTGGCGAAGGCGCTCGACCGGTTGAATGCTGGCGCGCCGGCCGTGCCGTCGTCGAAGGTCGGGTCGACATTGGCCTTCGGGAAGTAGGGGTTGGGCTGACCATTGGGCATGGTCGGGTTCATCAGGTAGCCACCGTAGGGCACCGGAGCGATGCGCGTCGTGACCTTGTTCTGGGTCATGAAGGCTTCGGCGCTCAGCTCCAGCGAATCGTTCACGCGCAGGGTGCCCTTGAGCATGCCCGATGCGGTCTGCGACTTCGGTGCGAAGTCGACGAAGTTGGGCGTGACGATCTTGCACTGCGTACCACCCGCCACCGGGATCAGCGACGTGCCCGTGCAGGTCGGCGCGGCCGGGTTGTACAGCGTGCCGAAGTCCTGCGTGTAGTTGGCGGGGTCGGTGCTGTTCGACAGGCCACCCACGATGCGCTTGTTGAAGCTGCGCTGGTCACCCGCGATCGGGTCTTCCTTGCGCACGCTCACAAAGCCCAGCACGTTGAAACCCTGGCTGCTCAGATCGCCGAAGCCGGCGCCGATGTTGGCGCTGGTGGCACGGCCGCCTTTGTGCTGCGGCGCGTCATAGCCCAGCGTGATCGTCGCGCCGTTGTAGCTCTTCTTCGTGATGAAGTTGATCACGCCGCCGATGGCGTCCGTGCCGTACAGGGCAGAGGCGCCGTCGCGCAGCACTTCGATGCGATCGATGGCCGCGAACGGGATCATGTTCAGGTCAGGTGCCGAACCGTCCACCGCGTTGTTGGCGATGCGTTCGCCGTTGAGCAGCACCAGCGTCTTGTCTGTTGGCGCCGATCTAAATTTGACCCACCCTGCCGATTGAACATTGACCCAGGGCTTGGGGCCGGCATCGGCTGATGCCGGCTGTGGACAACTGT
>RXJW01000104.1 GCA_003963005.1 Burkholderiales bacterium
CCCCTGCCGCAAAAAGCAGCAGAGTAGGTCTGTCACCCTGGTCAATATTCAGTCGGCACTACACGGTTTGCCTGGTCAGTTTTCGGTCGGCGGCAACAGGGCAGGCAAGCCGCGAGCACTGCCCTTCTCCAAGTGGTGGCCACTCGGCATTGGGGCACTCACGGGCATTGTTCTGCGCCTGATCTTTTCGGGCGAGCCCGGCGGTGCCTACGCTGCCATGGACGCCGCCTTTGTCTATTTCGCGCCCATCGCAGTAGGAGCCGTCACGGTCTACGTGGCGGAGCAGAGGCTCCGGCGGTCATGGACGTACTACGCCTGGGCGCCCGTCGTCGCCAATGCGCTGTTCGTCGTGGGCACGATGGCGATCCTTGTCGAAGGTCTGATCTGCGCCATCATCATCCTGCCGCTGTTCTGCGCGCTTGGCGCTCTTGGCGGCTTGGTGATGGGTGGAATCTGCCGAGTCGCACGCAGGCGCCGTGGATCCGTCTACAGCTTTGCCGTTTTGCCTGTGCTGTTGGGTGCCCTACCCGTCAGCGAGGCAACTGATCAGCACATCGGAGTGATCGAACGCAGCATCCTCATCGAGGCACCCGCTGAGCAGATCTGGCAACAGCTCCACAACACACGAAACATCCGGCCCGAGGAAGTCGATCAAGCCTGGATGTACCGCATCGGCGTGCCGACACCACTTGCAGGCGTGACACAGCAGACACCCGACGGCTACGTGCGCAAGATCTCGATGGGCAAGTCCATCCACTTCGATCAGATCGCCACGGATTGGGAGGCGAACCGCTACGTGCGCTGGGTCTATCGGTTCGAGCGCGACTCGTTTCCGCCGAATGCGCTCGATGACCATGTGACCATAGGCGGCCACTACTTCGATCTGATGGACACGGCCTATACGCTGGTCCCGACGAGTGAACGAACGACTGAACTGCGCATCGCCATGCACTACCGGGTGAGCACGCAATTCAACTGGTACGCCGGCAGCGTCGCGCGCCTGCTGATCGGCAACTTTGAAGAGGTCATTCTTGGCTTCTACCGAGCCCGCTCAACTCAGGCGCACGAACAACGCTGATCTTCAGCGGGCTCGCATCGGTCATCTCCGGGTGGCGCCTCCGGTCCCCAAACCATGCCGTTAGCGCCGATCTCCTACCCTGAATAGCGGGCCGTCTCAACCCAGGGAAGCGACCCCGTTTCCTACTCGATGATCTCGTCGTCCGGTCCGCAGGTCTCCCAGCTCTGGCAAGGCGGCCGATGCGGGGGCTTGTGCCATGGCACGCACGCCAAGCGCGCCAAAGCCGCCCCTGCTTCGGCCCGTGTCTTGAACTCGCCCAACGGCTCGGCGTGGATCTGGTGTTCGACGACGAAGATCCTCGGCATCAGGGCAGCGCACCCGAAAGTGTTCCAGGGGGCGAAGCCCGCGCGTGCGGCGGCGCCTTACCCCCTCCCCGCAGGCTATTGGAGAGAGGCCCTCCAAAAACAAAAAGCGCCCCGGGTGGGGCGCTCTTGCAGGCGGGTCGACGCGAGTCGGTTCAGCGCTGGGCGTTGCGACGCGAGCGCACCGCACCCAGGCCGGCCAGTGCCAGGCCGGTGAGCGCCAGCGTTGCCGGCTCCGGCAGCTGCTGCGCGTCGCCCACCGTGTTCCTGCCGCCGGTGATGATCCAGACGCCGTTGTAGGTGTACGGGCTCTTCTGGATGTTCCCGACCGTGAACGACAGCGAGTAGCCCGAGAACGTGACGCTCTGGCCGGCCGTCAGGAAGTCAAAGAACGTGGCCCCGATGTGGGCCTGACCGCTGCTCTCGGTGGGCTTGGTGTAGTGCGATCCAGCGCCACCCGTGCTCGAGAAGCCCTGGAACTGCAGGTCGATGTTGTTGATCGTGAAGATGCTGTTGTTGTCGTTGCCGGTGAGCCACAGGAACACCGACTCGCTCGAACCGGAGTCGTACACCGTCAGCGCCTTGTTGTTCGCGAACGTGACGTTCAGCGTCACGGTGTCGCCGTTGGCGATCGTCACCGGGGAACTCGCGCTGAAGTCGGGGTTGCCGAGCGAGGCCAGGTTGTAGCTCAGGTTGACGTTCACCACGCCCGCTTGGGCCAGGGATGCAGCCAACAGGCTCAGGGCAAGAACAGCCAGCTTTTTCATTCGATGCTTCCTTTCGATGCGCTCAAGGCCGTCGCCCGTACCCAAGAGCGGCACTTTCCCTGGCTCAAGCAAAGTCTGGGCCAGAAATGATTTCTTGTTTGCCATCAAGCACTTGTCGACGGCGAACCTGGAAAGAGGTGCGCCCTCTGGCCGGATCTGTAAAGTTTTTCGACGGCACCCACCGGCGCGTGCCAGCCGATCATCGGCCCGCGGCGGCGCAGGTACCGGCCAGGGGCTGGGCAGCCGCGGCGTCGACGACTCGGGCGGCGGCCGCCGCGAAGCGTTCGCGCTGATCGCCCCGGGGCGTGTAGGTCACGAACTCACCGTGGGCGCCGTCGGCAGTCAGCCAGAACAGCAGGCTGTGGCCTTCGACGCCGCGCTGGACATGCCGCCGCACCGGCAGGCAGACACGCCGCCAGCTGCCGTCGGCCGCCTGCCAGCTCGCCTCGAAGGCGTCGGGCACGGGCATCGTCTGGCGCCGCAGCACGAAGGGCACGTGGCTGCCGACGGCGATCGGCTTCTCGCCGCCTTCGAGCTCGCCGTAGCGCCAGCGCAGATGCTGCACGGTGCCGGCCTCAGGGGCCACGCCCAGTTCGAAGGCGTGATACGGCCTGCCCCCTTCCAGGCTGCTGCAAGCCGCAAGCACGGCGCAGGCGGCCAGCAGCGGCAGGGCGGGAAGGCGGGGCAGGCGGAGATTCATGGGCAGCAAGCGGCAGGGCCCTCGGGGCGCCCCGAGGCGGGCAGGACCGGCGACGGCATCATGTCACGCGCAGCCGCCCCGGCCGCCGGCCGCACCGACACTCCCACCATGCATCACCTCACCTTCGACCTCACCGACGGCGCCGACGGGATCCTCACCCTCGAAGCCATGGCCTCCACGCGGGGGGAGACGGCGCATGCGGCGGTGATGGCCGAGGTGCAGCAGTTGCTGGGCTGGGCGAACGCCGAGTTCGCGGGCCGCCAGGGCCCGGTGGAAGATGGCTTCGCGTGGGACCATGAGCTGCTCGTGCAGCACGAGGCCGGCGGCTGGGTGACGGTGACGCTGACCTTCAGCGCGAACGCCGAGTTCGCGGAAGCGTTCCAGGCGGCATGCCGGCCCGCTGACGACGACTGACCAGGCCGACCGCGGCGAGGCCCAGGCCCAGCAGGCCCCAGCTGGCGGGCTCCGGCACGGGCGCGGCCAGCGTCGTCGTGATGCTGGCGCCGCGCACGTTCTCGTAGGCGAAGGCGTTGAGCGTGATGCTGTAGTCCTTGCCGATGGTGACGTCGGCAAAGCCGTAGAAAACGTCGCTGGCCGACGCGCCCGAGGGGTCCCTCAGCGTCAGGCCGATGAAGCCGCGGCCCGGCGCGAAGTTGCCGAACACGGGGCCCAGGTCCGCATAGCCGGCGCCCGGGCTCTGGAAGCCCACCCCGGCGCCGATCGTGGCGCCCGCGCCGAAGTAGGCCGGGTTGAGGTTGGTGCTGGAGGCGTAGATGACGCCGTTGCCGCGCGAGAAGAAGCCCTGCGTGTAGATGAGGGCTTCGGGCGTGGGCTGGGAGGCATCCAGCAGCAGGAAGAACTTGCCGTCCTCGAACAAGGTGCCCGGGAACAGGTAGCCCCGCGTCTCGGCGTAGCCCGTCAGCGGGTTGAACCACACGCCGGTGCCGTCACAGCAGCCGCCGCCCGGGTTGGGGGCGGTGGTCAGCGGCACGGCCAGCGGCGTGTAGACCACGGCGGCCGGCGCCGTGCCGCTGGCGCCCAGCAACGCCGCGCAAAAAGCCAGGGACGCAATCCGTGCACGCATGGTCAACCCCTCAAAGCAATGTCGAACCCAGTTTGCAACTCCCGTGCCTGGGTGGACATCCCGGTCAACCCGCGCCCGGCCACGCCCAAGTCAGGGGGCCCCGGATGGGTGATGTTCACCTCCTGCACAGCGTGAGGTTGCCGAGAATTCCAGCAACCCGCAGAAGCAGGCGGGAGGAGGCAGTTCATGGCACAACAGATGACGTTCACCCCCCGCTACTGGCTGCAGGCCGGCGATGAGACCTGGTATCCGGCACCCTGGTGGGCCGAGACCCTGCCCTTGCTGGACGCGTTCGACGACCCGGCGCGCAGCCAGGCCGAAGCCGCCGCGCGGGCGATGGAACTGCGCCAGATCGTGCAGCAGGGCGGCCTCGTGCGCTGCATGGCGCCGGAGGCCAACCACCCGGTGTCGCCGAGCGTGCGGGCGGTGTACGACCACGCCGGCATCGGCCACCTGCTGAACTGAACTACAGGTTGCCCGCGAACAGGCGCCGCAGCAGCAGCGCCTTGAAACCCCGGGCCTCATCCAGCCCCAGCCGTTCGAGGTAGGCCGGCGGCACGCTGCGCCCCGGCCCCGCGCCGCGCACCACGGCCGACACCAGCGCCACCGGATGGTGCAGGCTCTTCTTGAGCCGGCGCAGCACGGCCACGAGGCGGACCTCGTCGTCCGTCAGGTCGGTGCCGAACGGGAAGCCCGGCAGCAGCCCCGCTTCGGTGAGCGGGTGCAGCGCGGCGTCGAGCGCCTCGGGCGTGTTGCGCGTCCAGGCCTCGGGCAGCGTCCAGTCCGCCGGCAATTTGCCGTGCGCCTTGGCGGCCGCCACCAGCTCGGGCTGGAAGCGCGAGTCCGCGATGCGCAGCAGGCGCTGGATCACTTCCGCATCGGTACAGCCCCGCACGTCGGCCACGCCATACTCGGTGATGACGATGTCGCGCAGATGCCGCGGGATCGTGCAGTGCCCGTACTGCCAGACGATGTTGCTGACCGGGCCGTCCGACGTCTCATGGCAGGCGCGCAGCGCGAGGATGGAGCGCGCATCCGGCAGCGCATGCGCCATCGCGACGAAGTTGTACTGACCACCCACGCCCGACACCACCTGGCCCGACTCCAGTCCGTCCGACGCGGCGGCGCCCAGCAGGGTCACCTTCATCGTCGTGTTGATGAAGCGTGCCTCGCGGCGCTGGGCGCGGCGCAGCGCCTGGTCGTGCGGGTCGGGGCCGTCGAGCTGGTTGATGCGGTCGATGCGGTCCATGCGGATGGCCTCGCGGGCCTGCGGCGACAGGCCGCGCAGCGCCGCGTAGAAGTCGGTCGGCCCGAGGAAGAAGCCGCCCGTCATCAGCACGCCGCCGGGCAGCGTGGCCGGGTCCAGGCGGCCCTCGTTGACGGCCTGCTGGGTGGCCAGGTCGCCGAACACGCGGCGCTTCACGATGCCGGCATCGATCAGCTTCAGGAAGCCGTTGACGAACATCTCGGAGCAGCCGTGCAGGCCGTGCGAGAACGGTGCACGCTCCGGCCCGGTGGTCGGCCCGAGGGCGTCGAGCAGGCGGCGGTAGTCGGCGTTGCGGTGCTGGCGCAGCACCAGTGCGTGCGCGATCGCGTCACCGAGCGAGCCGATGCCGATCTGCAGCGTGCCGCCGTCCTTCACGAGGCTGCTGGCATGCAGGCCGATGGCGTGGTCGGTCGTGCTGACCTTGGCGTTGGGCGGTGCAAACAGCGTGTGGCTGCAGGCCGGGTCGGTGACGAGCAAGTCGAAGAAGTCGGGAGCGACCACGGCGTCGCCGTGCATGAAGGGCAGCTCGCGGTTGATGCAGCCCACGCTCAGGATCGCCTGGCCCGCGGCCGCCGCGCGCTCCTTGAGCTCGTGGGTCACGTCGGGGTTGCTGGACAGGCTCAGCCGCCAGCCGGGCGTGCCGTCATCGGCGGAGGCCACCGCCTGCGCCAGCAGATTCACGCCATGGCCGAGCATGTCACGCGCGGCGAAGGTGTAGTTGGTGCTGATGTAGTGCTGCTGGGCGGGCGCATTGCCGAGGTAGTCGCCCGTCTTCAGGAAGAACTCGCGCACCTCGATGTGCGGCGGCAGCCGGCGCGCGCGCACGTCCTTCACGTAGTCGAGGTCCGGGTAGCCGCCGAACACGCGCTCCACGATGGGCCCGAGGAAGGCCTGCTCCAGCTCGCTGCCGGCCGTGGGCACCTCCAGGCTCAGCGCCGTGACGATGACGAGCCGCCGCGACGGGTCGGCCTTGATGCGCTGGTAGAGCCGGTTGACGAAGGGGTTGGGCTTGCCGATGCCCAGCGGCAGGGCCAGCACGATGGGGCCGGGCAGGCGGGCCAGCACGGCGTCGACGGCAGCGTCGACCGTGGCCAGGCTACGGTGCGTCATGGTTTGTCTCCTCCACCCCAGTGTGCCGCGGCGTCTTGCCGGGCGGCTTGCGCTGGGGCAAGGCAGCACTCAGACGGTGTCGGCTTCGGGCAGGTGGATCAGGCCGGTGTGGAAGTCGTACTCGAAGACCTCGCCATAACGCGCCCATTCGATGGCCACACGCAACACACTCTCGGCCTCGCTGGGCTCCATGTGGGCGCTGAGCAGCTTCAGGAAGGGCTCTTCCTTGAGCTGGCCGTCGGCCTCCTGCTCCAGGCTGTGCCGGATGAAGGCCGCCAGCGGCACATGGGCGAGCAGCTGCTGGCCGAAGATCTCGCGGCGGAACTCATGCGTGCCTTCCACGTACTTGTGGCCGAGCGGCGTCATGAGCAGGTCGCCACCGCTGAGCTGGGCCAGGCCCAGGCGGTGCAGCGCATCCGCGAGCGGCAACACCTCCTCGTCGGTGAGCTCGGTCTCTTCCACGAGCTGGGGCAGGTCGGCGCGACCCTGGAAGGGCTCGTCGGCCAGCAGCTCCAGCAGGCTTTCCATGCGGCCGATCTCGGCCTCCGGCAGGCGGTCGCCCAGGTGGGGCTTGGCCGTGGCCTCGACGGTGCCGGGCAGCGCGGTGGCGCTGGTCATCAGGCGGTAGACCTCATCGACCAGGAGCCGCACTTCGGGGCTGTCGGCGCGGCGCGGCCGGGGCAGCGTGATCGGCAGCTCGGCCCGCACCCGGCCCGGGTTGCTCGCGAACACCAGCACGCGGTCCGCCATCATCACGGCCTCTTCGATGTTGTGGGACACGACGAGCATGGCCTGCGTGGGCATCTGGCCGCCATCCCAGAGCTCCAGGATCTCGTTGCGCAGCCGCTCGCCGGTCAGCACGTCCAGCGCCGAGAAGGCTTCGTCCATCAGCAGCACGGCCGGCTGCATGACCAGCGCCCGGGCCAGACCCACCCGCTGGCGCATGCCACCCGACAACTCGCGCGGCAGCGCCCCTTCGAAGCCGGCCAGGCCGATCAGCTCGATCGCCGCCGCCGCGCGTTGCTCGCGCTCCGCCTCCGGCATGCCGGCCGCCTCCAGGCCCAGCTCCACGTTCTGCTGCACGGTGAGCCACGGAAACAGCGCGAAGCTCTGGAACACCATCGCAATGCCCTGCGCCGGCCCGAACAGCGGCTGGCCGCCGTAGTGCACGTCGCCGCCGTCTGCGGGAATCAAGCCGGCCATGATGCGCAACAGCGTGCTCTTGCCCGAGCCGCTCTGCCCCAGCAGCGCCACGATCTCGCCCTTGGCAAGCGTGAAGTCCACGCCCTGCAGCACATTGCGCTGGCTGCCGTCGGCCGACTTGAAGCCCTTGGCGACTTGCTTGAGTTCGAGGAGTGCTTCCATGGTGTCATCCTTCTTCTGTCGAGGCCGCCGCAGGCGGGCCGTTTCTCCAGCGGCTCCCGCTGAGCCGGCTTTGCCGGGCAGCCGGGAGCGCCCCCTCGAGGGGGCCGGCGCAGCCGGTACGGGGTGGGCTAGAAATGCATACGCTCTTCGGCGATGCGGTACAGGCGCCGCCAGACCCAGTGGTTCAGCGCCATGACGAACACGCACATGACGCCGATGCCTAAAGCGATGCGGGGGAAGTCGCCTGCGGTGGTCATCTGCTGGATGTAGCTGCCCAGGCCGGCGGCCTGCAGCTGGGTGTCGCCCCAGCTCACGTACTCGGCCACGATGCTCGCGTTCCAGGACCCGCCGCTGGCCGTGATGGCGCCGGTGACGAAGCTCGGGAAGATCGCGGGCAGCAGGTAGCGCCGCCAGGCCAGCCAGCCCTTGAGGCCCAGATTTTGCGCGGCCAGGCGCAGCTCGGTCGGGATGGTCGCGGCGCCCGCCACCACATTGAACAGCAGGTACCACTGCGTGCCCAGGATGATCAGCGGCGACAGCCACAGGTCCGGGTTCAGCTTGAACTTGACGATGAAGAGCACCGCCACCGGGAACACGAGGTTGGACGGGAAGGCCGCCAGGAACTGCGCCACCGCCTGCACCCGGCCGGCGATGCGCGGGTTCAGGCCGATCCACACGCCGATGGGCACCCAGATCAGCGACGCCACGGCGATCAGCAGCAACACGCGGCCGAGCGTGTAGAAGCCGAGCTGGAACACGTGCGCCGCCTCGCCCCAGCCCACCTCGGTGTGGATGAAGCTGACCAGGCGCCAGACGGCGAACAGCACGAGTGCGGCGATGAGGGCGTCCCAGGCGCGGGCCCAGAGCGGGTTCGGGGCTTCGGGCCGTGCGCGGATGGAGCGGCCGTCGAAGCGCTTCTTCATCGGCGCAAAGCTCGCGGTGATCAGCCGGCCGGGCCAGGCGCCGACCCCCTGCAGCCACGCCGTGCGGCGCAGCCAGGTCAGCAGCCAGGACTGCGGCGCCTGGTCACTGCTGCTGCCCTCGAAGCGGAACTTGTCGGCCCAGGCTAGCAGCGGCCGGAAGAAGAGCTGGTCGTACAGCAGGATGCCGATCAGCATGCCCAGGATGGCCCAGCCGATGGCGCCCAGGTCCCGTGCCTCGATGGCGACCGCGATGTAGGAGCCCACGCCCGGCAGCTTGATGTCTTGCCCGGCCACCGAGATGGCCTCGGAGGCGACGACGAAGAACCAGCCGCCGCTCATGCTCATCATCATGTTCCACAGCAGCCCGGGCATCGCGAAGGGCAGCTCCAGCCGCCAGAAGCGCTGCCAGCCCGACAGCTGGAAGATGCGCGCCGCCTCCTGCAGCTCGCCCGGCACCGTGCGCAGGGACTGGTAGAGGCTGAAGGCCATGTTCCAGGCCTGGCTCGTGAAGATGGCGAACAGCGCCGCGAGCTCCACGCCGAACAGGTTGCCTGGGAACAGCGCGATGAAGGGCGCCACCGCGATCGCCTGGAAGCCGAGGATGGGGATGGACTGCAGGATGTCCAGCAGCGGCACCAGCACCTTCTCGGCCGCCCGCACCTTGG
The DNA here is from genome assembly GCA_003963005.1 of Burkholderiales bacterium. Classification (GTDB taxonomy): domain Bacteria; phylum Pseudomonadota; class Gammaproteobacteria; order Burkholderiales; family Burkholderiaceae_C; genus Pelomonas. Next base: position 9,262 of record RXJW01000104.1, read on the forward strand.
CCGCCAGCACCGCGAACACGCAGGCGAACACCACCGACGCGGCCAGCGCGATGAACATGCGCAGCGTGGTGCGCAGCAGGTAGTAGGGCAGGTTGACCGGGTCGAGTGACAGCGGCAGCGCCTCGCCGAGGTGGAACGGCCGCGCCATCTGCGCTGCGGCCATCGCAAGCAGCACCAGCACTGCCAGCGCGAGGGGCAGCAGCGCCCAATCCCAGCGGTTGAAGCTGGCTTCGACGGCAGGGCGGGGGAAGAAGCGGCGGTCGGTCATGAGGTCGGCAATGATGAACCGGCCAGCCTAGGGCCCGTGTGTCAAATGCTCGTGAAAGCGCTGTCCGCGGCCTTGCAGGTCGCTTGCGCGGGGTTGGCCCGTGCGGGCGGCCACGCGGGGCGCCGGCTACTCGAACAGATGGCCGAGGTCATGGTGCCCCATCGACTCGGCCTTGGTGCGCAGGTACTTCTCGTTCTCGGGGCCGGGCGCGGTGAGCGAGGCCTCGCGCTCGACGACCTCGATGCCGAACTCGGCGAGTGCGGCCATCTTCAACGGGTTGTTGGTCAGCAGCCGGATGCGGTTCACGCCCAGCGCGCGCAGCATGCAGGCGGCGGCGTCGTAACGACGGGCGTCGATCGGCAGGCCGAGTGCCGCATTGGCCTCGATGGTGTCCTTGCCCGCATCCTGCTCGGCGTAGGCACGCAGCTTCTGGACGAGGCCGATGCCGCGCCCCTCGTGGCCGCGCATGTAGACGATGGCCCCACGACCCTGGGCGGCGATGCGCTTCATGGCGCCTTCCAGCTGCGGCCGGCAGTCGCAGCGCAGCGAACCGAACACCTCGCCCGTCATGCACTCGGAGTGAACGCGCACCAGTGGCGGCTCGTGGCCGGTCAGCTCGCCCATGCTCAGCACCACGTGCTCCTGGCCGCTGTCGTCCTCACGGAAACCATGGATGACGAACTCGCCATAGGGCGTCGGCAGGCGGGTGGAGACGATGTGTTCGAGTTTCATGAGCAGGAGGCCGGAGCACCGGTATTGTCGCCGCCCCGGGAGAAACCCGGAGGGCACCGCGTCAACCGCCGAAAAACCCGGCGTCAGGCAGGCCGGCGAGGGCTGCGTTAGCCTGCGGGCCCGCTAAAACGGAGACCCGCCCATGAGCCAGCAGATTCACTTCCAGCGCCCCGATGGCGCCACCGTGTCCGGCTACCTCGCCGAAGCCAACCAGCCCCTCGGTGCCGTCGTCGTCATCCAGGAGTGGTGGGGCCTGAACGACCAGATCCGCGGCGTGGCCGACCGCTTCGCCCGCGCCGGCTTCACGGCCCTGGTGCCCGACCTCTACCGCGGCAAGCACACGGTGGAGGCCGAGGAAGCCCACCATTTGATGTCGGGCCTGGACTTCGGCCAGGCCGCCTCGCAGGACGTGCGCGGCGCGGTGCAATACCTGCAGGGCCTGAAGCTCGGCAGCGGCAAGGTCGGCGTGACCGGCTACTGCATGGGCGGTGCGCTGACCGTGCTCGCCTCGACCCTGGTGCCCGAGGCGTCGGCCGCGGTCGTCTGGTACGGCATGCCGCCGCTGGAGTTCGTCGACGCCACGCAGATCAAGATCCCCGTGCAGGCCCACTGGGCGACACAGGACGCCTTCTTCAAGATCGAGGGCGTGGACGCGCTGGAGGCGAAGTTCGCCGAGGCCGGCGTTCGCTACGAGGCCCACCGCTACCTGGCGCACCACGCCTTCGCCAACGAGACTGCCCAGGGCCCGCACCGCCTGCCGCAGACGCAGTACGACGCCACCTGGGCCGAGCAGGCCTGGGACCGCACGATGCGCTTCTTCGGCACGCACCTGGCCTGAGTCGCCGCGGGCCGACGCGAGGCTGACGGCGGCAGGATCTGGCAAGACACGACAGCCCCGCTGCCCCAGCGGCCCTGATGTTCGGACCCCACCAGCAGCGTCGGGTACCTCGACGGGTCGCGCCGACGGCGATCGCGGGTGCGGCGCAGGGCTCCCGATGCGGCGTTGCGTGCGCAACGGGCGTGGGGTGGGGTGTCGGGCGCAGCAGCGGGGAGGGCCGCTGGGCTGGGGTGCTAGGGGTCGGTTATCGGCCAGGAGTGGTCGTTGAGCACCGGCGGCTTTGGGGTAGGCTGGTACACATGACGAAGATGGTTTCGCATTGTCAAATTTGCCGCCGCGAGCTTGCCTTGGACGACGACCCGCTTTCGATCGATTGCGGCGGCGATTGCTGGGGTTGTATTGGCCCCATCGAAGCTGAATTAGGTGACGTGCAGGCCCTGGCGCGAGTACGGGCTGAGTTCGCCCCTGGGCTGCGTCCAGGCTGGACAGAACCGACAAAACTGCTTGACTGACCAGCAGCAGACACACCAGACGATGGAGTGGGGCATTGCGCCAACAATGGGCTTATCGCGGAGGCCCCGCGCCCAACGATTTGGCCCACGAAGCATGCTGATCGACCCGCTGTCCTGGTGGACCTCCGAAGTCTCCGAATTTGCCCCAGTTGGGCATGTGCTGCGTAGTCATCTGTGCGACAGATGGACTCGTTTCCACTCCTTGCCTGAATCTAAGCGATACGCCGAGAGCGAGTCTGAGCATGAAGAGGTTTTGAGGCGCCACCTAGTCGTCGCGAACGAGCTCTTTACGGCAGGAGAGCCGCTCTACGTGTACAGGTCCCACGTTTCGGAGCGAAGACTGAAAGGCAAGCTGAAGCACATGCTTGCCGGGAACCAATTGCGCGAAGCCATGGTCCGGCTACCAACCGGACTAAGCATCCAGTACGAGGGGGACGGGTACTACTGTGTACGGGCTCTGGCAACACGTTGGGTGCCGCTCTGCTTTGGCACGCTCACCAGGCAAGTTGCCGACTGTGAAGAGAGCGGTGTGACGTTTGTGTCGCCGGCCACCAAAAACATTTTCTGTCCCTACGATGGCGGCATGGATGTGTTCCTAGCAACGAGCAGTCCCCGCTCCCTTGAGGCGAAGTTCCAATCTTGGATGTCGAAGCGAGAGGACAGGCAGTAGGGCATCGGTGGAGCACAGCGGTGCGCGAGGCCGGTGCCGGCCACTTGCGGACGGCCGCGGGTGACCGCTCTCAGGTAGGCTAGCGCATGTTCTCAGCAGCAAGAACCCTTCGTTCCCTAGCGAATCTGCGATTTCGCATCCTGAATTTGGCGACGATTCAGGACGTGCCCGCCGAGACCTTTGGGCCTCTGTTCGAGCAGTTGGTCTCTAGTGGATGGCAAGTCCGCTCGAAGTACGCGGGATTCGACGCTGGCATCGACTACGACTGCGTGCTTCTGCGAAAGGGCTTCGGCACTCTGAGATGCGAGTGGGACAACTGGTCAGAGTGGAGCATCGAGGGGAAGCGGCGCCTCATCGAGGAGATTGCTGAACGAAGCAAGCTCCCGGTCACATACGCTTGGCGCTGGGCCGATCCGCTTCAACGGAAGCCATCTGCGTCGGCCGAGCTCAAGCATTGAGCGGCAGCGCGGATGGACGTCAGCTTGCAGGCGGAGAATTCGACAGTGCGAATCTCGCTGATGGGTCAGACGCAACAACCTCCTGCTCGACAGGTCGAATGTCGGCTTCCCGGCGCCATATCTTCCAGCTGCTACTTCCGCTTCGGGTCGTTTGCGGCCGGCCGCACGCGGTGCGTCTGAGAACGACCCGCCACGTCAGCGCCACCCTCTGCATCGCCACGATGGCCTCCCGTCGACCGCAGTCAGGCCGAGCGCATCGCGCCCCGCCCTGAGGCTGAAGCGCCGCGACGCCGCAGCGGCGGAACTTGCCCACCAAGTCGCTCACCCGCGGCCCGATGCGCTCGGACGGGCCCTCGATGACCGTGCTCATCGGATTCATCTTGTACGCCAGGCCCGAGGCCCGGATGACGGCGAGGGCGGCGTCAAGGGTAGGCCGCGGCGTCCGGGTCGACCGGTGGCGGCGTGCCGGCAGGCGCCGGGGCACCTGCGCCGCTCAGCGGCGGTGCGGCCATCTTTTCGCCGTCCCATTGCTGGCCGCACCAGCAGCGGCCGTCGGGGTCGATGATGCAAACGCCGCTGCCGCAGCAACGCGGATCCTCACTCATGTCGGTCTCCTGAGAAGTCCGGCGATGCCTGCCCGGTCGGCCACGCCAGGCCCGCACTGTTGCACATCGCGAGATGCGCCGCCGCGGGTGGCTACCATCACGACCCGCCTGACGCCAGGACCCTTCCCGCCGAATCGACAACGCATGCGCAAACCTCTCCACTGGATCCTCGCGACGGTGAGTCTGGCTGTGGCCGGGGTGGCTTGGCATCTGCTGTCCGCAGCGCCGGTCCCGCCGGGTGGCGCGCCGATGGGATCGGCGGCGAGCGGCGGTCACCTGGCGCTGCCGCCCGCGGCGCTGCCCGCCAGCCCGGCGGCTGCCGTGGCGCCCGCCACGGCACCCAGCCCCGCACGCCCGGCGGAGACGGCCGATGCGGGCACGGGCATCGGCTCCGAGGGCTTCGGCCCCCACGTGCAGCACGCCATCGAGAGCGGTGACGCTCGCCAGGCGCTGCGGGCGGCGCGTTGGATCGCCAGTTGCCGGGCCGACCGGGATGTGGAGTCGATGATCAACGGCAGCCACCCCAAGTACCGCCTCGTGCTGCCGCCCGATGCGCGCGCGGAGGTGATCATGAAAGAGCGCCAGAACCAGCGCTATTGCCAGACCCTCACCCCCGAGCTGATGGCCCACCACGCGTCGCTGGTGGAGCGCGCGCTGGCGGCGCAGGTGCCGGGGTCCGGGCTGGCCTACTTTGACAGCCTGGATCTTGAGCGCCGCAGTCCGGCCGAGCTCGAACGTGCCTTGAAGGGACTGCGCGCCGACGCGGAACAGGGCGAGGCGCTGGCCGTTCCCTTGCTGGCCATCCAGGCCCTGGGCCAGTCGCGCGTCGAGCAGCTGGCCTACACGAAGCTCATGGACCTGATGGTGCTCAAAGGCCTGTTGCCGCCCACGGCCGGGCTGGTGCTGCCCAAGCCGCCCGACCCGCCCTACTCCGCCGAGGAGCAGGCGCAGGCGGGGTCGCTGGTCACGCGGCTGTGGCCGCGCTTCAAGCCGCCGGGGTGAGATTCGACCGCGGCGTGTTCAATCGAGCACCTGCCCGATCCTCAACAGGTTGCCGTCCTCATCCACCACGGCGAACTCGCGCATGCCCCAGGGCTTGTCAGCCAGCAGGTCCATGCGCGGGATGCCCTTGGCGGGCAACTGCGCCGCCTGGAAGGCCTGGTAGAGCGGGGCCACGTCGATCATGCGGAGATAGCACCCCGCCCAGGAATCGCCCGGCACGATGTCGGTGTGCAGAAAGAAGTGGATCTCCACATCACCCTGGGTGAGGATGGCGTAGACGCCGTCGATGATCTCGCCGTCGAAACCCAGGCGCGCGTAGAAGTCGACCGTGGCCTGCAGCGAGCGGCTGGGCAGGACCGGGATGGCGAGGTCCCGGTCGGTGGTGGCGTCGGTGGTGGGCACGGCGCCCTCAGTCGGCACGTTCGGGCTTGACGGCCTTGCAGCGCGCCACCAGTTCCTGGCCGCGCCGGTCCAGGGCCTCGCGGGCGGGCCAGGTCTGCAGCACCTGGCGCTTGAGCAGCGCCTGGCCGACGGGGGTCGCGCTGAAGGCCTCGATGGCCTGGCCGTCGGCGGCGGAGAGTTCGGGCAGCGGCGCCGGCAGCGGCTCGCCCAGCGCCGGGTAGATGGCCAGCACGCCGTGTCGCGCGTACTTGCGGCCGGGCAGCGACTCGAAGAACGCGTCCGCCGCCGCCAGCTCGGCCGGGCTGAGGGCCTTGTTGACGATGGCCTCGGCCGTTTCAAAGTACTCGCTCGACTTCAAGGCCTGGAAGCACGCGTTCTGCTCGGCCGGCAGCAGGCCCTTCGCGGCGCGCTGCCGGGCGGCCACCTGCAGGCCGACCAGGGCCGACTCGGCGGTGATCTGGGCGGTCACGGAGACAGCCTGGGCGGCCATGCAGGCCAGCAGGCCGGCGGCCAGGGCGAGGGGACGGGGATTCATGGCGGGCGAGGGCGCTGAAAACCCGATTCTGCCGGCGGTGTCGGCCCGTGCCGGTCGCCACGGCTCACCCGGCGGGCCGTGCATTCTTCTCGGTCCTGCCGCCGCCCGCGCCGCAGCGACACCCCCGCTTAGCCCTTCAGATGATAGTATCGCGTTCATTATTTGATAAAAGCGCTACAAATGGCGGTTTGACGGCATGAAGGTCGACGAAGCACGGGGCAACGGGGCGGCGGCGGACGACGCGGTCGCCGTCCTGCCCGCGCCCGCGCCCGCGGCCGCCGGCGCCGGGTCGACGGCTGACGACGAGGCCCGCGAGGACGCCCTGCGCCAGCAGCGCCGCCTGCGGCTGATGCAGCGCATCGAGGCCCAGCCCGACCTGCTGGCCGTCAAGACCTCGATGGTGAACCTGCAGCAGGTCAGCCGGTCGGACCGCTCCCATGTGCGCGCCCTGACCAGCCTGATCCACGACGACCCGGCCATGCTGGCCAAGCTGCTGCGCCTCGTGAACGCGGCCTACTTCCGCTCGGCGGGCGGCGGCGAGATCACGAGCATGGCGCGCGCCGTGCACCTGCTGGGCTTTCAGAAGGTGGGCATGCTGGCCAGCTCGCTGCGACTGCTCGACAGCCTGCCGCCCGGCGCGGCCGGCGCCAAGCTGCAGCGGGAGTTCGCCCGCGGCCAGCTCGCCGCGCTGATCGCACAGACGCTGTGCGTCAGCCGGCGGCATGCCGAACATGTCCACCTGAGCGCGCTGTTTCAACGCCTGGGGGATCTGCTGACGGGCCTGCACTGCCCTGACGAAGCCCAGGTCATCGAGGACCAGCTCGACCTGCAGTCACTCTCGCCCGAGTCGCTGGCCCGGCAGCGGATGCGCGACCGGTTGGCCCGGGCGCGATGGGGCGTGACGGTCGAGGAGCTGGGTCATGACGTCGCCCGCGGCTGGGGGTGGCCCGAGGCCCTGGTGGCCGGCATGCGCAGCCTGCACCCCGGCGCCACCGGCGAGCTGCTCACCGGCGACGACTACGCCCGCGCCCTGTGCACGGCTGCCAACACGCTCGCCGGCGAGCTGATGCAACTGCCGCACGCCGGCTCGCCCGAGGAGCAGGCTGCCGCCCGCGGGCGCCTGGCCCAGGCCTTCTCGCGCCGCGTGGGCGAGGCCCTGGCGCTGGACGCCGAGACCCTGCCCGACACCCTCGAACAGATCCACGGCGACTGGCTCGCCCTGCTCAAGGCGCTGGGCGTGACGCTGCTGCCGCCCGGCGAAGTGCCAGCGCCCGCTGCGCCGCGACTGGCCCCCGGCTCGCAGGCCCACCGCCAACAACTGGCTGACCACCTCGCCGATGCCATCGAGCTGCTGCGCCGCCTGAACCGCCGCGGCGCACCGCTGCCCGAGGTGCTGGAGGCTGCGCTGCAGCAGCTCATCCGCGCGCTCAGCCTGCAGCGCGCCGTGGCCTGCCTCGTCGACCCCGCGACCGGCGCGCTGCGCGGCCGCCTGGGCGTGGGCGACAAGGCCGTGGTGCTCGCGCCCTGCTTCGACATCCCGCTGCGCCCACCCGGCGACCTCTTCGGCCTGCTGTGCGCCAAGAACGCCGACACGCTGATCCGCGACGCGTCCGACCCCGTCATCACCCAGCGCCTGCCGGCCTGGTTCGGCGAGCGCGTGCGGGCCGGCACCTTCCTCGTGCTGCCGCTGGTGACGACGAGCGGCCAGGTCGTCGGCATGCTCTACGGCGACCAGCGCGAGGCCGGCGACCTCGTCGTGCACGACCGGGGCCTGGCGCTGCTGCGCGACCTGCGCCAGCAGGTGCTCAATGCGCTGCTGATGCCGCGCGGCTGAGGCCGCACCCGGCCGCGGCGGGTCAGCTTGGCACGGGCGGCAGCATCAGGCGCACCGGCTGCAGCGTGCGCTGGGCAGCGCCGGTGCCGGCGGCGCCCAGGTCGTCGCCGCCCCAGGCCCACAGGCTGCTGTCGGGCTTCAGCGCCACGAGACGCGAATGGGCGACCGGCGCCTGGCGGTCGTCATGAGCTAGCCCCCTGAATGACCGGACACGGTCCATCGCTTATCTTTGAGGATAGGAGTAGGACTGTGAATATGACTAGGCGTAGTGAGCCCGTA